>CALEKU010000018.1 GCA_937902745.1 uncultured Armatimonadota bacterium
ACCGACCACATCGAAGCCGTGGACCGCGCCCGCCTCGGCCAGCGGGACCGTCACGCGCCCGGTGCCGCTGGCAAGCTCCAGCACGCGCCGCGGGCGCAGGCGCGTGACCTGCTCCACAAAGAACTCCACGTCGTCCGTGTCCCCGACGTGCTCCAGGTCGTAGTCGCCGGGGCGCCGGTAGATCGCCTGGGGCTCCTCAGAGTTGTTTGACGAAGCGGAGGTCATGTCGCCGTCCTTTTTGACGCCTTCTCCGCGCTGCCGCGGCGCGCCGAGGTGGTGTACTCCAGATATTCACCGGGAGCCCCCCTCGGTAACCGCGCCGACGAGAAATATATCAGGCGGCAGGGAGTTCGACGCGCAGCCAGGTGGCCGGGTCCGCAGGGTCTTCGCCGGGCATGCCGTCCGCAAGGCGGTCGCTTCCGTCCGCGGCGTCCGCGTTCAGAAGCTCCAGGTGGGCCGCGGCGGCGGCGCCGGAGGCGGGACGCCCACCGAGCGCCTGCCAGGGAAGCGTGACCTGCAGGGTATAGCCGCCGCCCCCGCGCCGCGCCACGGCCCGCAGGCCCGATACCCTCTTCACGGGCGTCCAGTCGGACGCGCCGGCCGCTCGCGTTTCCAGGTGCGCGACCGCGGCGCCACCGCCGGGCGCGAGGGTGGCCGTCAGCCGGTATAGGCTGCCCCCGCTGCCGCGCCAGCTCAACCGGAACCCGTCGCCCTTATCCGGCGCGGCCGCGGCGACTGGCTGGTCATCAACCGCCGTAAAGGCGAGCGTGAGAGACCGACCGTCCTCAGTAGCGGAAAGGCGCCCCTGCGCCTGCGATGCACCGCCGATGAACCACTCGCTCTTAGCCGCGCTCTCCGGTGCCTTGCCGGCGCGCGCGATGCGGAGGGGGCGGTTCAGCACGCCCGCGACGAGCAGAATCCGCTCCTGGCCCTTTGCACCGGTCGTCGCGGAGCTCAGAACCCGGTCAGGGGCGATCTGGGCGATGCTGCCCCAGAACCCCTTTTCGCCAAACGGGCGCGACGGGCTGCCGAAGCGGCGCGCGCCATTGTCACCCACGAACGTCCACATGCCCCCGGTGCCGCGCAGTTTGCCGTTCGCCTGGACGATCACCTCGCCCGAGTCGAGCTGGATCAGGTACGGGGCATACCCGGTGAACTCGGGATGGACCGGCCAGCGCCGATCCGCCGGCCCCACCGCACCGGCCGGATAGTCCGGGTAACGCCAGTTGCGCTCCAGGGAGCTCCAGACGATGGAGGGGGTGACGGGCGGCGGATTGACCTTCTTGACCTGCTCGCACTCCGCGGCGTAGACGATGCCCTTGCCCCCCTGCAGGCTCACCCCCACCGCCATGCCATCCATGCTGAACGGGGAGCCGTCCGCGGTGATACCCTCGGTGCGGGACAGGTACTCCGCGCGGGGGTTCTTCGCGTCGGGCGCGGGTGTCCAGGTGCGCCCGCCGTCCATTGAGCGGACCATGCCGACGTGGCACTGCCCATCGTGGACATCGGTGAAGAGGAGCTGCACCTCACCAGAGGGGAGTTGCAGCAGCGACGGCTCCCAGTTTTTCCCACGAAAAGCCCAGACCGGCTCACTCCAGGTCTCGCCCTCGTCCGTGCTGCGCATCACCTCGATGCCCTCGTACTCGTTGCTGCGGGTGTTGTTGCGCCGCTGATAGGCAAGGAGCAGGGTGCCGTCCTGAAGCTGCAGGAACTCGGGGTTGCAGTAGGCGACCCGGTCCTTCGAAGCCGGGTCGTACCAGGAGCGCTTGATCCAGCGGGGGGCGCTCCAGGTCTTACCGCCGTCGCGGCTGCGCTGCTGGAACGTCTGCCAGCCGAAGCGGCCGTCCATGAACGTCATCAGCAGATCGCCGCTCTTGAGGCGCCGGATGCGCGGATAGTGGCGCACGCGGAAGGTCCGCCCCTCCACGGTGAACTCGCCCATCGTCTGCCGACTCCGGTGGTCCCACGCGATGCGCAGGGCGGCCGCGGGCGAGATGCCGGAGACATCGGGGGCGGGCGGTGCCGCGGCGGAGCGCCCGCGCGCAACAGCGGCCGCTGCGCCCCCCCCCGCGGCCAGTAGCGCCGTCATCGCAAGAAAGTGGACTCTGTGAAACCTCATGCCGTATCCCGTCAGCGCCCGCCGCCGGGGCGGGCTGATTCTACTGTATCACTCACGCCGTCCGGTTTCCGTCCCCCCCTTTGCGGGGTCACCTTTCGGACTCTCTGCCGGTGAGCGGGACGCTACAATCGGGTACGATACAGTCGAAAATCCGCAACGAACTTCAGAATTCAGAAGAGGATAGTCAGGACCATGCGATTCGACCCTTCGCTCTACCGTGCCTACGACATCCGGGGGACGTACCCCGACGTCATGAATGAGCGGTTTATCCGCGCCGCTGCGCAGGCGTTTGCGACGGTGATGGAGGCCAAAACGGTCGCTGTCGGCCGCGATGTGCGCGCGCACGGCGCATCGCTCCAGAAGGAGGCGATTCAGGCGCTCACCGAGATGGGGGTGAACGTGGTGGACCTCGGGGTCATCTCTACCGAGATGCTCTACTACGCCTCCGGCGTGCTGGACGTAGAGGGCGGCTTTGCCGTCACGGCGTCCCACAACCCCAGAGATTGGAACGGCATGAAGTTCGTGGGCAAGGCGGGCGTCCCGCTCACCCGCGAGGGCAAGCTGGGCGAGATCTACAAGGAGATCGAGGAGGGGCCGGAGGGGCGCACCGCGGACACGCCGGGCACGGTCACCTCGGCCGGCGACCTGGTAGCGCAGTACGCCGCTTACCTCCAGAAGTTTGTGCCCGCGGGCCTGGAGCCGCTGAAGATCGTCGCGAATGTGAACTTCGGGGCGAACGGCAAGGTAGTGGACGCGGTGGTAAAGAACCTGCCGCTGGAGGTGGTGCGCCTGAACTGGAACGAGGATGGCACCTTCCCCAAGGGTACGCCCGACCCGCTGCTGCCGAGCAACCGCAAGGAGATTGAGGAGCGGATTGTGGTCGAAGGCGCCCACTTCGGCGTGGCCTGGGACGCGGACGCGGACCGGTGCTTCTTCTATGACGAGAAGGGGCGCGCCTTCCCCGGCTACTACATTAATGCCCTGCTGATCGAACACTTCCTGAAGCGCGACCCGGGCGCAGCGGTGGTGGTGGAGCCGCGCCAGATCTGGGCGACCCAGGACACGGCGGCCCGCCTGGGCGGCAAGCCGGTGATCAGCCGCACCGGGCACGGGTTCATCAAGGCCAAGATGCGCGAAAGCGACGCCATCTTCGGAGGTGAGAACTCCGGGCACTTCTACTACCGGGACTTCTGGTACTGCGACAACGGCATCATCACGTTCCTGACTGTCCTGGGTATGTTCGCGGACAGCATCCGGGCGGGCAAGCCGGTCTCGGCACTGCTGGATCAGTTCCGGTCGCAGTACCCGGCGAGCGAAGAGATCAACTTCATCACCGACCGGGCGAAGGAGATCATCGCGTCGCTCCAGACGGAGTACCCCGACGCGCAGGTGACCACGATCGACGGAGTCTCTCTGGAGATGCCGCAGTGGCGCTGCAACCTGCGCATGAGCCAGAACGAGCCGGTGCTGCGCCTGAACCTGGAGGCGCGGACCCCGGACGAGTTGGAGCGGCGACAGACCGAACTGGTGACGTTCATCGAGTCGCAGGGCGCGCGCGTCCGCGACGACCACTAAACGCTCCACCGACAAAATGCCCCCGCCGGCCTCATTTCGAGGCCGGCGGGGGCATTTTGCTGCTAGGGACTCGGGCGAAGGGCGAGGCGTTCGAACTATGCTCCGCCGCTCTTCGCGCCCGCCTTCTTGAGAAGGGCCACCGCCTTCTCCGCGGCGGCGGGGTCCGTTCCCATCCCGGCCCAGTCCAGGGCGGTGAACCCGTTTCCGTCCTTGCGGTGGATGTCCGCGCCCTTTTCCAGAAGGAGCGCCAACAGGTCCGCCCGGCCCGCCTGCGCCGCCCACATCAGCGGGGTTACGCCCATGCTGTCCGCCGTATCCAGCACCGCCCCCTTCTCAATCAGGAGGCGCATCAGCGCCGCTTCGGCCTGCGGGTCCGCGGGCGCGGCCGTGTAGGCGGCTGCCCGGGCGCGCATCTCCGCCTCCATCTGCGTCATGGCGTCCGCGAAACTCGACTGTACCTGGGTGACATACCCCTGCACGCTGCCGTCCGCCAGCATCTTCTTTACCTCCTCAACCCGCCCCCCCTGGGCGGCGGCGAGGAAGTTGCCCCAGGCGGTCCTGTCCTCGGCGGACGCGCCGGGATTGAGGCTCTGAAGCCCCACCAGGGCGCCCGGGTCTCCCGCAGCGGCGGACTGCACCAGGTTCACCCACTGCGCCGGGTCCCCCAATCCTTTTCCATGCCCGGCCGCCAGCGCCTCCAGAGCCGACGCGCCGCCGAGCGGGTTACCTCGGAGCGCCGCCTGGGCGAAGGCACCGAGCGGGCCGCTGCCGAGCGCCTTGCCGAGAAACTGCCTGCCGAGCCCCGCACTGGCCTGCTTGAACAGGCTCTGGCTGAGCAGACTGCCGCCGCCGGTCGCTGCCGCCATCGCCAGATTACCGAGGCCGCCCCGGACAGCGCCTCCCACGGCCTTGCCCAGGCCGCCAAGCAGGCCCTTGCGGCGCCCGGACGCCGCCCCGCTCTGCTGCTCCAGCGCCTTCTGGGCCGCCTCCAGATTCTTCAGGGCGTCCTCCTGAGAGCGGGCAAGGTCCGCGCCGAGCGCCGCCTGCATCGCCCGAGCCTGCTCCGTAGCGCGCAGGGCGGCGTGGTGGTTGTACACAGCCAATCCCAGCAGCGGCACGCCCTCCGGTCCCGTCCGCTTCGGGTCCGCGCCCTTTATGAGCAGCGCCTCGGCAATCTCGCGGTGCCCCAGGTAGACGCTCAGGTGCAGCGGCGGCATATTGTCGTAGCGGCCGGTGAGGACTCCGTTCGGGTCCGCCCCCTTTTCGAGTGCCGCTTTCGCGCCCGCGGCGTCGCCGCGGGCGATAGCGGCGAAAAGCTCCTCGTGGGCAGCGTCCGCGGGCGCCGTCTGTACGGCTGCCGTTGCCGCGGGCAGGGGCTCCTGCGCCGCCCGCGCCGGCCCATGCAGGCCCAGGGCCAGAACGGTGGCGGTAACGCTCATCAGTGCGGCGACGGCCGCCACGGGGGTCTGTAATCGGGTGTGACTTGTCATCTCAATTTCCCTCCGTGTCCAGACTATCCGCCCCCCGTAAACAAATCGTGAAGCGCAACGGTTCCGCCCACGCGGCGGCCAGAAAAGTATCCTCGCAGCCACCCGGCAGAGTCCGGCGAGGAGAGGGACATGAGCGGAACGACGATCACGGCGGCCCCTTCGGTTATCAAGGAGGCACGCTACGTACTGACGAATATCAGCAGCAATAACAATAAGTTCTGGAATATCCGCCTGTTCGCGGACGGCTCCTGTGAGACGCATTGGGGCCGCGTGGGGGAGGACGGCCAGCGCAAGTCGTTCGCTGCGTGGACCGAGGCGCAGTTCGACGCGAAATGCCGTGAAAAGGCGAACAAGGGATATCGGCCACAGAAGACACTGGCAAACACCGCCGGTCACTCAGCCCGGACGATGGCCAACGAGAAGCTGGCGCAGATCGCGACCACGCAGATCCGGACCGACTCCCCGGAGACGCTGGCGCTGGTGACGTATCTGGCGCGGGTGAACGTCCACCGTATCCTGCAGGCGACCACGCTGCAGTACGACGAGAGCCGGGGAACGTTCTCCACGCCGCTCGGGATCGTGACGGCGGACGCTATCGCGGAGGCGCGGACGCTCCTGGCGCGAATCGGGGACCTGGTGCACGCGGCGGACTACGGCAGCGCCGCCTTCGCCCCCACGCTGAACGAGTACTTGATGCTGGTGCCCCAGAACATCGGGCGGGCGAAGCCGGACCCGCAGACGCTGTTCCCCGACCTGGAATCGGTGCGCCGCCAGAACCAGATCCTCGATTCGCTGGAGGCGAGCCTGCAGACGGTCCTGAACGCCGGAGATGCCACGAAGGCGGACGAGGCCCCTGTCCCGCAGATGTTCGAGGCGCGGCTGGAGTTGGTGGAGGATGTCTTCGAGGTGGAACGGGTGCGCCGCCAGTACCAGGCGACGCGGCAGGACATCCACGCCTGCGCTCACCTGGATGTTCACCGCGTATTCCGCGTGGAGATTGGCGGGATGCGGCGAGCGTTCGCGGAGACGGGCGAGCGCGTGGGCAACGTGAAGGAGCTATGGCACGGGACGCGCGCATCGAACCTGCTCTCCATCCTGAAGAACGGGTTCGTCATCCCCCCCGCCAACGCCCCCCACTGCACCGGCCGCATGTTCGGCAACGGCGCCTACTTCAGCGACCAGAGCACCAAGGCGCTGAACTACGCCTATGGCTACTGGGGCGGCGGCACCCGTGATGCGAACTGCTACATGTTCCTGTGCCGGGTGGCGTTGGGCAAATCCTATACACCGCGCTCGTGGCAGGAGTCGCTGCCGATGGCGGGCTATGACAGCACCTTTGCCCGGGCGGGCCATTCGGGCGTGGTGAACAACGAGATGATCGTGTACAACACCGCCCAGATCGACCCGGTGTACCTGGTGGAGTTTGCCCCGAAGGTAAAGTAGCCGGGGTTTCAACCCACGGCCCCCATCCGACGGCACCCATCCGACGTCAGAACTACCCAGGCGCCCCTACTCGACGCCCCCTGTTACGCCGTCTTCTCCGGCTTGCCCTTCCGCGCGGCGGATAGCGTTCATCTCCGTGCGGAACTCGTTCAGGAAGACCGTTGCCTGGGAGCCCGCCGAGGTGTCGCCGGTCTCCAGTTGCGCCAGGATGGCGGCCACACCCTGCGTCAGAAGCGAGGCGGCAAAGACACGCTGCCGGTGGGTCTTGCGCACCAACTCGGTCGCGTCCTGGGGCGGCGGCACCGCCTTCATCAGCGCCAGCAGCGCGTTGATGCGCGCCGACTGGGCCGCGGTAGCGCGGAAAAACACCTCGCGGGCGAGGGTGCCGTTCTCGTACGCCTCGCGGTTTTCGGCAAGGAGGTCAGCGATGCGGGTGGTACCGTCATCGAACAAGCGCAGCGCCGTCTCATAGCGCGCCTCCTGACCGCCTTCGCCCTCGATGGCGGTCATCTCCGCAATCGCCGCCTCGTAATCGCCCCGGGCGGCCAGCACCCGCGCCAGTCCGAGCGCAGCATCCTTCTCGTTCGGGTCCGCCTTACGGACAAGGCGGTACTGCGCCTCCGCCTCCTCCAGTTTGCCCTGCTTCTCCAGCAGAGCCGCCAGCCCCAGGCGCGCCCAGTAGGCGCCGCTGCCTGGCTGCGCCGTGATGATCTCTTCGTAGGTCGCGCGCGCAGCGGTAGTATCGCCGCTCTGCGTCAGCGCCTCGGCCAGCAGGCGGGTCAGTTCCAGGCGTCCCGCCCGGTCCTCCGGTGCGGCGAGGGTGAGCGCGCGGCGCGCCTCCGCGATGGCGTCGGGAGCGCGCTTCGCGGCGAGATACCCCTGAATCAGCGCGGCCCGCATGGGCACGGACCGCGGCGCGAGGTTGACCGCCCGCCGAAGGCTCAGGAGGGCGCCGTTGGTGTCCCCCGCCTTCAAAAGTTGCTCCCCCTGCAGGCGCTCCGCCGCTGCCTGGGAGTCGCTCAGGCTGGCGTCCGGCGTGGTGGCGCCCACCGCCTCCGCCGCAGGCTGCCCGGCGGGAGCCGCAGTCGGCGGCGCTGCCGCCGTCCCGACGTTGACAGGGTCTCCCGTGGCGACGGGCGGCGCCGTGGGAGGCGGGGTGTTGGTCAGGGCAGGAACGGGCGGGGCGGCGCCTTCCACGACCGGGCGCGCCGGGGGCGGCAGCAGCGATGGAGGCGTGGTATCCCGCGCATACTCCAGAAGCGGGCCAGCCAGCATCTTGGTGACCAGGGTGTTCGCAGCGCTCAGAACCGCATTGTTGGGCGGGAGCGGCCCGCCGCCGCTGGCACTGCCGCTACCGCCGCCGTCCCCCTCCCCCGATTCCGCGCCAGCGGCAACCACCGGGGCACTCCCGCTAATCTCCGCCCGGCAACGCTCGCCCCAGGTCTTGCCGGACTCCACATCCACCACCAGGATCTCCATGTCGATCCCTGGCTTCTGTGCATCCGGCGGGTGGACGAAAAGGAACGCCGTGAAGCGCGCCCCCACGGCCTTGCCCACCGCCACCTGCTCGGTGCCATCCGGGTCCAGCGGCTTCTTGAGGGTCAGCTTCTGCTCCTGGAGCGCCCGCACGAAGACCGGAGCCTCCGGCGAGTACACCACCGGCTCGGCGACATTGCTATCCCGCAGCAGGTCGCGGACGGCGCGCACCGCCATCCGGTTGCGGATGGGGTCTACTCCGGGGGGCGCCTGGTTCGGGTCTCCGTACAGACCGTAGGCGAACAGCACGACCAGCGGGCGGGAGGGAGCCACCGCCGCGGCACGGGCTCGGGCGGCCGCACGTCCCCCGGCACGCGGCGCCGCAGACGCGGCAGACCCCATGACCGCCAGCGACAGCACCGCGGCGAGGGCGAGTGAGGCGGCCGCGCGGGGCTTAGTCCCCACCGAGAACCTCCAGGGCAGCACGGCAGGATTCCAGGCCACGCCGCGCCGCGCTGACATTCTTTCCAGCGGCGATCTGCGCCTCATAGGCGGCGATGGCCTGCAGGTACGCCGCCCGCGCAGCGGCCTTGTCGCCCAGACGCTGCTGGGCAAGCGCGATGCCCTGGTGCGTCTCCCCGGCAGCAGCCCCATTGTTCAGGGCGTCGCGGTACGCCCCCACGGCTTCATCGTAGCGCCCCATGCTCTGAAGGCGCCGGGCACGGCTCAGGGGATCGCTGTCCTGGTCGCCCGCCCCCTGTCCTCCGGGCGCTGCCGCGGGGATTCGAGGCCCGCCCGCGCCGCTCCCGGCCGGGGCGCCGGAACGGCCTGACGGCGGCCCGACGGAGATACGGATGTACCCGCTGCCGGCCGGGTTCCCCCCCGTGCCGCCGGACGGAGCGCCGCTGTCCGCGCCACCGCCGCTGCCGCTGCTGCCGCCGTTCGGAGGGCCGACGGTGAGGCGCCCTCCGTTGCCGAAGCCGCTCCCCTGGGAGCCGGAGCCGGGGGCGGGTGCGAGCGGCGGCAAGGATGCCCCCGCGGAGCGCCCTTCCCCTTCGCTTGCCGAGGGCTGGTTTGGCACCGCGACCACGGTCACGGGCGCGGGCGCAACGGGACGGGGCGCGTCCTCGCGGGTACGACCGAGATCCGGTGCCGGCCGCGGCGGGACATTCCTCAGGGAGCTAAGCGAAGGCAGGGTAGCGACCTGCTGACTCGCCACTACGGGCGGCGCGGCGGGGGACGGCGTGGCGACAGGGCTACTGCTGTTCGCGGATGCACCGCCCGCGGCGAAGGGGTCGGGGCGGGCATCGACGGGTGGGGTATGCTCCCGCGCCGCGGCTCCGGCGGCAGCCGCAAGGTCCGCCGCAGACAGGGCGCCGGGTCCGGCGGGCGCGGCGGCGGAGGCTGTGGGAGACGGAGAGGGCTCGGTCACACCGACCCGGGGGACCTGCTGGTTCCGGTTCAGCGCCAGAATGCCCACCACGACGACCAGAGTCGCGGACGCGCTAGCTGCCGCCACCGGGAACCAGTCGGCGAAGCCGGAGCGGGGCGGGGGCTTCGCCGCGTCACGCTTGGGCAGGATGTGGACGCCGCGCTTGAGCAACTGGAGTTTGTAGGCGTCTGCGGCGGACTGCGGGTTCAGCGCCACCACGCGCTCCATGGCGTGAATCGCCTTCTCCTGCTCCCCCGAACGCTCATACAGCGAGGCGAGGAGCGAGTAGGCGGCCGTGGAGTCGGGGGCGATCTGTGCGGCCTCCTCGGCCAGGGCGATGGCCTCCGCAACCTTGTTCTGCTCAGAGAGCGCGAACGCATCGCCGAGGAGGCGGGCAGTAGCTTCGGCCTTGCGCTCGGCCTGCGCCCGCTCCGCCTCCTCGACCGCAAGGGCGCTTTCGGGCACGGGCAGTTTCGCACCGCACTCGTGGCAGAACTTGCTGCCGATGGGGTTCGTGGTCTTACACTCTTTGCAGGTCATGATGCGTAACCGTCGCTTGTTCGTCCGTCCGTCATTGTACAGGATCGCGGCGCCGACGGGTCGGCGTACCCGACGACCTACAGGAGCGGCGGCTGGTACGGGTTGTCGCCGCTCCCCCCGGTGTTCGCGGTTCGATACGCGATCCCCAGGTGCTCGTACGCGCCGCGCGTGGCCACCCGCCCGCGCGGCGTCCGGTTGATGAATCCCAGGCTCATCAGAAACGGCTCGACCACGTCTTCCAGCGTGTCGCGCTCCTCCTGGAGCGTCGCCGCCAGCGTCTCCAGCCCGACCGGCCCGCCCTCGAACTTCTCGATCAGCAGACGCAGGAAGCGCCGGTCGAACTCGTCCAGGCCGATCTCATCCACGCCCTGCATCTTCAGGGCGGCGTCGGCTACTTCCTCCGTGATGTGCCCGTCCGCCCGCACCTGGGCGAAGTCGCGTACCCGCTTCAGGAGGCGGTTCGCGATGCGGGGTGTGCCCCGGGAGCGCCGCCCGATCTCGTACGCCCCCGCTGGTTCGATAGGCACATCCATAATCTGCGCCGAACGCGTGATGATCTTCTGCAGGTCCTCCGCCGTGTAGAACTCGAACGGCTGGATGATGCCGAAGCGGTCCCGCAGCGGGTTGGTCAGCAGGCCCGGCCGCGTGGTCGCGCCGATCAGCGTGAAGCGCGGCAGCGGCAGCTGCACCGTCCGCGCCGACGGCCCCTGCCCGATGACCATGTCCATCTTGAAGTCCTCCATCGCGGGATAAAGGAACTCCTCCGCCAGACGGTTCAGGCGATGGATCTCATCGATGAACAGCACCGACCCCGGCTCCAGGTTCGAAAGGATCGCCACCAGGTCGCCGGGCCGCTCAATGGCCGGGCCGGACGTGGTCTTGAGTCCCGCGCCCATTTCGTTGGCGATGACGTTCGCCAGGCTTGTCTTGCCCAGCCCCGGCGGGCCGTGGAGCAGGATGTGGTCCAGGCACTCCTCGCGCATCTTCGCGGCGGTCAGGGCGATGCCCAGGTTCTCCTTGATCTTGGGCTGCCCGATGTACTCCGCGAGCCGCTTGGGACGCAGCGAGTATTCGTCGCTGTCCTCGCTCCCGTTGTAGCCGCCGCCAATCAGCCGGTTCCGATCAACGGGCGGTCTGTCGCCGCCCCTGCTCCCACCGCCGCTGCCGTCCCCGCCGCCCTCACCCGTGGTACTGAACCCGGAAGACCGTATGGGCATCGGTATCTCCTCCCTGCTGGCAAACACTTATTTGCCAGTATTGTACCACCGGGCCTCCCAACCTTACGCCTTCGTCAGCCGGTTCAGAGCCGCGCGCAAAACATCCGCGAATTTGGGCGACGGATCGTCTTTGGCCTTCTCGTCCCGAGCCGCCCGCGCGGCGCTGTCCGCCTGGGTCTTGTTGTAGCCCAGGTTCACCAGAGCCGAGGCCACATCGTCTACGATCGACTCCGACGCCTCCCGCTGCCGCACCTTCTGGCCCGCCGCCACCTGATCCACGCGCCGCGCGAATCCGAGTTGCGCGAACCGGTCGCGCAGTTCCAACACCATCCGCTGCGCCGTCTTCGGCCCGATTCCGGGCGTCCGGGTAATCGCCCGCACATCCTCCGAGGCGATGGCCTGCGCCAGAGCTTCCGCCGAATGCGCCGAAAGCAGGGCAAGCGCCGCCTTCGGGCCAACACCGCTGACCGTCAGCAGCAGTTCAAATGCCTGGAGATCGCTCTCCGCAGAGAAGCCGTACAGGCTCAGGTCGTCCTCGCGGACCTGCGTGTGGATGTGGAGGAGGAGTTCCTGCCCGGCCTCTGGCGGCAGCGCCTCCAGCACGGTGACGGGCACATTGACCTTATAGCCGACGCCGTTGACGTCAAGGACGATGAAACTGCCCGACGACCGGGCGACGGTTCCGCGCAACTGGGCGATCATGCGTATGGACTCGCAAAGGGCCGCGGGGCTTCACCGCGGGCGGCCGGGAATGCGGGCGCCTTGCGCGTGCGACACGCGCCTCCGGCCCCGTACATTATATCAGAAGGCCGTCAGGACAAAGGGAAAGTCGTCGGGAGGTCGCCGGAATGGCAGTCTGTCTCCACCACATTTAGGGAGAGAGAGGGCAGCGCTTCCCAGAACGTCACATCGCCCGCGCGGGACGCTGGCGAGTCGGCATACACAGCGGCGTAGGCGCGCCCTGTGTGCGCTGGCAGGGCATCCACGGCGAATTCCAGGGTTAACGACCAGAGTACACGCCCCGGCGGCAGCGCCGGGTCCGGCGTGACCGATTGCGCCATGATGCGCGACGGGACCACCGCACCCGCCTCATCGCGCACGGTCACGGGCCGCGAGCCGACCTCCGCTCGCACCGGGAACGCCGCGCGGAACGTGACGCGCCCCGCCGGCGCGGGCACGTCGGATGTGTTCAGCACGACCAGCGCCACCGTGTTCTCGTCCCCCCGCTTCAGCCGGACTGTATCGACGCGGGCGAGGAGGGCAGCGAGTGGTTGTTCTGTGGGGTCGGCAGTGTTTGGTCTCACGCGGCGATTTTACCCGTCGCAACGTTCTCGCGCGACGGCCAGTATTTCAGGTATATCCACCCTCGCCGCCAGGAACGCCCGCGCCGATGGATGGGAAGGGACGTGGAGCGGAGCAGTCACGGAGGGGAATCCCGCACGCGTCTGGAATGTGAAGCGTAAAGATAAACGGATTCCGAGGAAAGGTCTTTATCCATATGTTTGATTCGGTGTTTGGTCCCGCCCGCCCTCACACGCGCAGCAGAACGCTCCGCGCGGCGGCCGCGGCGACTCTGGGAGCGCTGGCGGTAGCAACGCTTGCGTCGGTGCCGGCGAGCGCCTGGGCACAGGCGAAAAAGCCTGCCGCCAAGCCGGCCGCGCCGCTGCCGGTTCCGACGGGCCCCGTGTCCACGATGAACTTCAGCAACGTCTTCGTCAAGGTGCCGGTCCCCAAGAACCAGGACCAGAGCGTCTTCGAGTCCAACCTGCAGAACCTGTACAACATCATCATCGCGTCCAACGGCCCTCTCAACCGCTACATCACCCCGAGTGACGTAATCGTGAAGGTGCCGCGCTGGACCACGAAGCCCCCGGCACAGCTCACCGCCACCAATGTCCCCGCCACGGGCACCTATGAAATCTACATCATGGGGCACCGCCTGCTCACGGTGGACCCGGTGATGGCCGCGGCGAACAACCAGGCCTCCTCGCGTGACTACGCGATCTCGCTCGCCAAACGGTTCCAGCAGACCGTGCCCCTGGTCTGCTTCCGCCCGCCGTCCCTGCCCGACTACCGCCCGCCGGCAAACCCGCCGCTGCTCCTGACGATGGATGTGGCGAAGTGCATCCCGCCGGACGTTGTGGCGCGGATTGAACTGTGGGGCAAGCCCATCATGACCCTGAAGGGCGCCCAGGATGGCGGCAAGACCACCGCACCGGACCGGGCGCTGGCGCTCAACCAGCGGGTCGCTATGATCATGGGCGGCCCCGGCCGGTACACGCCGGACCAGATCACGGTGTCCAACCCGAAGGCAACGGAATCCGTGGTTAAGGCCGGCGACAAGACGCTGCTGACACTGACCAAGGCAGAGGCGACCCAGAACGGTCTGGCCACGCCGCAGGCCCTGGCGGAGCGCATTGTGTCAACCATCACCACCCGCATCACGGAGCTGGCGGTTCCGGCCGTGGCGGCCACTCCGGTGACCCCGCCCGACACCACCCCGGACACTCCGGCGCCCACCGCGGGCAAGGTGATCACCACCGCGTCCGGCCTCCAGTACGAGGACCTGGTGGTGGGCACCGGTGAGGAGGCGGTCGCCGGTCGGGACGTGGTCGTTCACTACGTCGGAACGCTGACCGATGGCACCAAGTTTGATTCGTCCCGTGACCGGGATACGCCCTTTACCTTCCCCCTCGGGGCCGGACGGGTGATTAAGGGCTGGGAAGAAGGCGTCGCCGGCATGAAGGTGGGCGGAAAGCGCAAGCTCACCATCCCGCCCGCGCTGGGCTACGGGGAGGCGGGCACGCCCGGCGGCCCGATCCCGCCGAACGCCACCCTGGTCTTCGAGGTGGAGCTACTCGAAGTCAAACCGGCCCAGTAGCGCCGCCGACGGACCTCGCGAACGGCCCGCGCTCCCGCCCCGGAGTGTGGGCCGTTCGTTTGCGTCGCAACGGCACAACAGGTGTACAATGGAGTCATGCCCAGCCCGTTCCCCGGCATGGACCCGTACCTCGAAGGCCCCACCTGGTGGGAGGGTTTCCGCGCCCGCTTAATTATTGCTATGGATTCGCTGCTGAATCGGGACCTGCCGGAGGGGTTCGCGTCCCATGTGCAGGAGCGGGTCTATGTAGAAGAGTCGCCGCGCCTGCGCTACATCCCGGACGCCGCGATTTCCATCGGAGCCAATCGCCCGGCCGCGCGCGGAGCCGATAGGAGCGGGGGACTTGCCGTTGCCGCGGCGCCCGCCTCCACCGCGCCGCGCATCCTGCGCGTGGACTTCCAGGAGCGCCGGGAGGCTTTCCTGGAAGTCCGAACGACCCGGGGCAATAAGCGCGTGGTGGCGGTCATCGAGCTGCTCAGCCCCGCCAATAAAGCCGAGGGCCGGGGGCGCGAGGAGTACCGGGCGAAGCAGCGGCGCCTGCTGGAGAGCGATGTTCACCTGCTGGAGATCGACCTGCTGCGAACCGGCCAGTACACCGTGTCCGCCCCCGAGTGGGCGCTTCGCGAGGAGGCGGAATGGGACTACCTGGTGTGCCTGCACCGCGCCGGCCGCATTGGGGAGTACGAGTACTGGCCCATCCGCCTGTATGAGCCCCTGCCTTCGGTTCATGTCCCCCTCGCCGAAGGCGTAGCGGACTTCCGCCTGGACCTGCAGGCGGCGTTCACCCGGGCCTACGATGAGGGGCCGTATCGGCGGGATATGGACTACTCAGAGCCGGCCGAGGTCCCGCTTGCGGAGGAGCAGTCAGACCGGGCGGATGCCCTTCTGCGCGCGGCAGGACTGCGTGAGCAACCATGAGCGTTTGTGAAAATACGGCGTACACGGCTCACGCCTCCGCGCCGATAATCCCTGTTATATGAGCGCGCGGAACGGCAGATCACCACTGACGCCTGTACAAAAGACACGACTCCGGGAGAAGACGACGCGGGACTCCGGAGTGCCCGACGCTCCCCTGCCGCGGTCGTCCTCTGCGGCCCCGGAGGGCGCGGCGCTCCTGCGCCAGTATGGCATTCTGGGCGCCCCCGCAGAACCTGCCCTGGAAGACCTTGCCCGTCTCGCGGCTGTCTCCTGCCGCACCCCCTACGCACTGGTCAGCGTGATAGACGGGGAGCGGCATTGGGTCAAGGCGAGCGTCGGCTGGCCGCACCAAGAGATGGCATGCGGGGACTTCTTCTGCCACGATGCTCCCCCCCACCCCGACCTCTTCCAGGTGCCGAACGCCGCGGAGGACCCCCGGTTCTGCGCGCTTCCCTGCGTGAGCGACCCTCCGGGCGTTCGCTTCTACGCCGGGGTACCGCTGCTCACGGAGGATGGTGCGCTCCTGGGCACCGTCTGCGTGCTGGACACAGCGCCGCGTTTCCTGGAGGAAGAGCAGCAGCGCGCGCTGCGGCTGCTAGCGCGGCAGGCGATGGCCCTGCTGGAGCTGCGCCGCCAGGCGCTGCAACTGGCCGATGCGATGGCCGCGCGCTCCGACACCGAGGATGCAGCCCGCTGGCAGGCGCGGCACGACCCCCTGACGGGCCTTCCCAACCGCATCCTGTTTCAGGAGCGTCTGGAGGAGGCGCTCGCCACGCGCCTGGCAACCCCGACAACGCGCCGGGGCCGCGCGGGCAGTACTACCGCGGCGGCAGCGCGCAAGGCTCGCGCGGCCGCCGCCGCGGACACGCATGCGTATGGCGAGGAGCTTGCGGTCCTGTTCGTGGACCTGGACCGCTTCAAGCGAATCAACGACACACTGGGCCACGCGAGCGGAGACCTCCTGCTGCGCGAGGTGGCGTCCCGCTTCTCCGGATGCTTGCGGCCGGAGGATACGCTTGCCCGCATGGGCGGCGACGAGTTTACCGTGCTGCTGCCGCGCATCCCCGGCCAGAGCTACGCCGTCAGCGTCTCGCAGATGCTGCTGCGCACGCTCCGCCGCCCCATTCAGGTAGGCGCGCAGGAGTTCCATGTTGGCGCGAGCATCGGCATTAGCCTGTGCCCCCGGGACGGCGAGGAGAGCCAGTCGCTCCTCAAGCACGCCGATATCGCCATGTACCAGGCGAAGGCGGGCGGCGGCGGAGGATGCCAGGTCTACGCGCGCCGCATGAACGAGGGCAGCTACCAGAGGCTTGTGGAAGAGGCGGAGCTGCGCCGTGCGCTGGAGCGGGACGAGCTTTCGCTCTGCTTCCAGCCGCAGATCGACCTGATGACCGGGGAGATACGGGCTGTGGAGGCGCTGGCCCGCTGGCACCACCCCGAGCGCGGCCCCGTGCCCCCGGCCCATTTCATCCCCCTGGCCGAACAGGCAGATCTGATCGTGGAGTTGGGCGAGTGGGCACTGCGGCGCGCCTGCGTGCAGGCGGCACGCTGGCGGGCGGAGGGCCACAGCCATCTGCGCGTTGCCGTGAACCTGTCCGCGCGCCATATGATGCAGCCGCGCCTCGTGGACCGGCTGGCGCAGATGCTGGAGGAGACTGGGCTGCCGGGGAACGGCCTGGATATCGAGTTGACCGAATCCTCGCTGTGCCGGGGCAGCGACCCGACGCCGCAGACGCTGCAGGCGCTGCGGGCAATGGGCATCCGCCTTTCGGTGGACGACTTTGGGACGGGGTATTCGTCCCTGGCATACCTGCGCCGCTTCCCCGTGGACATCCTCAAGATCGACCGGACGTTCGTGGCGGCGCTGGGCGGCGGCGCGGAGACCGCCGCCACCGACGAGGCGCTGGTGCGCGCCTGCATTGAAATGGCGCACGCCCTGGGCGCCAAGGTGGTGGCAGAAGGGGTCGAGACGGAGGCGCAGGTAGCACGGCTGAAGGCGCTCGACTGCGACCTGGTCCAGGGCTATCTGTACAGTCGCCCGGTCCCGGCGGAGACCCTGCAGTCGCTGCTACGGGCGGGCCGGATACGGCGGCGGCTCCGCGGACTTGTACCCAGCCTCACGCACCCCATCGCCTAGACTCCCCACCGCGCCTTACGTACGGCGTCACGAACAACGAAAACGGGCCGCTGCGCGACAAGAGGATTGTCGCGCAGCGGCCCGTTCCCGTTTGGCGCGGCGGTTCAGAACGCCGCCGAACAGGTGACGCCGCGCTCGTCCACATCGTCGCGGAACGTACGGTTATCGGGGCAGGAGGCACCGGTCATGCCGAACTGCGCGAAGCGTATTGCGGTCTTCTTCTGCCACTTGGCGTGCCCGTCACAGAAGAGCAGGTTGGCGCCGGCGTTGTGGATGTAGTCGTAGGTCGGGGTGTTCGCCTCGGTGTAGGTCGTTGCGCCGATGGCCGTGACGCGGGGGCGGACCTGGCAGGTGCGCGTCAGGACGCTGGTCTCGTGTACGAAGATGATGTCCGCCGGGTTCGGGATCACCGCAAGGGCGCGGTCGGCGACGATGCCGTTCAGGTACAGGTTCGTGTTCCCCGCGCCCGACGTGAACGAATAGTTGTACTGGGGCGATGCGGTCAGGTTGCGAGGCTCGGCCTGGGGGCACTCCCAGACCGCCAGGTTCTTGACGTAGGGCATGAGCGACTTCGCCCAGTTGCGCACTGAGCCGGGGTCCATAAAGCCCAGTTCGAGCCCAAGCGCTTCGGCGTTCGCGTTGTGGTTCCCGGGCAGAGTCTCGTCAAAGTCCTGAGCGTAGATCATCAGCGCGGTACCGATCTGCTTCTGATTGGAAAGGCAGGCGGTCTGCCGCGCCTTGGCCCGCGCCTGTGCAAAGACCGGGAATAGTATGGCTGCCAGAATCGCGATAATCGCGATAACAACGAGAAGCTCAATCAGGGTAAACCCGAGGCCGGAACGGCGGAGGGAGGCGTTTGGGGATGACACGGGTCACTCCTTTCGACATTGAAACGAACGGATACGGAGCCACGGTCACGAGCGCGAGCGACGGCGCCCGCTTCCGAAGATTATATAGAGTATTTCACCGTAAGACAACGGATTTGTTGTATCCCTTGGGCGATTCACCCCATTGACAGCTATTTATGCACGGCGTTATCATCGTTATGGACTCTATTTCAAAACGAGCGCTCTCTCTATGGCGGACCTGTGGGAACTACGGCCGCGAATGCGGCACTACAACTGGAACCGGGCTCGGGACGAGTTCCGTCTGGCGGAGGGCGACTTCCCGTTCTGGGTCGCTCTGGCCGCGGAGGAGGGCTCGTTCTGGTTCGGGACGCCGGATGAGGAGGGCGAGGCGGCCTTCGGGGATGTCGTGTTCTGCCGACCGCACACCCTGCTGCGCCGGCGAGTCCTCGAACGCCTCACCTACCACGTGATCCAGTGGGACTGGGAGGGGGCGGGAGGAGGGAGGGCAGACCCGGGGCCGGACCTGCTGCCCTCGGGCAAGGTGACGCTCCGGGATGTCGCCCGGCTTTCGTCGGACTTCGCCCTGCTGCGCGGGTTGGAGGGGGCTGATGACCCGCGCAGCCTGCGGCGTCGCGATCTGGTCCTTGACGACCTTCTCCACCTATACTACGCGCAGGCGTCCGGCCCCGATGCCCCACGCCCGGACGGGGCCATGCACACTGCGGCGCGCCTGCTGCAGGCGCGGGCGTTCCGGGCGTTCTCGATGCGGGAGGTGTCCGACGCAGTCGGCCTGAGCCCCGTGCAGTTCACGCGCCACTTCCGCGCCGCGTTCGGCACCACGCCAACGGACTACGTGACTGCGATCCGTTTGCGCAAGGCACGGGACCTCCTGCTGGAAACGGATATGACCGTGCAGGAGGTCGCCGCGGCCTGCGGCTATGCGAGCGGGCTGTACCTGAGCCGTGTCTTCACCCGCGCGCTGAAGGTGAGCCCCGGCCGGTTCCGGCGGACGCACCGGCTGTAAAGCCCCGCCCGACTCAGTCGTTCGGGTAGAGCGTCCAGAGGTTGGTCGGCGCGAGCGCCTGGTTCGGGGACATCCACTTCACGTGTCCGTCGAAGAAGAGGTAGTTGATACCCCCGTTATGCTTCTTGTCGCCGCCGCCGGACGAGATGTCCAGGTGTGCCGTCCACCCGGGCGTGTTGTAGTGAGCCTCCCCCGCCGGAATGATCGAGCGCGGCGGGCACACACGATGCCAGGCGCTGTTGTTGGGCGACTCCGAGATGAAGATGCTGGCCGCGGGAGCCTCGACCATCGGGTCGTACAGCGAGCTGTCCACACCATGGTACACGTACCCCTTCCAGTTGGCGTTGGGGCTGGCCGGAGTGTACGGGTACTGCCAGGAGCTATCGCAGGCCATCGCGTAGTGCGGGGAATTGGCCTGGGTGATGTTCTTGTTGGACAGGCAGGTGAAGACGCCTTCGGTATTGCCGTTGCCTGCCCCGCCGAACTGCTTGATGTAGGGGTGGATGAGTTCGGGCCACTGCTTTCGGATGGCGCCGGTGGTGTCGTAGTCGATGTAGCGCGGGGGGAACGCCCCGTCGAAGTCCTGGTTGTACTGCAGGACCGCCAGGCCGATCTGCTTGAGGTTGCTGGTGCAGGTCGCCTGCCTTGCCTTCTCGCGCGCCTGGGCGAAGACGGGGAACAGAATAGCGGCCAGAATAGCGATAATCGCGATGACTACCAGCAACTCGATGAGGGTAAAAGCGGTGCGGGCGAAACGAGCGGCGTTCCGCGCAGTGGGTGTGGCAGTTAACACCGGATGTCTCCTTACCGTAAGGGGATTGCCGCAGCGGCGCGGCAGGTTCGGATGGCTCATTATGCCACAATATTCCCGAATCCCGGTCACCTAACACGATTTAAGTGGACTTTTTTTGTATCTTTTCCCTCGCTTTGGGCGCAGACGAAAGGGCCGCGATGTCGGCGGACGTCGCGGCCCTTCTTTCGCGTACCAGTGATATTACAGGGACGGGTTCGGGCGCTTGATGGGCACTTCGGGGGAGCGAATGGGGGGCTCCACGGAGCCCGAAGGCGTCTTCACGAAGATCACGCGGCTATCGGGGTTATAGGTGACCTGCGCACGGTAGAAACGCGATACCTCCCGTAGCGGCAGCAGGATGCGCCCGCGCACAATAATCGGGGCCTTGGAAAGCGCGCGCCCCTCCTCATTCACCTTCGCCCGTTCCGACCCGGCGGTCATCTCCATCACGTCGGTCTGGTAGCGCAGGGTCGCGGTCTTCGTGGCATCGTTCCAGCTTGCCTTGCCCCCCAGGTACTCGGTGATGAACCGCAGGGGCACCATCATCGTCTCGTCTATCACCTGCGGGTCCACATCACCGTCGACCGGGCGCCCGTTCACCATGACACGGTGGGTCGCCGGCGCGGCCACCCCACCCGCCGCTGCGCCCACAGCGGACTGCGCCCAGGCGCCCGTCGTCGCGATACTCAGCGCCGCGCTCAATAACAGGTACTCCCGAATCCCCATCGCTCCCCCTCCTATCTCCGCAGGGACGCACCCTGCCCCTGTTTCCTTGCTTGCGTTGTGCCATCTTTTACCCGCCCTCTCCCCGGATTAACCTCGCGCCTTGACAGCGCGGACGCCGCCCGATATACTCCGGGCACAATCGGATTTGGGCTTGGATGGGGAAGAGTAGGCGCAGGGCAAGCCCTGCCAGAGAGCGGCGGTCACCGGCTGAGAGCCGCCGCGAGGAAACCCGCGCCGAACGTCGCCCCGGAGCCGCGCGAGGAAACCGGCATACGCCGCCGGGAGTAGACCGCGCCGGGTTGCGCCCGTTAGCGCGCACTTAAGGGCGGGGGACGCCTTCACAGCGTCCGCCGAACCGGGGTGGTACCGCGCGAGGCTTTCAAATCTTTACGGAAGGCCCCGCGTCCCTGGACTTTGTCGTCCGGGGACGCGGGGCCTTTTCGCACCTGCCCCCGGGGGAGAGGTCAACTCAATGGAACTGCCAACTCGCTACGACCCACAGGCCACGGAAGAGGCCATCTATCAACAGTGGCTGGATGCCGACTGCTTCCGCGCCACGCCGGACGACCGCCCGGCCTACTGCATCACGGTGCCGCCGCCGAACGTGACCGGCGCGCTGCACCTGGGCCACGCCCTGAACCACACCATCATGGACGCCCTCGGACGGCGCAAGCGCATGCTGGGCTTCAACACCCTCATCCTGCCCGGCACCGACCACGCGGGCATCGCCACGCAGTCGGTGGTGGAGCGCCAGATCGCGGGTGAGGGTCTGAGCCGCCACGACCTGGGCCGTGAGAAGTTCGTGGAGCGGGTGTGGCTCTGGAAGAACGAGTACGGCGACCGCATCGTGAACCAGCTCAAGAGTTTGGGCTGCGCCTACGACTGGCACCGCCTGCGCTTCACGATGGACGACGCCTACGTGGACGCCATCCTGACCGTGTTCGAGCGGCTATACGCAAACGGCTCCATCTACCTGGGCAAGCGCATCGTAAACTGGTGTCCGTTCCACCGCACCGCCATCTCCGACATCGAGGTGGAGCACGAGGAGGAGAACGGTCACCTCTACCACATCCGCTACCCGTTCGCGGACGGCTCCGGCGCGATCACCGTGGCCACCACCCGCCCGGAGACCATGCTCGGCGACACCGCCGTGGCCGTGAACCCGGAGGACCCGCGCTACAAGGCGTTCCTCGGGAAGACGCTCACCCTCCCGCTGGTGGGCCGGGAGATCCCGCTGATTGGCGACGACTTCGCGCAGCCGGAGTTCGGTACCGGCGCGGTGAAGGTGACCCCCGCGCACGACCCGAACGACTTCGAGTGCGGCCAGCGGCACAACCTGCCGCAGATCCTCGTGATCGGCGAGGACGGCGCGATGAACGAGAACGCCGGCGCCGCCTACGCCGGGCTGGACCGCTTCGCCGCGCGCAAGAAGGTGCTGGCGGACCTGGAGGCCGCGGGCTTCCTGGTGAAGGTGGAGCCGCACACCAAGACCGTGGGCCGGTGCGACCGCTGCAAGACGGTGATCGAGCCGCTGCTCTCGGAGCAGTGGTTCTGCAAGATGGCGGGCACCCCGATGGTGGAAAAGGCCATCGCGGACGCCCGGGAGGAGCGGGTGCGTTTTGTGCCCGCGCGCTACCGGGACATCTACCTGCGGTGGATGGAGAACCTGCGCGACTGGCCGATCTCGCGCCAGCTCTGGTGGGGCCATCGGATGCCCCTCTGGCGCCGGGCGGACTCCGACCCGAAGACCCAGGACTCCTATGTGTGTGCCCGCACCCGCGAGGACGCCGTGGCGAAGCTGGGCAGCGACGACATCTTCCAGGTGGAGGACGTACTGGACACCTGGTTCTCGTCCGCCCTGTGGCCGTTCGCCACGCTCGGGTGGCCGTCCTCGTCGCCGGAGGCGCAGCGCGACCTCGCCTACTACTACCCGACCGACTGCCTGTTCACCGCGCAGGAGATCCTGTACCTGTGGGTGGCGCGCATGATCATGACGGGCGAAGAGTTCATGGGCGAGAAGCCGTTCGACGACGTGTATATCCACGCGACGATCCTGGACGAGAACGGCGCCCGGATGAGCAAGAGCAAGGGCAACGGGGTGGACCCGGTGGACCTGATCAACCTCTACGGCGCGGACGCCCTGCGCTTCGCGCTCGCTCGCGAGGCGGGGCAGCGTCAGGACATCCGCGTGAAGCCCATCCGCGACGGGCGGCAGGAGCAGGTGGAGCAGGCGCGCAACTTCGCCAATAAGATCTGGAACGCGTCCCGGTTCGCCCTGATGAACCTGGAGGGTTACACCCCGCCCGCCGAGGCCCCGGTGCCGACGGCGCTCGCGGACCGGTGGATTCTCTCCCGGCTGGATGCCGCGGCGGAGGCAGTGAACGCGGGCCTGGAGTCCTACAACCTCGATGACGCCGCCCGCGCGCTCTACGAGTTCTTCTGGGACGACTTCTGCGACTGGTACATCGAAGCCGCCAAGCCGCGGTTGAATTCTTCCGGAATCCCTCACCCCCCCGCCCCCTCTCCCGGCGCTGCGGGAGAAGGGGGCAGGGGGGGTGAGGGCAATCAGGACGTGCGCCATGTCCTGTGGTTCACGCTGGAGCGCACCCTGCGCCTTCTGCACCCGATCATGCCCTACCTCACCGAAGCCATCTGGCAGAACCTGCCGGGGGCGAAGGAGCGGGCGGGCGTGGACTTCCTGATGTTCGCCGCCTACCCGACCGCGGGCATCGCCCCGCGCGACCCGCAGGCGGAGGCGGACTGGGCAGTGGTGCAAGAGGTAACCCGCGCCATCCGGACGCTACGCGCCGAAAACAACCTCAAGGGCTCCGGTGAGGCGTTCTTCGCGGCCGCTGACGAGGCGGCGGGCGCCACGGCGGCGGCGAATGCGGAGATCATCGCCTTCCTCGCCCGCGCGCAGCCGCTCACGTTCGGCGCGGGGCCGGAGGACGCCTTCCTGTCCCCCACCCGCTATGGGGACGTACGCGTGCCGCGCCCGCAGGCGTCCGCCGAGGAGATCGCCCAGGAGAAGGCGCGCATCGGGAAAGACATCGCGAAGATCGACAAGGACCTGGCGGGCCTGTCCGGTCGCCTGGAGAACCCGCAGTTCGTCGCGTCCGCCCCGCCCGCCGTGGTGGAAAAGGCACGCGCACAGGCCGCCGAGCTGACCGATAAGCGCGCCAAGCTGGAGGAGCGCCTGCGGCAGTTGGGGTAATGGTGGCGTGGTGCCGTGGACTGAAGTCCCGGCTACCGGTTAAGAAGCCCGCCTCCGCGGGCTGCATGAAGCGAGGGGCGGCTACGAGAAATCCGTAGCCGCATCTCGATCGACGGAGTCGGCGAAGGCCGACTTCTTAACCAGTAGCCGGGACTTCAGTCCACGGCGGCCAATCGACGGCGGCCAACCCCACGCCCCCCGTTATCCGGTACAATACGGGCGATGGCAGCGCCGAAATACCCTGTCACGCCCGCCGTTCGCGCCCTGCGGGCGGCGGGGGTCGCCTTTGAGCAGCACCTGTACGACTACGAGGAGCACGGTGGCACGGAGCGGGCATCCCGAGAGCTGGGAGTGGACGAACATCAGGTCCTCAAAACCATCGTGTTCGTGACCGATGAGAAGAAGCCGCTCCTGATTCTGATGCACGGTGACCGTGAGGTGGGGCCGGGCCTGCTGGCGAAGGCCGTCGGCGCGAAGTCGGTCGCACTCTGCGACCCGGCTACGGCACAGAAGCACACCGGCTACCTCTTCGGCGGCACCAGTCCGTTTGGGACCCGCGCACCGCTCCCGGTCTACGCCGAGCGCACCATCTTTGACCTGCCCCGCCTCTTCGTGAATGGCGGCAAGCGCGGCTTCCTCGTTTCGATGACGCCCGACGCCCTGCGCGCCGCGCTCCCCGCGCTCACCCCCGTCGAAGCCGCCGCCCCACGGGGCGCGGGGTAGCGGCCGTGGCCATCCAGACCCGCAACCTGCGGAAGGTGTTCCGGTCGGTACAGAAGGAGCCCGGGCTCTGGGGCAGCATCCGGGGGCTGTGGTCGCGCCGCTACATCGAGAAGGAGGCGGTGCGCGGAGTCGATCTCGACATCGGCGAGGGCGAGATGGTTGGCTTCCTGGGGCCGAACGGCGCGGGCAAGACGACCACTCTTAAGATGCTCTCGGGCATCCTCTATCCCACCTCCGGCGACCTCTCCGTGCTGGGCTTCACTCCCTTCGACCGCCGCGCCGCGTTCCTGCGGCAGATTGCCCTGGTGATGGGCCAGAAGCAGCAACTCTGGTGGGACCTGCCCGCCCGGGAGTCCTTCCTGTTGCTCAAGGAGATCTACGAGATACCGGACGATGCGTACCGCGAGCGTCTGGGCGAGCTTTCGGAGATGCTGGAGATTGCGCCTTTTCTGGACACTCAGGTGCGCAAGCTCTCGCTGGGCGAGCGGATGAAGTGCGAACTGGTGGCCGCGCTCCTGCACACCCCGCGCGTGATCTTTCTGGACGAGCCCACCATTGGCCTGGACGTCATCTCGCAGGTGCGCATCCGTGAATTCCTGCGGACCTATCAGGAGCGCCACCGCTCCACGATACTCCTGACCAGCCACTACATGCAGGACGTGAAGGAGTTGTGCGAGCGGGTCATCATCATCGACCACGGGACCAAGGTCTTCGACGGACCGCTCGCGGACCTCATCGCGCGCTATTCCGAGGAAAAGCTGGTGCGCCTCACCTTTGAGCGCCCCGTAAGCGCCGCGGAGCTAGCGCCCTTCGGTGCCACGGTGGAGATGCAGGGCGAGACCCAGGCGACTCTCCGGGTGCCGCGGGCGGAGAGCGCCCGCCGAGCGGCACAGATGCTTGCCGCCCTGCCCGTGGCGGACCTGACGATTGACGAGGTGGAGGCGGACGAAGTGATACGCCAGATGTTCTCCCGCGGCGGCGACGGAGGCGAAGGCACGCGAACGCCCCGGGAAGAAGGTCCTTCCTCCCGGGGCGGCGCCGCGGTTACCGAATAAGCGCCTCAGACCGTGCGAGGCGGAGCCAGGGGGTTCGGGGGCCGCTTCTGATGGGGGCGGCGCTCCGCCCCCCGCCACCGGCCCGCGATCAGGGCCGCCATTACCGCTCCAAAAGCCAGCAGGGTGACACCAAAGACAAAGGGTTGCTCACTCTGGCCCACGGCGATGCCCGCCAGCGCCCACAGGAAGGTCAGTCCAAGCGGCATGTCGCCCTGCCGCCAGCACAGGATCACCCCAACGATGCCCGTGGCCGCCACCGCGACCGATGCCCAGATAAGCGCCGCCGGTCCCGCCTCGAAGGCGCTCAGTCCCGCTAGCGCCCAGGCCATATTGACCGCGGTTGCCACCGTCACCCAGCCCAGGTAGATGCTCAGAGGCGCGCGGACGTTCCACTTCTCGGAGCTACTCTCCGGGGCGCGGCGGTCCAGTCGGTCGTAGGCCAGCACCAGGGTACCGAGCATCAGGACGATCACCACCACCGACTCCGCGAACCGGAAGTGATGAAAAAGCCACAGCCAGGTCGCGTTCAGTATGGTGTTGGCGATCAGGGGAGCGCGGATGGCGCGCAGGTTGTCGTTACGCTGCCCCACAGGTGTCACCTGATACACCGCCAGAACCATCAGGCCGATGTAGATCAGGGTCCAGATGTTGAACGCCCAGGATGCAGCCGTGAGGAGCGTCGGATACCGGGCGGACACCTCGCCCGTGGTGACACCGTTGAACGGCAGGAGGTTCGCCAGAGCGTTCACGGCGATCATGGCGGGGACGAGCAGCAGCAATAGCCACGCCCGCGCGGTGTCCGGCGGACGGTTATCTCTTCCGGTGCGCAGCCGGGTGTCCGGCTGGTGTAAGGTCGTTTCCATGGGTTTGGCACTCCGACCTTTTCATACCCGTCCCCCTCGTCGATACAATCGAGAAGGAGGAACCTGCCGCCGTGCCCCTTATCATCGACGGAAATGCTGCGGAGCCGCTGCGGATCGAAACGTACCGGCGCATCGTGGCCCTGACCGGAGCGGGCGTCTCCGTGGCCTCCGGACTGCCCACCTACCGCGGTCCGGGCGGCCTGTGGGACGACGCGCAGATCGCTCGCCTGGTGGACGCCCGAAACCTGCCAGACACCCTGCCGGATCTGTGGCGCCTGTACTCCGGGCGGCGCGCCGCCATACGCTCGGTGGGACCAAACCCCGCCCATGGGGCGCTGGCGGAGGCGCAGCGCCGTCTGAATACGCCAGCGGAGCCGGACCGCCTGATCATCGTCACCCAGAACATTGACGAACTGCACCAGAGGGCGGGGAGCTATCCGGTGATCGAATTGCACGGTTCGGGCCTGCGGACGCGCTGCACGAATCCGAAGTGCCGCCTCGTCCCGTTCGCGGACGAGGCATCGTATGAGGGAGTGCCGGAGTGTCCGGAGTGCGGCTCCGCGCTGCGCCCGGATGTGGTGCTGTTCGGCGAGAATCTGCCGGCTCGCACTCTGGAGTCTGCGGCGCTTCAGGTCTGCCACTGTGACCTGTTCCTGGCGGTGGGGACGAGCGGCGTGGTCTACCCGGCGGCGGGTTTCGCGGAGGTCGCCGCTCAGTTTTCCGCACGGACAATAGCGGTGAACGTTGAGCCGATGGACCCGCCCAACCCGGCATTCGAGCAAGAAATCATCGGTCGGGCGGAGGAGGTGCTGCCCCGGCTCCTGGAAGTATCTGCGGCCGCGTAAGAGCGCGCACCCTGCCTCCTACGCGGCCAGAAGCCGCGCCGGTGTACCCTCTTCGCCGGCTGTGCGCCAGTGCTCCAGCATCTCGCGCAGGTTCTGAGCCGCGATGGGCTTGCTGATGTAGTCGTCCATGCCGGCGGCCAGACACCTCTCCCGATCCCCTTCCAGTGCGTGCGCCGTCATCGCAATCACCGGCAGGCGCCGGCCGCCTGTGCGCGCTTCCCGCGCCCGCAGCGCCGCCGTCGCCTCCAATCCGTCCATCTCCGGCATCTGCACATCCATCAACACCGCTGCATACCCGCCTCCCCCGGCGTCCGCTGCTTCCAGCAGAGCGATGGCTTCGACGCCGTTGGCGGCCACATCCACGGCATAGCCCCACTTCTCCAGCAGCCGCTTTGTCAGCTTCTGGTTCACCAGGTTGTCTTCCGCCAGCAGGATGTATGGGCGCGCGTCTCCCCCGGCGGGCGAAGTCACGTCGGTCACCGGGGCATCCGATACGGAGAGCGCCGGGGCGTTCGCGCCGTCAGGAGTGCGCGCCTCCGCCATCACCGTCGTAATGAGCTCTGCGAGATGGTCCTGGCGCACGGGCTTTGGCAGAACGCCCACAAAGCCCATCTCTCGCGCCTCCTCCTGGGTGGGTGCAGCCGCCCCGGATGTCAGCAGGATGAGAGGCAGGTCCGCCAGACGGTCGAGGGAGCGGATACCGCGTGCCGTCGCTTCGCCGTCCATTTTGGGCATCTGCATATCCATCAGAACCAGGTCAAATCCAGGTCCTGCCTCCTCGGACGCCGCCGGGTCAGGCAGAGTGCGGCGCAGGGCGGCAAGCGCCTCCTCGCCGGAGGCGACCTCCTCGGGCTGGCACCCCCAGGCTCTGAGCTGCTGCCTCAGGATCAGGCGATTGGTCGCGTTATCGTCCACCACCAGCACCCGCAGCCCCTGGAGGAACGCCGGCAGCGCCGGCGATTTGCGGAACGGTGCGGTGCGGAGATCAATAGCGCAAACCCCGTTCGGCTGCCCGTCCTTATCGGAATCGCTCTGCGGACCGACTGTGACCGGCTGCGCCTGACGCTCCAGAACCAGGTCGAACCAGAAGGTGCTGCCCTCCCCGAGCTGGCTGTTAACGCCGATGTGCCCGCCCATCAGCTCCACCAACTGCTTACAGATGGCGAGGCCGAGCCCGGTGCCTCCGTACTTCCTTGTACTGGACCCATCCACCTGAGAGAAGCTCTGGAACAGGCACGCCTGCCCCTCCTCCGAGATGCCGATACCCGTGTCGCGCACCTCTATCCAAACGCGCAGCAGCTCCGGCCCGGCCTCCAGAAGCTCGCACTCGACGGTTACCTCCCCCTGCTCCGTAAACTTGATGGCATTGCCCACCAGGTTTGTCAGGATCTGGCGCAGCCGCCCCGCGTCCCCTCGGACGAGTTCGGGGAAGTCGGGGGAGATCATCATCAGGAGCGCTTCGAGCCCCTTCTCGTGGGCGCGCGGCGCCAGCAGGGTAAGCACCTCCTCGATCAGGAGCCGCAGGTTGAAGTCCTCGACCTCGATCGTCAGCTTCCCCGCCTCCAGCTTGGAGAAGTCGAGGATATCGTTGATGACCGTCAGCAGAGAGTCCGCGCTCTTCCGTACCGTTTCGGCGTAGTCACGCTGCTCCTCGGTCAGGTCGGTGTCAAGCAGCAGCCCGGTCATTCCGATGACGCCGTTCATGGGGGTGCGGATCTCATGGCTCATGTTCGCCAGGAACTCCGACTTCAGCCGCGCTGCCGCCTCCGCCGCTGCCTGCGCCTCTTCGGCCTTGTTCTGCGCCACCTTCAAATCTGTGACGTCCGTCACAACCGCGGCGAGACGCCAGCACCCCGGCGTGATTTCGGACACGCGTACGTCCTCACGCAGCCAGTGCCACTGGCCGTCCGCCCCCCAGGCCCGGTACTCCTGGGTGTAGTCCTTACCGGCCAGGATCATAGCGGTGGCGTGCTCGTTCATCTTCTCCCGCTCTTCGGGAATACCGTTCCACGCCAGACTGTCGGTGTACGTTCTGCCAGGCAGGATTCGCAGCGGCAGGAAGCGCTGCGCCGCCTCCTCGTCGAAGTGTACGAAGCGCCAGGACAGCCTGCCCTCGCCGGTTCCGTCCGTGAGCGTCGTCTCCGCGCTCCAGAGGAGGCACCGCGCGCCGTTCATCAGATGCCGGCGCTGCTCCTCCGACTGCTTCTGCTCCGTGATCTCCATGGCCGCGCCGACCGCCTGCCACCGCCCCGGCCCCAGCGCGACGACATGGACATCCTCGCGCAGCCACCGCCACTTCCCGCTCTGGTCCTGCACCCGGAACTCCTGGGAGTAGTTCTCCCCGGCGCGAATCTTCTCGTCGCTGAAGCGGTCGGTGCGCTCTCGGTCGCCGGGATGCCGGCTGTCGTAGGCGGCATCGGCGTAGGTCTTACCGGGCGGAACCTCAAGGGGAAGGAACCGCTGCGCCGCGGAGTCATCGTAGAAGAGGAACTTCCACACCAGGTTAGCGCCCTCGGCAGGCGGCACGTCCGCAAGTTCGGGGATGCAGACCTCCGCGCTCCAGAGGAGGCACCGCGCGCTATTCATCAGGTGCCGGAGCTGCTCTTCCGCCTGCCGCCGCGCCGTTATGTCCACCGCGATGCCGAGAACCTGGTAGCCGTCGCCGTTCGGCGAGAGGATGGGGCGCTTGACCGTCTGCAGCCACCGGACCGTGCCATCCGCCCCGACGAGCGGCTCCTGGAGGACGAACGTCTCCTCGCGCGACGCAAGGGTCTGAAGGTCGGCTTCGCGGAACGCCTGGACGGCCTCCGGGTCCGAATGGAAGTCGGCGTCGGTCTTGCCCTCCACGTCCTCGACGGTGGTGCCGTACGCCTCGGCCAGGGCGCGGTTCGCCAGCGTAAAGACGCCGGCCTCGTCTTTCACGAAGACCAGATTGGGATCGGTGTCGATAACATTTCGCAGGAATGACTTCTGGCGCAGAAGCTGGTTCTCCACGCGCTTCTGCTCCGTGACGTCTCGCACCAGCGCCACGGTCCTGCTCTCTCCCCCACCCTCCCCCGCCACCGGCGTGTAGTACCACTCGCACAGGATGGTACGGCCGTCGCGGGTTCGATTCTCGTTCACGACGCAGCAAATCCCGTTCGCCGCGGGTTCGGCACTCCGACACCCGGCCCTATCCAGATCCCCGTCGGGCACCACGAGGTCCAGCAGATCGCGCCCCAGCACCTCCCCCTCGGAGAAGCCGAAGATGGCCTCAGCGGCGGCGTTCCAGGCGGTTATACGGCGGGATGCGTCCCACTCGATCATGCCCAGCGCCGTCTGCTCCCGGTGCAGGGCGGCACGCTGCCGGGCCTGCTCCAGGTCTGACTTCTGGTGCGCGCACTCCCGAGCCAGACGCGCTATCTCGCGCACCAGGAAAAGCACCATGAGCACCGACGCCAGGGCCGCCGCGGCCAGAAAGACACCGGATTGTGAGACGCGGCCCATGTCGCCGCCGCCGCGCCCGTTGAGATAGTACGCGGTGAGCCAGACGCAAAAGAGCAGAAATGCTCCGGCGTACAGGAGAATAAAGCGTAGGCGAATGCTCATGAGGTTACCTTTAGTCTGTAGGGATGGTGGCAGGAAGTATGCCACTTTCTGTCCCAGACAGGTTCTCGCAGATTCACCGGGCGGGCGGCATCGCCTCGGGCACGGCGCGGCGTGCGACCACGAAGAGGGAAAGTCCGAAGGGGAAACGGACGCGCAGGGCGAGACGCCCTTCCCCCTCCAGCACGGCGCGCAGGAGAGCGTTCAAGAGGGCCGGCGCCGGAAATACGTCGGCGCGGGGCGGGCCATGGTGCGGCAACAGGCGCTGGGCGCGACGCAGCAGCCAGATGGGTGGCAGCAGCGCCGCCACGGTGTGCGTGGCGTACTCCAGAGTAAAGCCCGCACCGGTCACCAGAGGATACAGCGTGGCGCGTGTGTAGCGACGGCGGTGCATGAGCGCGACATCGTGCCGGCTCCAGAGCGATGGGTACGCCGGGACCGAGGCGAAGAGCAATCCGCCCGGCTTCAGCACGCGCGCGATCTCACGCACCGCCGCCGCATCGTCCCGCAGGTGCTCCAGGACATCCAGCGCAACCGCCGCGTCGAAGGCTCCGTCCGGAAAGGGGAGCGCTTCGGCGGTGGCCAGGGCGAGTTCCCCGCGCACTCCGCGCTCCCGGCAGAAGGCGAGCGCGCGGGGTTCCACATCCACGCCCACTACGTCTCCGAACCGGGCCAGGTGCGTCAGGGTCGCGCCCGTGCCGCACCCCACATCCAGGAGGCGACGTGGCCGCGCCGGGTCTCCCGGCACCCCCGGCAGCCAGCGGCCCAGGGCGTTCATCAGGAGAGTTCGTCGTGCGGCGAACCACCAGTGATGGTCCTCCAGCGCGTACATCCGCGCGTACTCTTCAGGACTCATGCCGGCCGGCTCGACAGCCCCGTGTTTTCCCCAGTTTTTGCGGTGTGCGTCTCTGCATCTCCTGTTTGGACACTGTCAAAAAAGCGGTACACATTATACCCCTCGCGAAAATAACGAGGTTTTGACCTTTCGCAGAAAAAGAAGTCGTGTTACAATACGACCGAGGCGGCGTGGCCTACCACTCCCCTCGATTATCCATCATTCATCATCCGTTTCACTTCCCTAAGGAGGAGAGCTTCATGAGCTCCACCACCACGCGACGCGGCTTTACGCTGATCGAGCTGCTCGTCGTCATCGCCATCATCGCGATCCTGGCTGCGATCCTGTTCCCGGTCTTCGCCAAGGCCCGCGCCAAGGCCCGCCAGGCGTCCGGTGCTTCCAACCAGAAGCAGATCGCCCTCGCGTTCCTGCAGTACATCCAGGACTACGACGAGAAGTTTCCCCCGATCATGGGTGCGGGCACCTTCGGCGGCCAGGTCCGTGGCCAGCACTGGGGTGTTGAGTACACCGACGCCAACGGCGTGGTCGTCCCCTCCCTCATCGGCCCGTACGTCAAGAGCCGTGACCTGTTCAACGACCCGTCCGGTCCCCGCGGCAACGCGAACTGCGACTACATGATGAACGACCTGCTGGCCACTCGCTCGCAGGCCGCTCTGGCGGGCGTCGCCAACACGGTCCTGACCTGCGACTCGTCCGGTAGCAACCCGGTGTCCGCGGCCACCGGCCTTCCGGCCACCAACGGCACCGTCACCGGTCTGACCGCCGGCACCGGCGGTCTGGTGACCCTGAACGTGGGCCACGCGGTCGGCGCCCCGTCGGCGGCGGCGATCCCCGGCAACTTCACCACCACCGCGCTGCGCGACCAGGCCAAGTTCGAGGATGTCACCCGCCACAGCGAGGGCGGCAACTTCGCGTTCGCCGACGGCCATGTGAAGTGGTTCAAGGTTGTGTACGACAACAGCCTGGCCACCACCGGTAAGACCAAGACCATCTACTTCCCGGCCCGCGCCAACGTCTCGACCACCGCGTCGACCGTTGCCCCGATCGAGCCGCAGCCGGGCGGCAACATGAACGGCTACTCGGGTACGTTCCACCTGAACTAAGCCCAACAGCCCTTCGGTTGCTGTAAGCAAGCGAAAAGCCCCTGCACCGGATGGTGCAGGGGCTTTTTTTTCTTGCGCTCAGTTTCCCGGCTTACTGGCTGACGCCCGCGACGATATCCCCTGTGCTCTCCGGGCGAACGGCGTAGCTCACCCGTCCATCCTCGCCTTTCTGCTCAATGGCGCGTCCCTTGTCGTCCTTCCCGTCCGGCCCTACGCTGTAGAGGACGTACCGGGTGCCGTCGCGTCGGTAGCACAGGAGTTCACGGCCCGGCGCGGAGAAGGGGTCCGCTGGCAGCGTCTTCAGGTAACCCTGCTCTCTCAGTTCTTCGAGCGTCTGCGGATAACTGCCCCGCTCCACCCGATACGCCCGGAGCGCGAGCGTGGTCAGGAGCAGATGGTTGTCCGCCTCGTTCACTGCGACTTTCAGGCGGGCTCCGAGGGTCACCGGGGCAAGAAGGGCCGAAAAGACGTCATTCGGAACCGACGGGTCCCCCCGGTGTTTCGGAAACGGCTCCCGGGACCAGGCGATGGTCTGATCCATATAGCGGTTCAGGTTGTTCATAATGCGCCGCTTGCCCAAAGCGAACGTCATCAAGCGCAGCCCCCCGCTCTGCCCTTAGGGTCCGCGTCTCCCGCAGCAGGCTCCTGCGAACTGATCTCGCGCAGGACCTTATCCGGCTCCTCGAACATCTCCAGGAGCACGCCCTGCATGACGTACTTCTCTTCGGTCAGCGTCTCCGAGAGGGGAACCCGAAGCGATTCCATCGCCTCCAACCGCCGGACTCCCGCCCGCGCCGCAGCCGGGTCCAGGCGATCCACGAAGGAGAAGACGGGGCGCCGTCCCATGGATTCGAGGGAATAGCCTACCAACCCGCCGACGAGCGCGGTGCCGCGTGGAGTTCGCTGCCCCATGTAGACGGCGTCCAGGTGGCTGTTCAGCGCGTCGGTGTACCGCCCGTGTTCCTGATGTACCTGCCCTTCCAGGAGCAGAAGGCGGCCGAGCGTGCGCATCTTCGCATAGTGCGGGAAAACGGTGCTCAGGGACGGCTTCGGGCGCGATTCCTGGTACGGCAGGTCGAAGCCGGAGCGCAGCGCCGCAAGCGCCCCCGCGTTCGCACCCACCAGTTCCTCCTTCTCCCGAGTAGACAGACGCCGTTTCGGCGCACTGGCGAAGGCGGCCTTCACGGCCTCCTCACGCTGGAGACGTTTCGTCGCCTCCAGCGTTCGGGCGAAACCGTTCGGCGACGGAAGAGTTTGGGCGGGCGGCGGCGACACCCGGAGCGGCAGGAGGCGGTCGGCGGCGGCCCAGCCGATCCCCAGGACGAGCAGCGCGCCGCACCCCCACGCCACCGTCCTCCCGATGCGCACGCTCCCCGAAGGAGCCCCTGCGGATGCCGGACGATTGCTGAACATGGTGTTCTCCTCCTTCCTGCACGCGGGGCGCCGCCGTCAGCCTGCGCAGGCTGCTCTTACAAGATGCGCAGGTGGAAGCCCCCGTCTACGTTGAAGACCTCGCCAGTGGAGAACGGGAAGTCACCGCGGGCGATGGCGGCGACCGCCCGCCCCACATCCTCGGGCGTTCCCCAACGACGGATGGGCCACGCGCCCTGGGCGATCAGAGCGTCATACTTCTCCTTCACACCGCCCGTCATGTCGGTCGCAATCACACCGGGTCGAATCTCGTACACCCCGATCCCGTACTCGGCCAGCCGCGCCGCCCAGAGCGCGGTCATCATCCCGAGGCCCGCCTTGGAGATGCAGTAGTCCCCGCGGTTAACCGACGCCGTGTACGCCGAGACGGACGTAACGGAAACAATCCGGGGCGGGGGGAGCGTCCCCCCCGCTGCCGCCGCCCCCTCTACCTGCGCGATCATCTCCTTGGCCACGCGCTGCGTCAGGAAATACGGCCCCTTCAGATTGATGTTGATGAGCCGGTCGAACGACTCTTCGCCGGCCTCCAGGATGTCTGCGCGGACGTTCGGCGCGACCCCGGCGTTGTTCACCAGAAGGTCGATGCGCCCGTACGTCTGGAGCGTCGTGTCCACCAGGTGTTCACGGTCCGCGGCGACGGAGATATCCCCCTGACAGGTGATGCCGTCGCCGCCCGCGGCCCGCACCAGCGCCAGGCACTCGTCCGCCGCCGTGGCATTGCCCGCGTAGTTCACCACCACGGTGTAGCCGAGCCGTCCCAACTCCACAGCGATACCGCGCCCGATGCCGCGCGACGCCCCGGTGACGAGAGCGATAGGGGCAAGGACCATATTGTTCCTCTCGCTCATTTGCTCGCTCCATCCGCCGGCGAGGTCATGTCCTCTTCGGTCGGGCCGTCCTGCCAGATGCGAGCCTCGGCGGGCAGCGAGTCCTCCGGGTAGGGCGTGGTGTCCTTTACAGGCGCAGCGGGCGCAGTCTCCAGCAGCACCAGAGCCTTGCGCAGCGCCTCCACAAAGAAGTACTCACCGAAGAGCACCGCCTCGTGGACGCCCAGGTTCTTGTGGATGTGGTACACGCCGCCGTTCAGAATGCCCTCGAACCCGGGTGTCTTCTCCCCCAGGTACTCCGTCGCCAGGGATGTCAGAGACGTCAGGGCGAAGTCACGGTACGCCCGCGCCTTGGTCCGGTCCGGCGTGCGCGCAGCCAGTTCAAAGAGCCCCGATGCCGCGATGGCCGCCGCCGACGTGTCCACCTGCGACTTCGCCAGCGGGCCGTCCTGCGGCGCGTCGTAGTCCCACGGGGTCACGCCGCTCGCGGGGGTGTTCTCCAGGTAGAAGTCCGCGTTCGCCTGCGCCGTCTCCAGGTACTCTGCGCGGCCCGTCTGCGCGTACGAGCGGGCGTAGCCGTAGAGCGACCAGGCGAGGCCGCGGCTCCAGCACGAGTCGCCGCGGTAGCCCTGGTGCGTGGACTGGCGCAGGCACTCCCCGGTCTCCAGGTCGAACAGCGCCTCGTGCGCTGTGGAGCCGTCGCCGCGCACCAGGACCCGCCGCGAGGTCAGGCAGTGCCGGTGCGCGATGTCGAGCAGGTGTTCGTCCCCCGTCGCCAACCCTGCGTGGAAGATCGTGCCGACGTTCATCATGATGTCGATGAACAGCGAGGCGGGCTCCACAAACGAGCGCAGATATTGCCCCTTCTCCATGAAGCGCATCGCCATCGTCTTGCCCGCCTGGATGAGCAGCGGGTCGATCCGATCGGCCGGGCCGCCGAGCCCCTTCCAGCGCAGATGGGTGGAGAAGAAGAGGAACCCGAGGTCATGCACCGCCCGGTCGTACTGGCGCGGCTCCAGTGGCGTGGCGTACTGCACGGCCTTGTCCAGCCAGAACGCGTCCCCCGTCGCCTCCGCGAAGACGAACATCATGCCGGGGTAGAAGCCGTCACACCAGTGGGTCCAGCGCTTCCTGTCCTCGCCGAACTTCCCCTTCACGGTGTACATGGGGTAGTAGTCGGCGGGGTACTTTTCGAGGAGCGCCCTCACCTGCGCCTGCGCGAAGTCGAAGGCGTGCTGCAGTGTCCGCCGGGTCGTCTCCCGGTCAAGCGTCGTTGTCGTAGGCATGTCAAATCTCCAGCGTTTCTAATACTTATGAGGAAGGAGCCGTTCCTGCGGTCCGCAGCGCGAGGCGCATTCGCTCCTGATTCTTGGCATGTTCGGCGACGACGTAGCATGCCACGTCGCCGAGGGTGTGGAACTGTCGCGGCCAGACGGGTCGTGCGAGACCAAAGACGGGGTAAAGCAGCACGTACGCAAGGATTATCGAGGCCGCCCACATTTCCCCGCACGAGAAGCTAAGAACGAGGACAATAGACAGCGTCAGCCAGAGGGCAAACCACATCTGCCACACGGGCAGACGCCCGAACAGGCGGTACTCCTCCGGAAGCGCCACGCCGTACTGCTGCTTGACGGCGTCGTTCAGCGCGTCCAGGGTGCTTGCCGTTGCGGGCGGCAACGGATCGGACGGGCGCGTTCGCCGCGAACCTCCGTCCCCGAGAGCGCGCCTCAGGGCGTAGAAGACTGCCTGCGACTCGCATCCGCCGGGCACGTTCGCCAACCGGCTATGCCAGCGGCGGCGAAGCCGCTCCTCCATAAACAGCACCATGTCCCCGAAGGTCTGGGCGTTCGCCTCCGCCCAATCCGACTCTGAGAGCGTCATCCCAAAGGCGTCCTCAACCTCCATTAGCACGCCTACGTCTTCGCCTTCGCCATCGTCCAGGGCGGACGTCAGCGGCGTATGCCAGGAGGCGAAGTCCGCCCCGGACTCCCTGCAGAGTCCGAGCAGGCGCCGGGTGATCTCGACGCGGCTGACGGGCAGGGCGTACTCCTCCGGCCAGTTCAGCGAAACGCCTGCATCAGTGAGGAGGCGGACGGCTTCTTCACGCGCGGCATCTTTGGACATGGGGTACCTCCTCAGCAGAGTTTCACCGCAGACGGGAGTCCCGGCTTCCGGGACTCCCATCGACCTCTACAGGCCCTCCATCGCTGCCCCCAAGCCAAGCAACTCGCCCACTAAAGGTCCGAACAGGCCGAAGTGCACACGGATAGCATCAGTTCTTTCCTTCGATCACTTCGCGACAGGCAGCGATCACCTGGTGAGCATAATGCGAGGTTGAAAAATCTTGTGCCCGAGTTCTCGCAGCGTCGCCCACTTGCTGGGCAAACACGGGATCGGACAGGTATTGAATTATTGCCTTAGATAGCTGCTCGGCATCTTCAAAGCGGGTCAGTAAACCATTCTTTCCAGGAGTGATTATCTCGGCGGGTCCTCCGACATCTGTTGCAACCACTGGCTTACCAAGGGCCATGGCCTCTATGATAACGATCCCGAATGGCTCGGCTTCACTGGCATGCACCACCACATCCATTGCTTGCATCCACTCCTGGACATTTTTTTGCAAGCCAACACGACGTATACTGTTTTCTAGCCCCTGCCGAGCGATGAGATCATCAACATAAGTTTCATACTCTGGCTCGAACTCATGTTGCCCCCCCACAATCACTCCGATTGCATTGGGAAAACTCTTCAGCAAGTTCGGGAATGCATTGACAAAGGTGTGGAACCCTTTCCAACGCTGAAGCCTTCCTACGATCCCTACCACCGGTACATCTTCGGGAAGACCGACACGCCTTCGCATCTCAGCAGGAGGGGGCAGACACGCAGGATTAAAACGCTCCAGTTCCACGCCCGGGTAGATTAAGCGCACCTCCGTGTTGGGAGCAAGTTTTTTCTGAGCCGCCAGCCCAGCACTGGAAAGAGTGAGAATCCGCTGGGCGGGCAACCGCACAGCCAGTCGGTCGATCCAGTTCCCATCGGCAGGAACGGCAAGTTGGTACCACATTGCAGGTACCTTACTGAACAGGGATGCCAGGCCCCCGTAGAGTTGCCCCGTGCCCATCCATCCCAGAATCAGTGACCAGCTTTCCTGACGCGCAAGGCGTGCCAGTTGCCGAGCGGTTCCCACTACGCGGTGAACTTCACGCATTCTGCCCGCGTTGATTACATGAACACGCGCACCGAGTTCACGCGCTTGAGCCACCATTGGGCCTTCTCGGAGAAAGACAACCGTCCAATCTATCCCCTGGCCCATACCCTGCTGCAACAGATGCAGCAACATCAACTCTCCGCCGCCCCGTTGCTCCCCCAGCGGCATAACAACACCCACACGATGACTCACGGGCTGCCCGCCTCCTGCCATAGGCATAGATGCCCTGACATCCTGATGCGTTTGAGATTTCACGTTATTGTGATTCGATGTAAAAGGCTCTACCTCCTCAATAAATCTTCTTATACTGGCAGCGCTTCCAGGTCGACCCAGCAGCGCTTCTCCCAAGAGGAGAGGCCCGCCTCGGCGAGTTGGACGCCCTTCGCGCCCTCGCGCAGGTCGTACTTCCAGGGCGTGTCCAGCACGACGTGGCGCAGGAACATCTCCCACTGGATCTTGAAGCCGTTGTCGAAGACCTGGTTCGTCGGGACGTCCATCCAGTTGTCGTAGAACCGGATCGTCTGGTCCACGTCCGGGTTCCAGACGGGACGTGGGGTCGCGCCGTAGGGCTGGATGACGCACCCGCGCAGGCCGGCAACCGCGCTGCCCTTTGTGCCGTCTACCTGGAGCGTCAGCAGATCGTCGCGGCGGACGCGGACGGTCCAGGACGAGTTGAAGTGCGCGATGACACCGCCCTCCAACTCGAAGGTCGCGTACGCGGCGTCGTCGGCGGTGCAGACGTAGGGCTTGCCCTGCTCGTCAATCCTCTCCTTGATGTGGGTCGCGCCCAAGCACGAAACGGACTTCACCTCGCCGAACAGGTTGTCGAGGACGTAGCGCCAGTGGCAGAGCATGTCGATGATGATGCCGCCGCCGTCCTCCTTACGGTAGTTCCAGGAGGGGCGCTGCACGGGAATGGCGTCGTGCCCGGTGAAGACCCAGTAGCCGAACTCGCCGCGCACGCTCAGAATCTCCCCGAAGAAGCCCGTGTCGATGAGGTTCTTCAGCTTGAGCAGGCCCGGCAGGAACAGCTTGTCCTGCACCACGCCCTGCTTGACGCCCTTCTCCTTCGCCAGCTTGTAAAGCTCGTACGCCTCCTCAGTGGTGGTGCCGCTGGGCTTCTCGCAGTAGATGTGCTTGCCTGCCTCGATGGCCTTCCGCACCGCCGGGGCGCGCAACTGCGTGAGCTGGGCGTCGAAGTAGACCTGGTTCGCCGGGTCCGCAAGAGCGGCGTCAAGATCGGTGGTGTAGGCCGCGCCAATGCCAGACTGCTCGGCGAGTTTGGCGAGTTTGGCCTCGTTCCGCCCCACCAGCACCGGCACGGGCAGAATCGCCTCGCCGTCGCTGATCTTGACCCCGCCCTCTTTGACGATGGCAGCGATAGAGCGCATGAGGTGCTGGTTGGTCCCCATGCGCCCCGTCACGCCGTTCATAATGACGCCGATCTTATGCGTTTTCATCTGTCCTCCGGATGCAAACTCAATATCCTAATGTTTAAGCCTTCGGTTTGTCGGTGCACTGGGGCCACGCGCCCTCGGGCAGCGGCGGGGCTTCGACGCCGGCCTTCGGGAGCGTGCCTTCCAGCTCCTGCCGCCAGTGGGCGACGTCGCCCGCCGGGCCGTAGCAGTAGATCATGACCATCGGCTCGCTGCCGGTGTTGGTGAGCTGGTGGAAAACGGTTGGGGGGATGTAGGCGCACTGGCCCGCCTTCACCGCCTGCCGCTCCTCGCCCAGGCACATTTCGCCCTCGCCGGAGACGATGAAGTAGACCTCTTCCTGCTCCTGGTTGTGCCAGGGCACCTGCCCGCCGTTCGGCTCCAGCACGACGTAGCCCATGCTGAAGTTCTGGCACTGAATGGGTGAGGCACCGCCTACGAGGTTCCGGGTGCGCCGGCGCGCGGGGTACGCGCGCCCTTCCATCTGGCTGATGTCGGCGATGATCATTTTGTTTTTAACCGCCAAGACGCAGAGGACGCAAAGAGGGAGAGAGATTCTTTCTCTTCATTGGCGTCTTGGCAGTCAATCCTCCTTTCGAAAGCCCAGGGCGGATGAGATGTCGGCGGCGGCGGCGCGCAGGGCGGCGGCGATGCGGTCGTCCCCCGGGTCGGCACCGACGAGAAGCGGGACGGCGATGGCGGCGGCTATCTTCCTGTCCGCCCCAAAGACCGGGGCGGCAAGGGCGCGCAGACCGCGCTTGTACTCCTGCTCATCCCGGGCGATACCGGACGCGCGAATGGCGGCCAGCTCCCGCGCCAGCGCCTCTGGTTCCGCCAGAGTGTATTCCGTAAAGGCGGTTAGCGTGCCACCGGACAGGTAGGCAGCCCGCTCCGCCTCGGGCGCGAAGGCCAGCAGCGCCTTGCCGACCGCGACCGCGTGCAGCGGGAACGATGCGCCGACGCCCCCCATGAGCGCGACCTCCGGGTGCGCGGGCGCGGGGACGCGCACCAGGCAGAGCGCCCGGTCGCCTGCGCGCACAGAAAGCTGGCAGCCCTCGCCCGTGATGGCAGCGAGGCGCTCCAGGGGGCCGCGAGCCGCCTGTGCCAGATCCAGACGGCCGTGCGAGCGCGCCGCCAGCGCCAGCAGGCGCGGGCCGAGCGTGAAGCCGCCGCGCAGGGTACCGTTGCTACGAGCAGTCACATAGCCGCGCGCCGTAAGCGTCGAGAGCAGGCGGTGGGCCGACCCCTTGGGGACACCGAGACGCTCGGCGATCTCCGTAAGAGTAGGCCGTCCCTCGCTCTCCTCCAGAAGTTCGAGGATGTCGAGCGCCCGCTCCACCGCCGGAACCCCGCCCCCCTCTTCAGCCGATTTTCCGTTTTTGGAAACAGATTCCATGTGCGAAACTTATCGTACTATACTCGCGCTGGGGATACGGCGTCAACCGCTTGACCCGAAATTCTTGGCCGTGCTACAGTGACGCCACATAAACCGCTTTACGAAACGCGAGGTGGATGGCATTGGTCGGCGACACAGCACTGGGCATTGCTCTGATCGGGGCCGGGGGCATGGCAAAGCACTACCGGGACTCGTATGTCGGCATTCCGGGCACGGAGTACCGCCTGGTGGTCGACGTGAATCCGGAGACGGCTCGGGACGCGGCGGAGTCTCTGGGGGTGGGCCGATGGTCCACGGACTGGCGCGACGCCCTGGCGGACGACATCCACATCGCCGATATCTCGACTCCTAACCATCTGCACACCGAGCAGGCGGTCGCGCTTCTCGGCGCCGGCAAGCATGTCCTGCTGCAGAAGCCCATGGCGCCCTCCGTCGCCGAGTGCCAGGCCATCGTCGCGGCCGCGAAGGCGGCGGGGCGACTCGCGGGCGTGTACATGAGCGACCTGGAGGACCCTCTGGTCTGGGACCTGAGGGAGATCGTCCAGGGCGGCTACATCGGCCGCGTCTCCAGCGTCCGCGCGCGCTACGCTCACCGGGGCGGTCTGCGGGCGCAGGCCACGGCGGATAACTGGCGCGGGTCGGCGGAGAAGGTGGGCGGTGGGGCGTTCATGCAGCTCTCCATCCATCACATAAACCTCTTATGCTGGGTGCTGGATGATGCCTTTACCAGTGTGATGGGCTACTCCAAGAATCTGATGTGCCCCAACATCGGCGGCGAGGATCTGGCCGCGTGCGTCTGCGAGTTCGAGAAGACCGGGGCGCTGGGGGTCTTTGAGTCGGCGTGGAACGCGGACCTGAACACGGTCGAGGTGTTCGGGTCTGAGGGTCGGATGCTGTTTGGCGAGGGCCAGGGTGGCCCGGCCGAGGCACAGTTGAACCGGCCGTTCGCGGGGCGCGTCATCCGGGTGGATGAGCCGGGCCGGCCCATCCGCTTCCCCCGCAGCGGCGGCACCTCCTCCCACTGCCACCGGGACAACCCCCTGAACCAGCACGTTGCCTTCGTGCGGGCGGTCCTGGAGGGGCAACCGGCCGCCCCGGTCCCGGCGGAGGTCGGCCTGTACGACGTCGCGGTGGTCAAGGCCGTGTACGCGTCCGCGGAGCAGGGCCGCCGCGTCCCGGTCGCGGAGATTCTGGCTCCCCGGTGAACTTTCGGTGTTTCTGTACGTCTACCCGCCAAGGGATGTTTTTTTTACCGCCGGATCGCACGCCCGCGCCGCCCGCGGTTGACAGGCGAGCGTCCCTTGTGGTACCAATCCAGAACTGACGCGCTTTAGTTGCGCGGCCGCGTGCCTCGGGCGCGCCGGCCCGCACAATCGTTTGACGGAGCCTGCAAGGAAGCAAAGGGAAGAGATGCCACGCCGCGCCGCATCGCCACCCGCCACCGTCGCCACGGCGGCGATGACCCTGATCGCCCTCGTTATGGGGGTTGTGGGCGGACTCCGCCCCGTCACCGCGAATCCCGCCCCCTCAGCGAACGCCCCACAGTTCCTGCGCGATGTCGCCCCCATCCTGGACAAGCAGGGATGCTCTGTGGCCGCCTGCCACGGCAAGTTCGGCGGACGCGGCGGCTTCGCCCTGTCGCTCCTTACGCTTTCGCCCCAGGATGACCACGAGCCTATCGTGCGCGCCGCCCGCGGGCGGCGGATCAACTTCCAGGAGCCGGAGAAGAGCCTGCTGCTGCTGAAGGCGACCAACAAGGTACCGCACGGCGGCGGCGCCCGCTTCGATGAGAAGTCCCCCGAGTACCGCGTGATGCGCGACTGGATCGCGGCGGGTGCGCCCTTCGACAGCGAGAAGGATGCACGCCTGGTCAAGCTCAGCGTCGTTCCGGAGGCGGTGACCTTGCCGAAGGTGGGCGCGCAGGTACCGCTCAAAGTGTTCGCCCGCTTCAGCGACGGCACCACCCGCAACGTCACGAAGGATGCCAACTACGAGGTCAGTGACACGGCGGTGGCTGAGGTGGACGGCACAGGTGTCGTCACCGGAAAGCGCTGGGGAGGAACGGGCGTGGTCGTGCGCTATCTTGGCGCGGTGCAGGCGTCGTTCCTGACGCTCCCGCGCGCCGACAAGCGCCCCTATCCGAAGGTCACCACGCGCAACTTCGTGGACGAGTTGGTGCTCGCCAATCTTAAGAAGATGAACGTCGTCCCCAGCCGGATGACCACGGACCGTGAGTTCATCCGCCGCGTCACGCTCGACCTGTGTGGCCGGCTGCCGGAGCCGGCGGACGTCGAAGCGTTTGTCGCGGACAAGTCGCCGGACAAGCGCGCGAAGCTGATTGACAAACTGCTGGACTCCCCGGAGTTCGTGGACCTGCGCGCACTGCGCCTCGGGGACCTGCTGCGCATCCATCCTCGAAATCTGGGTAACGGCATCGGCGGGCAGCGCGGCGCCGCCCTCTTCGAGGAGTGGGTCCGCGACGCTGTACGCGAGAACCTGCCCTACGACCAGTTCGTGAAGCAGGTCATCCTGGCGCGCGGCTCCACCTACCAGAACGGCCCCGCGAACTTCTACCGCATCGACACGACGCCCGAGGACCGGATGGAGACGATCGGTCAGGCATTCCTCGGGCTGCGGATGTCCTGCGCCCGCTGTCACAAGAACCCCTTCGACCGCTGGACCACGGACGACTACTGGAACTTCGCCGCCTTCCTGGGTAAGGTCGGCACGCGCGGCGGCGGGTTGGACGGCGAGCAGGAGGTCTTCTACAACCCGGGCGCTCGCGTCACCAACAAGAGCGTCACCGGTAAGAACCGCGGCAAGGAGGCGCCGCCGACATTCCTGGGCGCGCCGGAGCCGGTGGTGGAGGCGGGACAGACGCCACCGCCCGATCGGGACGTCCTGGAGACGTTCGCCGAGTGGTGCGTGTCGCCCGAGAACCCCTACTTCGCCAAGGCGACCGTCAACCGCCTGTGGAGCCACTATCTGGGCCGGGGCATCATCCATCCGGTTGATGATATGCGGGCCACCACGCCGCCCAGCGTCCCGGGTCTGCTGGAGGCGCTGGCCGACGACTTCGTCAAGAACAAGTACGATATCAAGCACACGATCCGGGTCATCCTGAACTCGCGCACCTACCAGACCGCGAGCGACGTCAACGAGACCAACGCACTGGACGATCGGTTCTTCAGCCACTTCTACCCGCGGCCCATGCTGGGACAGGTTCTCCTGGATGCCCTGAACCAGGCCACAGGGACCACGGAGCGGTTCGGCGACTTCCCGGAGCGGACGAAGACAGTGCAGCTTACGCTCCCGGTCGGCAGCTACTTCCTGGACACGTTCGGCCGCTCGCACCGAGAGTTCCTGGCGAACCTGGAACCGAAGATCGAGCCGACCCTGGTGCAGACGCTGCACGTCCTGAACTCGCCCTATGTGGACAATAAAGTCAAGGCCTCAAAGGGCACCGTCCGGACGCTGCTGGACCAGAAGATGAGCGACACCGAACTCGTGAAGGCGATGTACCTGCGAACCTTCAGCCGCCCGCCCTCGGAGAAGGAGTTGGACGCGGCGGTGAAGGCGCTCCAGAGCGCCCCCAAGCGGGATGAGGCCGCGCAGGACCTGATGTGGGCGCTGATCTCGGCGCGCGAGTTCTACTTTGTGAGTTAGCTGCCGCGCCCGCGTTGTGCCGTGGACTGAAGTCCCGGCTTCCGGGATTCAAGCCCGCCTCCGCGGGCTAACGACGACCGGGGCGGCTACGGGGACGCAGTAGCGGCATCGAACACCGGAGCCCGCGGAAGCGGGCTTGAATCCCGGAAGCCGGGACTTCAGTCCACGGCGGCAATAACCCAACGGCATTAATAACGGGCTACGGTTCCTGAAAGCCGTAACCTCGCCTGCGCGGGCAGGCTCTTAAGAAGAAATCGATCGGAGCGGAGAAGATACCATGCCCAAGTACAACGTCGTCGATCCGAACGCCTGCCGGGAGTATAACCGCTTCACGCGGCGCGAGCTGCTCTCCTCCGGGGTGAAGGTGGGCATGCTTTCCGCACTCGGGATCGGCATGGCCGACTACTTCGCTATGTCCTCCGCCTCGGCGGCGGGCATCGACGGGGGCACCGCCACCTCCGCGGTCCTGATCTGGCTGGGGGGCGGACCGTCCCACCTGGACACGTTTGACCCGAAGCCGAACGCCCCTGTGGAGATCCGCGGGGAGTTCTCCGCCCTCAAGACCAAGGTCCCCGGGATGGAGATCAGTGAGCACCTGCCCCTGCTCGCCAAGCAGGCCGACCGGTTCACTCTGATCCGCTCCATGACCTCGCCCGAGGCGGCGCACGAGCGCGGCACCCACTACATGATGACCGGCTTCGAGCCGCTGCCCGGGTTCGGCGTCCCGGCCTACGGCTCCGTGGCCGCCAACTTCCTGCAGCCGCGCAGCGCGCTTCCGCCCTACATCGCCATTCCGCAGCCGGTCATGTACGGCGGCGCGGGCTTCCTGGGCGCGGCGCTGGACCCGTTCGCACCGGGCGGTGACCCGAACAACAACAACTTCCGAGTCCGTGACCTGGAGCTTCCCAACGGCGTGACACCGGAGCGCATGGACCGGCGTCGCAGTCTGCGCGAAGCGGTAGACGCAGCGTTTAGCCGCTTCGAGAAGGGCTCCGACCGGGCGCGCACCGTGAACGCCTTCTACCAGCAGGCCTACAACCTGCTCTCCTCCACCGATGCCCGCGCAGCCTTTGACCTGACCAAGGAGAAGGATGAGTTGCGCAACGGCTACGGTCGGACACAGCTTGGCCAGAGCCTGCTGCTGGCGCGGCGCCTGGTGGAAGGGGGCGTCCGCTTTGTGACCGTCTCCAGCGGCGGCTGGGACACCCATAACAACGGGTTCAACGCCCTGAAGAACAACCTGCTCCCGAACTTCGACAAGGCTCTGGCGGCCTTCCTGGACGACCTGCACCAGCGCGGCCTGCTCCAGAAGACGCTGGTCATGGTGCTGGGCGAGTTCGGGCGTACGCCGGTGGTGAACCGCGACGGCGGCCGGGACCACCACTCCCGCTGCTTCTCGGTGCTGCTCGCGGGCGGCGGTATCAAAGGTGGAACCGTGGTCGGTGCGAGTGATAACCGCGGCTTCGAGCCCGCCGAGCGCCCGGTGCGGCCGGAGGATCTGTCTGCCACCATCTACCACTGCCTGGGCATCGACTACACGCAGAGCATCTCGTCGCCGGAGGGGGTGCGCGTTACCCTTTCCCGCGGTGGCCGGCCGGTAGAACAGGCGCTGGCATGACGCCCGGGGCGGTCGAGGCCATCCACATCGCGGAGGAGGCCGCCGGGCCGGTGCGCCCCGTGGAGAGCGCCATGCTGCGCCGGGGCGCGGGCATCGACGGCGACCGCTACGGGCGCCGCGAGGGCACCTTCTCGGACCGCCCGCTCGACCACGAGTTGACGCTGGTGGAGGCCGAGGTCCTTGAGTCGCTCGCGGCAGAGCACGGCGTTACGCTCGCCCCCGGCGAGTCCCGGCGCAACCTGACCACCCGTGGCATCGCCCTGAACCCGCTCGTGGGAAAGCGGTTCCGAATCGGCGGTGTGCTGTGCGAGGGAACGCGCCTGTGTGAGCCGTGCGCGCACCTGGAGCGCCTGACCGGCATCGGCGGCCTTGCGCGGGTGATGGCGGGCCGCGGCGGGCTACGCGCCCTCGTGCTCGAAGACGGCCCTATCCGGGTCGGCGACCCAGTTACGGTGGAGGAGTCGTGATGCAGCAAGACCGTCGGAGAGTTCTCGTCCTCCTCGCCCTTGCCACCCTGCTCGCTGCCCCTGCCCCCGCTCAGAAACAATCGCCGCCTGCTCCGGCGAAGACGGCCGCCCCGACAAAGAAGCCCGCGGCGGCCCCGGTGCAGAAGCCTGCCCCCCCTGCGCCGAAACCGGCTGCGGCGGTGACGCGGCCCGCGCCGCACTGGAGCGTTGCCTTCTCGCCAGACGGGACGAAGGTCGCCGTGGGCGGGTACAAGCGCGTCACGGTGTACGACGCGACCACGGGGCAGCGGCTGGCACAGTACGTCGTCTCCGAAGATGGAGTGCGCGCCCTGGCCTACTCCGCCGACGGCAAGTTCCTCGCCGCGGGCGGCGGCATCCCCGGCCAGAGCGGCACCGTAACGGTGCTGAACGCCGAGACCGGTAAGCCGGTCCGCCGCGTCGGCGCCCACGGCGACACGGTGGAGGCGGTCGCCTTCCAGGGCAACCTGCTTCTCTCCGCAGCCGACGACGAGACGGTGCGCCTGACGGACGTCGCCAGCGGCAAAGAGATCGGCAAACTTGCCGAGCATGTGGGCCGGTGCCTGTCCGTGGCCGTTCCCGCGAAGACCGATGCGGGCAACGGCGGCAATATCTTCGTGACCGGTGGCTCCGACAACCAGGTGAAGGTATGGGACGCGGGGTTCCGCCGTGTGGTGGTGAACTTCGACCAGTCCCAGGGGCCGATCTGGTGCCTGGCTGCGTTCCCCCAGCGTGCGGGACGCTTCGCGGCAGGCGGGGGCGACGGACGCATCCGGTTCTTCGGAGTCGCCGCCGTGCCGCCGGAGAAGGACGCCAAGCCGCGCCCGGATGAACCCGCGCCGCGGCGGGGGTTCCAGGAGCGGGAGTTCCTGGCACACGAGGGCGGGGTGTTCGCGCTCGCTCCGGCGCCCGACGAATCGTTCCTCGCCAGCGGCGGTGCGGACGGCCGGCTGGTGCTGTGGCGCCTGAACGGCCAGAAGCTGCGCGAGATGGCCGAGGCGCAGGGCGATATCTGGGGGGTGGCCGTTTCACCGGACGCGAAGAAGGTCGCCGCGGCCTCGCTGGACGGCAAGACGCGCGTGTACGACGCAGAAAAGGGCACACTCCTGCTGGAGCTGCCGGTCCCAGCGCCTACGCCGTCTGAAACAGCGGCGGTGTCGAGCAAGCCAGGCACCGGGACGGGTCTGCGCGCCACTTACTTCGGGAACATGGAGCTTTCCGGCAAGCCGCTGGCAGTGCGGGTGGACCCCGGCGTGGACTTCGGGTGGGGTATGAACGGCCCGCTGGCGGGTACCACGGATACCTTCTCCGTCCGCTGGGAGGGCTTCGTGGAGGCCCCCGCGGACGGCGCCTACACCTTCTACGCCCGCTCGGACGACGGGGTGCGCCTCTGGGTGAATAACAAGCCGGTAATCGACAGTTGGGCGAACCGGGGCGTTACAGAGGACGCTGCACCGCAGCCCGTGACGCTCAAGGCAGGCCAGCGCATCCCGATCCGCATGGAGTATTTCGAGAACAACGGCGAGGCTGAGGCCCGGCTCCTGTGGTCGTACCCCGGCCAGGAGAAGCAGGCGATCCCCGCCGCCCGTCTGTACCCCGCCCCTATTGCGGCCACTGCAGCCGCGGAAGCTCCGAAGAAGAAGTAGCCCCATGAAGCCCGAATCGCCACTGTCGCTCCGCCGTGGACTGGAGTCCCGGCTTCCGGGATTCAAGCCCGCCTCCGCGGGCTCCGATGTTCAATGCCGTTACGGCTTATCCGTAGCCGCCCCCCGACCTGAAGAGCCCGCGGAGGCGGGCTTGAATCCCGGAAGCCGGGACTCCAGTCCACGGCCAACAGGCCCACGGCGTCAGGGACGGCATTTCTGGCCTCTCGCCCTCACCTCGGCCTTTGTCCTCGCGCTCCTCGCTCCCGCCGCCTTTCCCCAGGATGCGCCGCGCATCAGCGCGCTGTTCCCGGCCGGCGGTAAGGCGGGCGAAACCGTGGATGTCACCGTTAAGGGTGGCAACCTGCTCGGGGCGAAGGAGGTCATCGTTCTTGGGCCGGGCGGCGTCAAGGGTGAGATCGTCGGCGGCAACGCCACAGTGGACCAGAAGGCAAAGCCCCTTTTTCAGGCGAAGTGCACCACCTGCCACGAGGCCCGCTCTCCCGCCAACCGCAGCCTCACCCCGGAGCAGTGGGCGGCGACCGTGGACCGGATGATCAACCAGCGCGGCGCGGACATCGCCAAGCCCGACCGGGACACCATCGTCACCTACCTGCAGGCGATGGCGAAGGCAGGCGAGGTTTCCACCCGCTTCACTATCGCGCCGGACGCCGCACCGGGCATCCGTGAGGTGCGCATCGTTACCCTGAACGGCGCGACCACGGCCTACTCGTTCGAAGTCGGCTCCGTGCCGGAGACGTTCGCCAAAGAGCCCAACTCCTCGCCGGAAACGCCGCAGAAGATCACCTTCCCGGTCGTGGTTAACGGGGTGCTCGCGCAGGGCGGTGAGCGCGACTTCTTCTCTTTCGATGCGAAGAAGGGCCAGCGCCTCGTGTTCAACCTCAAAGGCTACCGCCTGAACGAGCAGAGCCAGGCCTACTTCAACCCATCGCTGTACCTCTACGATGCGAAGGGTACGCCGCTGGCGCGCAGCAACGGCGGGCGCTTCGGGCTGGACCCTGTGCTGGACTGGACCGCCCCGGAGGACGGCACGTACACCCTGCTGGTACGCGACCTGCTCTATAAGGGGTCGCCGTCCAGCGTCTACCGTTTGACCGCGGGCGCCCTGCCCTATGACGCCGTGCTTACCCCGCCCGCAGGGCGCCCCGGCGAGAAGGTCTCCGCGCACATGGCCGCCTCGCTTCCGGTGCCTGCGGACCCCGTCACGGTGCAGGTCCCGAACGGTGTGAACGGCCTCACGACCGTCCCCACTCCGATGGGCGATGCGCCGTTCCTGGTGCGCGACCTTCCGGACGGAGGCGGCCCGCTAACCGGCCCGCCCGCGTCCGCGCCCGCCGTCACGCTCCCGGCGCTGTTCAAGGGAACGATCGCTGCGGCGGGACGCACGGATGTCTTTAAGGTGAAGACCACAAAGCCCGGGGAGGGTCTGGAACTCTACGCCCGGAGGCTCGGGTCGCCGCTGCGCGCCCAGGTTGTGGTCAAGAACGCAAACGGGCAGCCGGTAGGCTCGCAGGTGGCGGACGGTAACGGTGACCTTCGCCTGGAGAAGGTGTTTACCGAGCCCGGCGAGTACACCGTAGAGGTCACCGATGCCGATGGGAAGGGCGGGCCGCAGTTTGCCTATGCCTGGGAGTCGATCGGAAGCGGCCCTGACTTTACCCTGACGGCCATGCCGGATGTGGTAAACCTCGGGCCGGGGGCGCGGGTCGGAGTGCTGGTGCGTGCGCTGCGCCGGGAGCGCGTGAGCGGGCCGATCGCGGTCTCCGTGAAGAACCTCCCGCCGGGCGTTACCGCGCGGCCCGCCGTCATCCCACCGGACGACGACAAGGCGGTCGTTCTGCTGGAGGCCGCCGCGGGCACCGCCGCGGGCGCCGCGAGCGTGGTCACTATCGAGGGCGAGACGGCCGGCGAGGGGGACGCTGCAGGGGTCGTTCGGCGCACCGCGCGCCCGATTGAAGTCTACCGGGTCAACAACAATCCCAAGCTGCAGACGCGCGACTCGCAGATGGTGGCGGTGATTCCGGACACGCCGCCGTTCACAATCCAGGTGGATGTGGGCAATACGCTGGCGCTGCAGCAGAACGAAGAGGTGCCGGTGAAGGTGACGGTTCAGCGCGCTGAGGGGTTCAAGGGCGACCTGATCCTGGGCGTCGTGGGCACGCCGCCGGGCATCAACCTGCGCGGGGAGTTCTATCTGCCGGCCAACCTGAGCGAGCGCACCATCCTGGTGCGGGCGGATGGCAACGCGCGCTTCCTGAAGGAGCGACCGCGCCCCGATCTGCCCCCCATGCGCCTGATCTTCAGCGCGCGCCTGCCCGGTATGGGCGACGAGCAGATGATCACCTGCGCCGCTCCCATCACCCTGACCGCGAAGCCGGAGCCGGAGAAGAAGGAAGCCGGTAAGTAATCCTGTAACACACAAACGGGCGGCGGGGTGACCCGCCGCCCGTTTTGTTTTCGCCTAGTGGCGGAAGTGGCGAACGCCCGTAAGCACCAGCGCGATGCCGTAGCGGTCGCACAGGTCGATGGTCTCCTGGTCCTTCACCGAGCCGCCGGGCTGGATGATCGCGGTAACGCCCGCCTCCGCAGCGACCTCGGGGCCGTCCGGGAACGGGAAGAAGGCATCCGACGCAAGCGCCGCCCCCTTCGCGTGCTCTCCCGCCTGCTCCACCGCAAGGCGCACCGAGCGGACACGGTTCATCTGCCCCGCACCCACGCCCCGCAGCGCCCGGTCCTTGCTGATCGCGATGGCGTTCGACTTCACGTGCTTGACCACGCGCCAGCAGAACAGCAGCTCCGCCAGCTCCGCCTCGGTCGGCTGCCGCTTCGAGGCGACCTTCAGCTCCGCCGGGTCGATCGGGTGGTAGTCACGCGTGGAGACCAGCAGCCCCCCCACCACCTGCTTGACCAGGAAGCCCTCCCTGCCGGGGCCGTCCGTCAGCGGGCCGACCTCCAGCAGGCGCAGGTTCGCGCCCCACTTTTTCTTGGTGGTCAGCGTCTCCACCACGCCGGGCTCGTAGCCAGGGGCAACGATGCACTCGAAGAAGTTGTTTGGACCGGTGATGGCGTCTGCAGTGGCGGCATCGAGCGGGCGGTTCACCGCCAGGATGCCGCCGAACGCCGAAACCGTGTCCGCTTCGCGGGCGCGCACAAACGCCTCTGCGAGCGTGTCCGCCATCGCGCAGCCGCAGGGATTGGCGTGCTTGATGATCGCTGCCGCCGGCCCCTCGGGGAACTCCTTGACAAGTTCCAGCGCGCCGTCCAGGTCATAGAGGTTGTTGAAGGAGACCTCCTTGCCGCTGTTGTCGCGGCGCACGGCATTGCCGATGCAGGGTTCGGTCACCTTCGGGTCGCGGTAGAAGCCGGCCTTCTGGTGCGGGTTCTCGCCGTAGCGCAGCACCTGAGCGCGCGGCAGGGACAGGCGGAACGTCGCGGGCAGGGTGGTGTCCTCGCCCTCGGGCGCGTACTCCTTCTCCAGGTAGTTCGCGATGGCGGCGTCGTAGGCCGCGGTGTGGGCGAACGCCTTCGCGGCGAGCCGCTTGCGGGTGGCGAGGGAAAGGCCGTCCGTGCGCGCCAGTTCGTCCAGCACGGTCTGGTAGTCGGACGGCTCCACGACGATGGCGACGCCGTGGTGGTTCTTGGCGGCGGAGCGGACCATGGACGGCCCGCCGATGTCGATGTTCTCGAC
>CALEKU010000019.1 GCA_937902745.1 uncultured Armatimonadota bacterium
CGCGCTGGCTGTAGCGGCTGGCTGTAGCGGCTGGCTGTAGCGGCTGGCTGTAGCGAACGTATTCGCGCCCACCGACTCAATACCCCGCGGGCGCTGCTAGGATCGACGACACGACCGCCCGCCGCGACGGCTGCGGCGGGCAGAGAGGAGGCGCATCATGGTGTTGACACAAACAGCGATGCCGAACCGGAGTCGGCGCATGGTGCGAGTGGGGGAGCAGCGCCGTGGTATCGCGGCGGTGTCGGCGGCGCTCTGCATCGTGACGCTGATAATCGGCAGCTTCGGACTGATGGGATGCTCCTCGGGCGGAACCTACCCCATCGACCCCGAGGACGTCGCCGGCAACATCCCGCCGGTTGAGACGTTCTTTGGCCCGGAGGCGACGGCCGTCGTCGCTGGGCAGACCGTCAGTGTCGGCCGCTCCTTTGCGCAGATTCAGGGCGGCGAGCCGGTGGCCATCGGGTTTGAACTGCGGGAGGGCGCCATCGACGACCTGCCCAATCCCCCCTTCGACCAGCCAGGGGTCTACATCAGCCCGCTGCCGCAGCAGGTGTTCGCTCTGGTGCCCTTCCGCGCCTTCGCCATGTCCGACTGGTCCGGCCATTCGCCCGTTGGCATCGGGGACGTGCCGCATGTCCACCCGGTCGCGCTGCTCCAGCCGCCGCAGCCGAACGCGCCGCCCTTCGATCCGGAGCGGACTCCGGTCGCGCCGGCTGAGGTGCCTGCGGGCTACATACCCGCCACCCAGGTTCCCGCGGTTGGCAACGGGGCCATCGCGCCAGGTATCGGCATCGCCTACGAGTACCCGGCGGCTCCGCAACTCCAGCCCGGCTGGAATACTATCGCGACCAACTACTTCTTCTACAACGGCCACATGAACGGTATCGGGATGGGGGCCACCTACGACTTCCTGCGCAGCCGCGCCAGCGCCAGCCTGGACATCGCGCAGCCGCAGGTATATCCGCGCGCAGGCTGGTACCCCACCCGCAATAGCGTGACCTACGACCCCGTGAAGCGGGTCCACGTGTTCAAACTGGACAATTTCGTGCGGGCGCAGAACGTCCTGTGAGGCGGGGCTGCGGAGAACCCTGGACAGCACGTTCCTTACGTTCCTGAAGGAAGCGACATGGCAGAACAACACGACGACAATGACTGTCGGGTCGGACCCGCCGGCGCCGCCACACCCCGGGACGCCGGTGCCGGCACGCCACTGACACGGCGGGGGCTGCTGCGCAGAATCACGGGCGGTGCGCTGGCGCTGGGCCTGGGGGGCTCAGCGTCCGCTCTGCTTACGGGCTGCTCCAGCGGCGGCACCTTCCCCCTGCCGCAGGCCACCCCCCTGCCCGGCTCCCGGCTCCTGGTCTCCACCTTCCTGCAGGGGACGGTGGAGGCGTTCGACAGCGCCACTGGCGCCGCAGTGGGCACGTTCGCGCCCTCCCGCGGACAGCAGTTCACCACCGCAGGGATCATCCCGGGGCCGGGCGACGACCTGTTTGTCTTCAGTCCCGGTGGCAACGCCGTGTTCCGGTACGACAAGAACACCGGGCAGGCGGAAGGGACGCTGGCCGAGCCGGCCAAAGGGCTCACCACCCCGCACTCCGGGGTAATTGGGCCGGATGGCCTGCTGTACGTGGTGAACGCCCCGTCACTGGACGGGAACGTGGGGCGGGGGACCGATGGCATTGAGCAGTACAACCCCGCCACCGGGGCGTACCTCGGGCGCTTCGCCGACATCTCCTCGCCCTTCGGCATCACCTTCGGGCCGGACGGCGACCTGTACGTCTCCAGCACGCTGGCCTACTCGCCGGTCACGCCCAACTCTGACTACATCTCGCGCTTCGATGGCAACAGCGGCACCTTCCTGGGCGTCGCCGTGCGCGACATCAAGGTGCCGTTCACCATGGCCTGGCACCCGAGCGGGGACCTGCTGGTGGTGCAGCACTTCGACGGGCGCGTGGATCGCTACGATGTGAACTCCCGCACGCTGGTCGGGACCTTCCTCCAGGTGCCGTTCCCGGTCGGTATCGCCTACGGGCCGGACGGCGACCTGTATGTCGCCCAGTTCACCACCCCAGACCGGTTCCAGGCGCTGATGAACAACGACGTGATCGGAGCACTCGGCGGCGGCAAGGTGCTGCAGTACGACGGGACCAGCGGCGCGCTCAAGCGGACTCTTATCGACAACCTGCCCTTTGCTGGCTACCTGGCGTTCGTGTAGCGCTGCCGCTGATGCTGCTGTGCTGCCGGAATGGGAACGTAGAGGACTTAACGTGAAACGAAAGACACTTCGCGCGCTGCGCGCCGCCTTCGCCCCCGCCGCATTGGCGGCGCTGCTGGCGGGTGGTGTGCTGCTGAGCCTGAGTGGCTGTTCCAGCGGGGGCACGAACCCCGTGGGCAACCTGCCGGAGCCAATCCCGTCGCCCGTGGTGCCCTCGGGTACCTTCTACGGCGCCTCCAAGGCCGTCGGTGCAAGCGGGGAGGGGCGTGGCTTTGTCACGCTTCAGGACGGAGCACCGGTGGAGATCGGCTTTGAACTGACGGAGAACGTCATCCCGGGCATGCCGGAGTTGGGATTTGACCAGCCGTATGTGGACTTCTTCCCGCTGCCCGCGGAGGCGAATGCCACGCCGTTCAAGCACATCGTTCTGATCTGGTTCAGCGAGCACGGCCCCATCGGCGTGGGCGATGTGCCCCACTTCCACCCGCTCCTCACCCGGGTCGCACCGCAGCAGCCGTCGCCCAACCTGGAGAAGGAGCGTGTGCCGGTGGACCCGGCCGAGATCCCTGCTGACCACGGGTTCTTCAGTAACGCCGTGGTGCCCGGAGTGGGCCAGGCGCTGGACGACCCGGCGGAGCCCCCCGCGCAGCTCGGCTGGAACAGCACAGGCTACAACTACCTGTTCTACAACGGGCACATGAACGCCATCAGCCACGGCGCGACGCACGACTGGATGAACAGTCGCCAGAGCCGGGGTGGCCCGATCAAGCAGCCGCAGATCTACCCGGTCGCGGGCTACTACCCCTTCGCCCACGACTTTCGGTGGAACGAGCAGCGGCGCACCTGGCAGTTCGTGTGGAGCGATTGGCGCGCGATTCCCGCGCACCAGGCGCGTAGTGTCCAGCTCGGCAGCAACGCCGATCTGTTGACGGAAGAGTAGCGGGCGTTTCTGGATGGTTCTGGCGGCGGCGCGGTGGCTGGCGGGGCTGAACGCGCTGTACGAGGTGGTCGTGGGGGCGCTCTCCCTCGCGGCGCCGCGGGCAGCGGGCGCGGTCTATCGCCTCGCTCCCGCGGACCTGTCCGATACAGCGCTGGCGCTGACCCGGATCGTGGGCGGCCTCATGGTCGCCCACGGGCTGGCGCTGGCGCTGTTCGCGCGCGACCCGGCAAAGGTGCCATCGCTGGCGCCCGTGCTGTTGGTCGGCGCCGCGGCCAATCTGCTCGCCGCCGTGGTGCCATGCGCCGTTGGGGAGCTGGCATGGAGTCAGTTGGCGGGCTCATTGACGTTCCAGGGACTCCTGGTGCTGACACTTGCGGCATATTCTGTCAGGCCGCGCCCGGAGACGGGGTTATAAAACGAGACAGAGGAAAAAAGGAGACGCGAAGCAGCCTGCTTTACGCCTCCGGATGAGAGAGTGGAAGGCAATGGAACAGAAGTTAAAGGGCAAAAAGATCGGTATCCTCATCGAATCGGACTTCTATGAGGCCGAAATATGGTACTACATCCACCGGTTTGCCGAAGAGGGGATACAACTCGACTTCCTCACCCGGCTCTGGGGGCAGAAGTACATCATGTTCAAGGGACACGAGTACCATGTCGCCGGCGATTTCCCGGAGAAGAGCTTCGAAGAGATCTCCGACGAGAAACTTAAGGAGTACTCGGCCATCATCGTGCCGGCAGGCATGGTGGCGGATCGCCTTCGCTACACCGAGGACGTGGCCAAATTGCCACCCGCGACCGAGTTCCTCGCCCGCGCGTTCGCCAACAAGGACATCATCAAGGGCATCATCTGCCACGGTATGTGGCTGGTGTCTCCCCTGCCGGAACTGATCCGGGGGCGGCGCGCTGTGGTGCACAACAACCTGTACGGTGACCTGAAGAATATGGGGGGCGTCTACGTGAACGAGGACGTCGTGATAGACGATGACCTCATCACCGGACGCACCGGCGGCCACTGCCACCTGTTCGCCCGCGCGATCCTCGAGAAGATGCTGGAGAAGGAAGCCGCCGCTACCCGATAGGGCGGCTCATGTTCTTTTAAGGAGTACACGGCCATGCGCTTTTCCCATATCGCTCTATCGTGCGCAGACGCGATCGCGACGGAGAGGTTCTACACGCGGCACTTCGGCTTTGTCCGCGCGCGTGTCATCCCGCTCGGCGAGCAGCAGATCGTCTTCCTGAAGCGGCCCGCGGATAACACCTACCTGGAGCTGTTCTCCTCTGAGGGAGAGCGCCCGGACGCAGCCGCCGGCGGCGATGGCCCGCACTACCCCGGCATCCGCCACCTGGCCTTTCAGGTGGACAGCGTAGACGGCGTGCTGGAGGAGATGGGCGCCGAGGCAAAGGTGACCCTCGGACCGCTCGACTTTGACGCCTTTATCCCCGGCTGGCGCACCGTCTGGGTCGCCGACCCGGACGGCAACATCGTCGAGATCAGCCAGGGGTTCGTCGATCAGGAGAACCCGCCTGCCCTGGAGGGGTAGGCTTTTCGCCCCGTACGCGCGAAGACCACGCGCCCGGTAACGATACGACTCGCAGAGATCATTTAAGGAAACCTCATGCCTACCGCTCGCAAGAATCCCGCAGCGGCCACGCCGAACGATGCGAACCCGAAGGCGACGGCCGACGGAAAGACCGCCCGGAAGGCGGCCAACAGCAAAGCGGCCAACGGCGCCAAAGCCACCGCCACTACCGCTGCTGCCGTCGGGGAGACGGCGCTTACCGCCCCCACACCCCCCCCGGCGGCGCCAGCCGTTACGGTGCTGCAAGAGCACGTGGCTGCGTACCGAGAACAGGGCAAACTCGGCTCTGCCGAAGCGCTGGAAAAAGTCATCTCCGAGGGCGGGGTCACCGGTCAGGGGCGGCGCAACGTCCGCATCGTCCATCGCCAGGAGTACGGCGGCAATGGACGTGTCCGCCCCGAAGACCTGACGGTGGAGGCGGGCAAGCCGCATCCCCTCGGAGCGACAGTGGATGCCGAGGGGGTGAACTTCTCCGTGTTCACGCAGTACGGTACCGGCGTCGAACTGCTGATCTTTGAGCACGAGCACGCGCCCGAGCCGTGCATGGTGATCCCCTTCGACCCGAAGGTCAACAAGAGCTTCCACTTCTGGCACTGCTATGTCCGCGGCCTCAAGCCCGGCTCGCACTACGCCTACCGGGTGGACGGTCCCTGGGACCCCGCCAAGGGACACCGGTTCAACAAGAACAAGGTCCTGATTGACCCGTACGGCATGGGCCACACGGTCGCCCTGTGGAACCGCGGCGACGCCTGCGGACCGGATGACAACGTCCGCACGGCCATGCGCTCCGTGGTCATCGACCACCGCAACTACGACTGGGAGGGGGACCAGCCCCTGCGCCGCCGCATGTCGGAGACGGTGATCTACGAGATGCACGTGGGCGGCTTCACCGCGTCGCTTACGGCGGGCACCCCCAACGCCGGCACCTTCAAGGGCGTCATCGACAAGATCCCGTATCTGAAGGAGCTAGGCGTCACCGCGGTGGAGCTGCTCCCCATCATGCAGTTCGACCAGAGCGAGGTCGGCGGCTTCACCACCGAGGGACGGCCGCGCTCCAACTACTGGGGCTACTCCACCGTTGGCTTCTTTGCCCCGGAGGAGTCCTACTGCATGTCGCCGGACGAAGGGCGCCACCTGGACGAGTTTCGCGACATGGTCAAGGCGCTCCACAAGGCCGGCATTGAAGTCATCATGGACGTGGTCTTCAACCACACCAGCGAGGGCAACCACCAGGGGCCGACCATCAACCTGAAGGGCTTCGACAACAGCATCTACTACCACCTGGTCCCGTGGGACAAGCAGTACTATATGGACTACTCCGGCTGCGGCAACACGGTGAACTGTAACCACCCCATTGTGGAGAAGTTCATCGTCGAATCGCTGGAGTTCTGGGTCAAGGAGATGCACGTCGATGGCTTCCGCTTCGACGAGGGGTCTATCCTCTCGCGCGGCGAGGACGGCAACCCGATGGCGCACCCGCCCGTCATCTGGCAGATCGAGCTCTCCGAGGTGCTGGCCGACACCAAGATCATCGCCGAGGCGTGGGACGCCGCCGGTCTGTATCAGATCGGCTACTTCCCTGGCTGGCGCTGGGCCGAGTGGAACGGCAAGTTCCGCGACGACATCCGCAAGTTCGTCAAGGGCGACCCCGGCATGATCGGCGCGATCGCCAACCGCCTTGGCGGCAGCGCGGACGTGTACGAGTGGTCGGGGCACCTGCCCATCAACTCGATCAACTTCATCACCTGCCACGATGGCTTCACCCTCAACGACCTGGTCAGCTACAACGAGAAGCACAACTGGGCCAATGGGGAAGAGAACCGCGACGGCGTGGACGACAACTACTCCTGGAACTGCGGCTGGGAGGGGCCGACGGACGACTGGGCCATCGAGAACCTGCGCAACATCCAGGTCAAGAACTTCGCCACGCTCCTGTTAATCGCCCAGGGCGTGCCCATGATCACCATGGGCGATGAGGTGCGCCGCACCCAGCACGGCAACAACAACACCTACTGCCACGACAACGAGATCAACTGGTTCGACTGGAATCTGGTCGAGAAGAACCGGAACCTGTTCCGCTTCTTCAAGAACATGATTGCCTTCCGCAAGAAGCACCGGACCATCCACCGGAACCGCTTCTACAGCGGCGAGATCACCCCCGGCGGCCTGCCCGACATCACCTGGCACGGGTGCCGGCTGAACAGCCCCGGCTGGAACGACCCGAACTCGCGCGTACTGGCCATGACCCTGGGCGGCGTCGATCCGGGCGAACCGGACATGCACGTCATGATGAACATGGGCGACGAAGACCTGGTCTTCGATATCCCCCAGGTGCCCGGGCGGCTCTGGAAGCGCAAGGTGGACACGTCCCAGGCCGCGCCGTGGGACTTCACCGAGGACGGCCAGGAACCGGTGATCGACGGCGACACCTACCTCGTGAACCGGCACTCCATCGTGCTCCTGATCTCCGAACCGCTCCCCGGGGTGGACACGCCCAGCATCCATGTGGAAACGGAGGCGGTGGTCGTGGAGACGCCGGAGGGCGCGCAGGTGCGCGAGGTCCAGCATGTGGTCGCGGACGATTCCTCCTCCGAGAAGCTCCTGGAGGAGACGGCCATAGCTGCGGGCATGGCCCCGGACGCCGCCGACGCGGCGGTCCAGGTCAAGCCCAGGCCATCGCGTCGAGGCGCGAAAAAGACGGCGGAGTGAGTTTCGCCCGGTGGACGGCGGCGCCCTAGGGCCGCCGCCCCCGCCGCCGGACGACGGTTTTTGGAACAGCAGCACATGCGAGTAGCGAGGACATCAGAGTACCCATGAACAAGATCAACTTCACCTTCTCGGACACTATCGCCGGGTACGTCAAGGAGGCCGATGTCGACAAGGGCACCTTCACCCTGGTCACCCCCGGCGGCTCCGAGTTTACCGGCATCCTGACTCCCGCCACGTTCGGAGAGTTCATCCGCAATCTGGACCGCCCCTACCAGGACGCCATGGGGCAGCTCAAGGAGGTCTTTACGCCGGGCAACTACGTCTTCGCCTACGGCATCTTCTACCCCGAGGGCGGCGACTATAACTTCGAGGTGAAGCACCTCGTCTTCGCCGGCAAGGCGAAGGACGACTTCGTCTTCGAGCGGCCCGAGTGGTGGGTGCAGCAGTGCGCCGAGATCGCGGACTTCTACATCGCCGCGCAGTTCGAGGGCGGCGAGATCGACTACCACAAGTACCGCACCAACCTGTATCTGGACGGCCGGAAGCTGGATAGCGGCATTCAGGAGACCGACACCATCTCCCGCACCGTCTACGGCTTCGCCACCGCGTACCTGCTGACCGGCCAGGACCGGTACCTGGAAGCCGCCGAGAAGGGGACCAAGTACCTCCAGCAGTACATCTGCAAGCGGGACCGTGAGGAGAGCGAGGGGCTGGTCTACTGGCTCCACGCGCTGAACGTCAAGGGGAACCAGGTCGAGGAGATGCTGGGGTCGTCCTTCTCGGACGACTGGGGCACGATTCCGGCGTACGAGCAGATCTACGCGCTGGCGGGGCCGATTCAGACCTACCGCATCACCGGCGACCCGTCCATCCTGTCGGACGCCGAGAAGACCATCGTCCTGTTCAACAAGTACTTCCTGGACAAGGGGCCGCACGGCAGCTACTACAGCCACATCACCACGGACACCTTCGACCCCAAGGCCGAGTCCCTGGCGCACAACAAGGCCCGGAAGAACTGGAACTCGGTAGGGGATCACGCCCCCGCCTACCTGATCAACCTCTACCTGGCCACCGGCGAGGAGAAGTTCCTCGATTTCCTGCAGGAGACGTTCGACACCATCGTGTCGCGCTTCCCGGCCAAGGACGGCTCGCCGTTCGTGCAGGAGAAGTTCTTCGAGGACTGGTCCCCGGATAAGACCTGGGGCTGGCAGCAGGACCGGGCGGTGGTCGGCCACGACCTGAAGATCGCCTGGAACCTGATGCGCATGAACTCCGCGCGCTCCAAGGACGAGTACGTCCAACTCGCCGAGCAGCTTGCGCAGGCCATGATTCCGGTCGGGATGGACCCGCAGCGCGGCGGCTGCTACGATGTCATGGAGCGCAAGAAGGCGCCGGGCCAGGAGTTCCACCGCCTGGCGTTCCACGACCGCAAGGCGTGGTGGCAGCAGGAGCAGGCGATCCTCGCCTACCTGATCCTGCACGGCACCCTGAAGAAGGAAGAGTACCTGAAGCACGCCCGCGAGACCAGCGCCTTCTACAACGCCTGGTTCCTGGACAACGACAGCGGCGCCGTGTACTTCAACGTGCTCGCCAACGGCCTGCCGTACCTGCTGGGCAACGAGCGGGACAAGGGCAGCCACAGCATGGGGGCGTACCACAGCACCGAGCTGTGCTACCTGGCCGCCGTCTACACAAACCTGCTCATCACCAAGCAGCCGATGGACTTCTACTTCAAGCCGAAGGCGGGCGGGTTCAAGGACAACATCCTGCGCGTCTCGCCGGACATCCTGCCGAAAGGCTCAATCAAGATCGAGTCGGTCACCATCAACGGTGAGGACTACAAAGACTTCGACGCGGAGAACCTGACCGTGAAGCTGCCCTTCCCGGACGGTCGCTCGGAGGATGATCTGCTCACCCGGCGCCGCGCCGGCGGCGTAAAGATGCAGGACATCAAGGACGACCTCAAGGTCAAGGTGCGCATCACCCCCGTGTGACGCGGGCCGAAGTCCGGATACGGAAGACGAGGGGCGGCGGGCATCTTGAAGATGCCCGCCGCCCCTCGGCGTTTGATAGGGGGCTTAGTCGCCGTGGGTGTGTGCGCCGCCGTGGACTGAAGTCCCGGCTTCTGTGATTCAAGCCCGCCTCCGCGGGCTC
>CALEKU010000020.1 GCA_937902745.1 uncultured Armatimonadota bacterium
GCCCGCGCAGGCGGGCTTCTTAACCGGTAGCCGGGACTTCAGTCCACGGCACCAAAGGGGACGCGCTCCCCATCCGCCTCCCTCCTCACGAGGATTCGACGCTGCCGCCGTCGAATCAGCGCCCAGGAAAGGCAAACCCCCATGCAAAACGTACCTGCGCGTTTCTTCCCCTTTCGTTCTCGTTTCCGAAGTGTCTCCCTCTCAAGTCTGGCACTAGCGACGCTGCTGGCCGGTTCTGTTCTCACGGGCGCCCCCCGCGCCGCACTCGCCGAATCCCCCGCGCCCGCCGCTTCCGCCTCCGCTCCAGCCGAGACCGTGGACCTGGAGATGATGGCGAAGATCCGGGAGGAGGGGATGGAGCGCTCCCAGGTGATGTCCACCCTGATGTACCTCACGGATGTCCTCGGGCCGCGCCTGACCGCCTCTCCGGGTCTCAAGCGTGCCAACGAGTGGACGGCGGCGAAGTTCAAGGAGTGGGGCCTCGAAAATGCCCGGCTGGAAGCCTGGGGGCCGTTCGGTCGTGGCTGGGAGCTCAAGCGGTTCTCGGCCCAGGTCATCGAACCGCAGTGCATCCCGCTCATCGCGTACCCCAAGGCGTGGACTCCCGGAGTCCCCGGCGGCTCCATCAACGCCGAGGTCGTGTATCTGGATGCCGAGACCGCAGGAGACCTGGCCAGGTTCAAGGGCAAACTCCGTGGCAAGATTGTGCTGCTCGCGCCGACCCGCGACATCAACGCTTGGTTCGAGCCGATGGGCGCCCGCTGGTCCGATGAAGCGCTGAAGGAGTTGGAGGCATACCGTCCGCCCGCGCCGGGCGCTGCCGCCCCGGCGCGGCGCCCGGGCGGTGGTGGCGGGGCAGGTGCGGCCCGGCAGCCCGGGCTTTCCGTGGCGGCAAAGGCCCTGTTCGCCACCCAGGAGGGCGCGGCGTTGCTGCTGGACCCGGGCCGCGGCGACGGCGGCACCCTCTTCGTGGCGCAGGCAAGCGTGCCCCAGGCACCGGACACGCCCCGCGAGCAGCGTCTTTCCCCATGGTCTGAGGGCGCGGACAAGAAGATGGCTCCTCAGGTCGCCGTGGCGTCCGAGCACTACAACCGCCTGGTCCGCCTGGTGCAGTCGGGCCAGAAGGTGAAGATGCAGGTAGACCTTGCCGTAGAGTCGAAGGTCTGGGATAAAGGGATGGCCTTCAACACCATCGCCGAGATTCCCGGCGCCGACAAGAAGGACGAGATCGTGATGTGCGGCGCCCACATCGACTCCTGGCAGGCGTCCACCGGCGCGACCGACAACGGCGCGGGGGTGGCCGTCTGCATGGAGGCGGTGCGCATCCTCAAGGCCCTCGGGGTCAAGCCGCGACGCACTATCCGTGTGGCGCTCTGGAGCGGGGAGGAGCAGGGGCTGTACGGCTCCCGCGCCTACGTTGCCGAGCACTTCGGTACGCGCGACGGCAACAAATTGACCGTCAAACCCGAGTACGAGAAGCTGTCCGCCTACTTCAACCTGGACAACGGCACCGGTAAGGTGCGGGGCGTCTGGGGACAGGGGAACGAGGCGATCCTTCCTGTGTTCGCGGAGTGGCTGAAGCCGTTCCATGACCTGGGGGCGACCACGCTCACCCTGCGTGGCACCGGCGGGACCGACCACCTGCCGTTCGACGGCATCAACCTGCCGGGGTTCCAGTTCATTCAGGACCGCATCGAGTACGACACGCGGACCCACCACTCGAACCAGGACTCGTATGACCGCATCCAGGCGGCGGACATGAAGCAGGCGTCAATCCTGATGGCGGCGTTCCTGTATCAGGCGGCCATGCGTGACGAGAAGCTGCCCCGCAAGCCGCTTCCCGCCAACGTTACCATCGTCCCCGACACCGGCAAGTCCTCCTCGGTGGCCAGCAAGGACTAGGGCAGACGCACGTACGGCGCCCCGTTTTCCTGAAGAAAACGGGGCGCCGTCGCGTTTATAAGGCTAGGCTGCCCGCACGGTCGCCGCGACCGCCGCCGTGGAAGGGGACTGCCGCCGGTGTCGCTCCACGACGGCGAGAGCCAGCCCGCAGCCGAGGGCGCCCGCCACGAGGTCCCACGGGTCGAACGTGCGGCCGGCGACGAATGGCTGGAGGAGTTCGTAGGCGAGGGTCCCCGCCGCGCCCCAGTAGGCGTACCCCGGGGCCAGACGCCGGAAGGCGGCGGCGGCCAGGACGAAGCCCGCGCCATACAGGAAACTCGGCGCAACGCCGAGCAGGAGCGCAACCCAGGACGGGGCGTCAATCGCCGGTCGCAGCACGCGCTGTACCAGGATCGTGAGGCCGTAGCATATCACCGTGACCGTGAGGAACCGCCATCGCATGGGGACGCACCTCGCGCGGAAGTCGCTGATTCTTTCTCTAGGATTAGGATACCGGCTCAGCACGCCCGCCCGTTTCCGATAGCGCAGGAAAAGCCGCGCGAAGGGTGGAACGAAGAGGACATGGACGAATACGAGATTCGCACCCTGACGGCGGAGGATGCTAACGCCCACCGAAACCTGATGGCGCACGCCTTCAGCCAGGGGCGTGTGGTGGCCCGCAGTGAGGCGAACGCGGAGGAGGACGCCCAATACGGCGTGAACACGCGCGGCCTGTTCGTCGGCGGAAGACTTCAGGCGTCGCTGACGGCGCTTCCGTTCGCAGTCCACTGGGGCGGCGAATCAACGCTCAAGATGGGCGGCGTCGCCGGGGTGGCGACGTTCGCGGATGCGCGCGGGCGCGGCTATGTGGATGCGCTCCTGCGCGACAGCCTGAGGACGATGCGCGAGCGGGGGGAGTATATCAGCTCCCTGTACCCCTTCGCGTGGGCGTTTTATCAGCGGTTTGGCTGGGACTGGGTGGGAGAGAAGCGCTCAGTCACCCTGCCCCTCCGGGAGCTAAAGTCCGCTCCGGAAGGGCGGAAGGTGCAGGTGGTCGAGGGCGACGCGGTGCAGGCGGCGCTGGAGTCGGCCTACACCGCCTTCGCGAAGCGGTACCGCGGCATGTTCACGGCGGAGACCCATCAGTGGAAGCAGGCGCTGGCCCATAGCGACAACCGCACGACCTACCCGTACGGGTTCTCCCCGGTGGACGGCGCTCCGCCCGAATCCTATCTCCTGTGGCGCTACGACGGAACGGGGGGCGGCGGGCAGGTACGCGAGTTCGTGACCAACTCGGTCGAGGGGTTCCGTGCGCTGCTGTCGCTGCTCCACTACTTCGGGACGCAGGCGCAGAAGGCGCGGATTACGGTGCCCGCCGACGCGCCGGTGTGGTCGTACCTGGTTCACTGGGACCTGGAAACCAGGGTGTCGCCGGTCTTCATGGGCCGCGTCGTGGATGTCGCCCAGGCGTTCGCGCAGTTGTCCGCGGTCGGAGGCGAGGAGGGGACTTGTACGCTGGCCCTCCGGGATGAGCACGCGCCGTGGAACGACGGCCTGTTCCGCCTGACCCGCGAGGGGGGCAAGACGGAGTGCACTCCCCTGGTGGGCGGGGCGGCGGAGCCGGATGTGACGCTGGATATCCGGGCTCTATCCCAGGCATTCTGGGGGCACCCCTCGCTGGATCGGCTGCGTATGGCCGGCCGAGTCGCGGTCCACAACGAGGCTGGCTACCAGGTGCTTGCCGCGGCTCTCCCGCCTGCCGGCGTCTTCACGATGGACGACTTCTGAGGTAGGCCGTGCACGAGTGGGGGCTGCGGCTGCGGGTGGACAAGGTGCGTACGCCAGAGGGCGTCCCCGTCCTGATGGTGGCGGACGCCGACCGGGAGGCGCCGGGACCGCTGGTTCTCGTGGTCCACGGCCTCCGCAGTCGTAAGGAGCGGCACCTGGAACTGTGCCTTCGCCTCGCGCGTGCGGGTTTCACCGCGGCGGCGCTGGACGCTGCCCACCACGGGGAGCGCGCGTCGTCGGAGGATGAGGCGATTCTGGCGGGGCCGGACACCGCGCCCGCCTTGGCCGCGCTCTTTACCCGAGCCATCGCGGAGACCGCGGGCAATCTGGCGGGGGTGGCCCGTTTCCTCGGGCATCAGCGCTACGGCCTCGTCGGGCACTCGATGGGGGCGTATATCGCCTTCCGCGCGGCAGTGACCGACCCCCTGGCCGCCGCGGTCGTCGCCGTCTCGGGGAACCCGGATTGGGCGGCGCAGGCGCGGGGGGCGGGGCTCGCGGAGGACGCCATCGCTGCGGCGGAGGCGGAGAGCCCGCTAACGCACGCCGCGGCCATCTACCCGCGCCCCCTGCTCATGCTGCACGGAGATAGCGACGGGACGGTCCCGGTTACCGGCGTCCGGACCCTGTACGAAAGGCTCTGCGTCGGCCCGTATTGCGCCGACCGGGAGCGCGTCTCCCTTGTCGAATACCCCGGCGTTGGCCACGATCTTCTTCCGGACATGATCGAGCGCGCCGCGGCGTGGATGGAACGGCACCTCACCCCATGACACTTCCTTCGGAAACGACCCTCGACCCGCGCGAATACGCGCGCCGCCGCATCGCCTCCTGCCGCCCGGCTCTCGGCTGGGACACGAGCCATGGGGCTTCGGACCCCGTTGCCTGGCAGACCGAACTCCGGGCAGCGTTCGTCCGTGCGCTGGGGGACCTGGAGGCGTGGGAGCGCCCGGACCTGAACCCGCGCATTGAGGAAACCGTCGTGCTGGACGGTTATCGGCGCGAAAGAGTCCAGTTTACGACGCGCCCCGGCCTCGACGCCGTCGGGTATCTTCTTGTGCCGGATGGTTTGACGGCGCCCTCTCCCGCCGTCGTCTGCCTTCCCGGCCACGGACGCGGGATGTCCGGCGTGGCCGGCATCGCCGCGGACGGTACGCAGCGCCCCCTGGGCGCGCCGGACGAGTACGAGCAGGACTTCGCTCTGGCCTGCGTCCGTCGTGGCTGGGTAGCGTTCGTGCTGGAGCAGATCAGCTTCGGAAACCGGCGCGACCCGGAAACGACCGCGAAGGGCGCTTCGGCCTCCTCGTGCCACCCGGACAGCATGGCCGCGCTGATGCTCGGCGAGTGCATGCCCGGGTGGCGCACCTGGGACGCCACACGCGCGGTGGACTACCTGCTGGCGCGGCCGGACCTCGTGGACCCGGCGCGCGTGGTGACCATGGGTATCTCCGGCGGCGGGCTGACGTCGTTGTTTACCGCCGCAGTGGACACCCGGGTCGCGGTCTGCGTGGTCAGCGGCTACTTCTGCACGTTCGCCGACAGCGTTCTTTCCATCCACCACTGCGTGGATAATTACGTCCCCGGCCTGCTCTGCCTCTGTGAGATGCCCGACCTCGCGGGGCTTGTGGCCCCGCGCCCGTTGTTCGCCGAGTCCGGGGACAAGGACCCTATCTTCCCCCTGCACGGATTCCGGGCCGCTGTTTCCCGCGCCGAAGAGATCTACGCCGCTTTCGGCCACCCCGATCGCTTCGGCCACGAGGTCTTCGAGGGCGGGCACCGCTTCCACGGCGAGGACGCCTTTACTTTCGTAGAACGCCTTTTTATGGCGCGGTGAAGCGCCCGGTCGGCAGGAGCGTCAGAGCCCCGCGGCGAAGGTAAGGTCGATGGAACCTCGAAAAACCCTCAATATCGCCACGTTCAACATCCGTTACGACAACGCGGGCGACGGGCCCAACGCCTGGCCGAACCGCCGGGAGTGGGTCCGCGACCTGATCGATTACCACGAGTTTGACATTGTGGGCGTACAGGAGGCGCTGGCCCACCAACTCGACTTCTTGAGCGAAAAGCGTCTGGAGGCGGTCGGTGTAGGCCGTGAGGACGGCAAGCGCGCAGGAGAGTTCTCCGCGATCCTGTTCGACCGGAAGCGCTTCCAAAAGCGCGACTCGGGGACGTTCTGGCTCTCGGAGACGCCGGATGTTCCTTCGAAGGGGTGGGACGCGTCGCTGCCCCGCGTTTGCACCTGGGTACGGCTCCACGACCGGGAGTCCGGCCGCGACCTCTTCCACTTCAACACGCACTTCGACCACCGCGGGACGGTTGCGCGGGAGAAGTCGGCCCAACTCGTCGCCGACAAGATGGCGAAGATGGCGGGAAGCGAGGCGGCGCTCCTCACCGGCGACTTCAACCTGACGCCGGAGACGAAGCCCATCAAGTTGCTCGCCGGCATCCTGCGGGACTCCCGCGCCGTAACCGAGTCGAAGCCGTACGGGCCGGTGGGCACCTTCAGCGGCTTCGATGTCCAGCGGCCGCTTGAGGCCCCGATCGACTACATCTTCGTAAACCCCAAGGTTCGGGTTCTGAAGTTTGCGGTCGTGCCGGACAACTGGGGCCAGCGCTACCCCTCGGACCACCTGCCGGTGGCGATCAAGGCCGAGATCCTGCCGTAGCGCCCGCGGGCCGCGCTACGCCAGCGCGTGGTCCCGCGCCAGCGCCACCCCCCGTTCCAGGGGAAGATCCCGCCCTTCGCGCATGCCGTCCGCGAAGGCGTCTTCCCCCAGGGCGGAGCGGGCGCGGGTGAACTCCTCGTCGAAGAACTCCAGCCGGTCGCCGTGCGAGATGGGGGTGTTCATCGTGTTGCGCTCCCGTTCGGCGATGCCGTACAGGCGCGCTGCGATGTCGGCACGGTCCCGGGCGGTGGCGACCCCGGCGCACCGCTCCAGCGCGAACACCGTGCCAAACCGGTCCTCCAGGTGGGTGAACAGGTCCAGTGCCTCCTTCATGTACGCTACGGAGGCCGGGAGGTCGCCAAGTCGGTGGCAGACCGTTGCGAGGGGCAGCAGGAGCCACGCAACCCGCCACACGCCCCCGCCCTCGCGGATGCCGACGAGGCCCTGCTCCAGTACCGTCCGCGCGGTGGGAAAATCGCGCTTGTAGAGCGCAATGTTGCCGATCCACTGCAGGGCGTAGCAGTACTTGGTCTGATCTCCAAGGACTTCGAAGATGTCCCGCGCCTCCTCGAAGCGGGCCAGGGCGCCTTCGTTGTCGCCGGATGCGCGCTGCACCATCCCGAGGTTGAACAGAAGGCCGCCGATCTCTTCCTGGTCTCCCACCTCCCGCAGGGCGATCAGGGCCGCCTCGCCGTAGCGGCGCGCCGCCTCGTAATCGCAGAGGTATTCGGACAGTTTCAGGGCGTTCAACCGAATGCGGATACGCTGGTGGTTTTCCTTTAACTGGTCCTCCCGCTCCAGCACGCTATGAACGTGCTGCTTCAACTCCGAGATCGCCCCCCGGGCCAGCCAGAACCAGTACAGCGCGTCCACAAATCGCGCCTCTGCGTCCACTGCGTTCGCATCGCGACACCAATCGATCGCCGCGTGCAGGTTCTCTTCTTCCTTCGCCATCTGGCGAATGGCCATAGCCTGATGGTCCGCTCCCAGGCTCCCGACGCGCTCTGCGTAGGCAAGATAAAACTCGCTGTGGCGTTGGCAGCACTCCTCCCACTCCCCGATCTCCCGGAGGCGCTCGGCGCTGTAGTGTCGTATCGTCTCCAGCAGGCGATACCGGCCCATCTGGTCCTCGGCGTCCTCGAAGCGGATCAGGCTCTTATCCACCAGCCAGGTCAGGATGTCCAGAACTTCCCAGTCTTCGATGTCGCCGCCCGAGCAGACGGCCTCCGCGGCTTCCAGGGTGCACCCGCCCGCGAACACAGCGAGACGCCGCAGCAGGGTACGTTCCTGCTCCGACAGCAGGGCGTGGCTCCACTCCACCGCCGCCCGGAGGGTCTGCTGCCGGGAGGGGAGGAGGTGGTTGTTGCTGGTGAGCAGGCGGAAGCGGTCGTTGAGGCGGTCCGAGATGTACTCGACACGCATGGCGCGGACGCGCGCCGCCGCGAACTCAATCGCCAGCGGGATGCCATCCAGACGGCCGCAGATTCGGGCGACGGCGGGCGCGTTCTGCTCGTCCAGTTCGAACTCCGGCGCGACGGTTCGGGCCCGCTCCACAAAGAGCCGGACCGACTCGTACTCCTTCAGCTCCTCAAGGGAGTAGGTCCTGTCCATCGGAGGGTGAGGGAGGGGTGGTACAAGGAGGCGCTTCTCTCCCGGCACGTGCAGCAGGTGCTGACTGGTTGCCAGTATCTGCAGGGCGGGGCAGGAGCGCAGGAGCCGCGACACAAACCGGGCGCAGTCGTCCACCAGATGTTCGCAGTTGTCCAGCACGAGGAGCGTCTTGACCTCCCCGATGTGCCGCGCCACCAGGTCCTCCCAGGACACGCCTGGCTCTTCCCGCAGCCCCAGCGCCGCCCCCACAGTCTGTGGCACCCGAACCCCGTCGCTCACAGGCGCCAGTTCCGCCAGCCACACGCCGCCGGGGAACTCCGGGAGGAGGCGGTTCGCCGCCTCCATGGCGAGCCGCGTTTTTCCCGTCCCCCCGGGGCCGCTCAGGGTCACGAGGCGCCCGTCCTGAAGCAGTTCGAGGACCCGGTTCAGCTCTAACTGGCGCCCGATGAACGAGGTCAGCGTACTGGGGAGGTTGTTCGGGCGGGGCGCCGCAGCGCTGGCGGTGCTGGTGTGCGCCGTGGCATAGTGGGAGGGCGAGCCGGCCACGGCCTCCTGCAAAGGGCGGGCGGCAGCGGCAACGGCGGGCGCTGCTGCCGGGCGGCGGCGGTGCTCCAGGAGGTAGCGTGTCGCCTGGAGAAGTTGATCCAGGCTGTCCTGCCGAACACCCCCGACGGAGTCGAGCCATTGCACAGAACTGAGGTAATACTCCATCGCGCCGGTGGGCACTACATCGTCCACACGGAACGGGATGACCCACCCGCCGCCCTCGAACGAGCGCTGCACTTCGCGGGTCGCGGTGACGGAGTCGTTGGCGTAAGCAGAGAAGATCAGCACGGTCAGCGCGCACTCGCGGATACCCTCCACAACCGCCTGCGCCGGGTCGGCGCCCCGCGGCACATCGCGCGGGGCTATCCAGCAGCGCATACCGCTCGCCTCCAGCGCCGCACAAACCATTTCTGCGGTCGCCTCATCGTTCGGGTGGTAACTGATGTAAATGTCTTTGGGCATCCGCACGCCTTCACCGGAGCTGCTTCCGGCTGTGCGGGCGCGGGGCTCCGTAAAACTATGAGGTAGTTGGATACGTCCGTTATACCACCTGCCGCGCTGGCAGATACACCGGGTAGAGGGATGGGAGAGCGGGTATCCGTGGACGCGAATTGGGCAGGGGGAGATTTCGAAGCCGGGCGGGTGGTCGTGTGGCAGGCCGATCTGGACCGCCCCGCGGCAGAGGTGGAGCGGCTGCGCGCACTCCTGAGCGCCGACGAGAGGGAAAGGGCATCCCGATTCTCGTCCCCGGTTCCCCAGAGACGCTTCATCGTCGCGCGCGGATTTCTCCGATCGGTGCTCGGCCGGTACACGGGAACGACGCCGCAGGCCGTGCGCTTCGGCTACGGCGCGGAGGGGAAGCCCTTTCTGCAGAGCGCCCGGGGACTCGCCGCCGACGCCCCGCCTTCGTTCAACCTTGCCCACTGCGAGGAACTGGCGCTGCTGGGCGTCCGCCGGGCGAACGGGTGCCGGGTTGGCGTTGACGTGGAGCGCGTTCGCCCCTTCGCGAACCTGTGGCAGGTGGCAGACCGCTTCTACTCCCCGGCGGAGCGCGCGCGGCTGCGGTCCCTCCCGGCAGCCGAGGCGGCTGCGGCGTTCTTCGGGTACTGGACCGCGAAGGAGGCGTTCCTGAAAGCCATCGGGGCAGGGCTGACGGTTCCGCTCGACTCCGTCGAGGTAGATCTGGCCGGCACCGCACCGGCGCGGTTCGTGCACGTAGGGGGGGACGAACGCGAGGCGGCGTTGTGGCAGGTGTATGCCTTCACCCCCCGCCCGGGATTCACCGGCGCCGTGGTGACCGAGGACGGCGCCGGGTTCGAACTGCGGGCGTGGGGAGGGGACTGTGGCTGAGGGGAGGCATCCAGGCCAGGTAACACCCGTTCAAACACGTTCCAGGGGACGGTGGGGCTCGGGCGGCAGTTCGACGCGAAGGGCGTCGCCGGGCTTCACCTCGCCTCCGGTCAGGACGATGCCCATGACCCCCGCCTTGCGCACCAGACCGCCACAAGCGTCCCTCCCCAGAACCGCCGAAAGAAGGCCAGGGCGGAAGGCGTCGATCTGCTCGCAAGGGTTACGCAGACCCGTGATTTCGACGACCGCAGACTCGCCGAGGTGGAGCCGTGTGCCCGTGGGCAGGCCGAGCAGCGCGATGCCCTGCGTGGTCACGTTCTCTCCCAGTTGCCCCGGGGCCACGTCAAAGCCCTGCTCCCGCAGTTCTTCGAACAGCTCCGCGTGGATCAGGTGCACCTGGCGCAGATTCGGCTGGGTCGGGTCCTGCGCGACTCGCGAGCGGTGCTTCACCGTCGCCCCCGCGTGGGCGTCTCCCTCCACACCGAACCCTGCGATTAGCCGGATGCTTGCCGCGTTCTCCTTGTGAAACGAATGCGCCTCGCTACGGCTTACCGCTACCACCACCGCGCTCATGCCCGTTCCATCTGCGTGCCAGTGGTGCCGCCGGCTCACCTCTTCGGGTGGGGAGGTGTCGGGCATGGTTTCTCCTCCTTAGCCAAGCGTTCCCGGAAGGGTTGCGCAGCACTGCCCGGTTCGGAAACCGCTTTGAGGACCTCTTCGCGCCGGGCCGGGTGGCTTCCTGCCGCGCCGCCGCCCGGCGGCGGTGTGGATTCGTTTCGTCCGGGAGTGGCCGCGGTATAATGGACGGGACCTGAGGGGGCACCGGAAAGTATCGTGCCCCGCGCTTCCCCGCTCCGCGAAAGGACACCGCCCCCAACGTGTGTGGCATCACCGGGTACGTCGGCCCGCGCCCCGGCGTCCGTACCGTCATTGATATGCTCCGCCGCCTGGAGTACCGGGGGTACGACTCCGCGGGCGTTGCCGTGGTCAGCGAGCCTTTCCCGGAGAAGACCGCAGGCGTCGAGATCGTCAAGGCGGCGGGCAAGCTCTCCGTGCTCGAAGCGCAGCTGCAGGACCACTGGGATAAGCACGGCACCGCCATCGCGCACACCCGATGGGCCACGCACGGTGGCCCGACCACGCCGAACGCCCACCCGCACTTTTCGAATGATGGCGCCATCGCGCTGATTCACAACGGCATCATCGAGAACTACCAGGAGCTGCGCGCCGACCTGATCGCGGACGGCTTCACGTTTCACTCCGACACGGACACCGAGGTCATGGTGCATCTCGTGGACCGGGCGTTCCGGCGGGGTGGGGACTTCGAACAGGCGCTGCGGGATGCGCTGGGCGAGGTGACAGGCGCCTACTCCGTGGCGGTAGTGACCACGCACGAACCGGACAAGCTTTTTGCCGCTAAGACGGCTTCCCCGCTGATCCTCGGGCTCGGTGACGGGGAAAACCTCCTCGCCTCGGACATCCCGGCTGTCATGCGCTACACGCGGCGTGTCGTTGTTCTGGAGGACGGAGATTTCGCGGTGATGACGCGGGACGCGATCCGCGTTTCGACGCGGGACGGTGCGCCCGTGACGCGCGAGCCGTTCGTGGTGACCTGGGATGAGCAGACCGCGGAGAAGGGCGGCTATCCGCACTTCATGCTCAAGGAGATCCACGAGCAGCCGCGGGCGCTCGCGGACACCCTGCGCGGGCGTATCGCGCCGGACGAGACTGTGCGCCTGAGCGAGTTGGACGGCTTCACAAAGGCGCAGCTCGAAGCCTTCCGGCGCATCCATGTGGTCGCGTGCGGCACAGCTTACCATGCCGGCGTGGTGGCAAAGCGCTTCTTTGAGGGGCTGCTGCGGCGTCCGGTCGAAGTGTCGGTGGCGAGCGAGTTCCGCTACTCAGAGCCTTTAGTCGGCCCGGACACGCTGTGTCTTGTGATCTCGCAGTCCGGCGAGACTGCCGACACTCTGGCGGCGCTGCGGGAGGCGCGGCGACTTGGGGCGACGATCGTTTCCGTGGTAAACGTGGTCGGGTCGTCTATCGCCCGCGAGTCGGACGCGACGCTTTACACCCAGGCGGGGCCGGAGATAAGCGTCGCCTCCACCAAGGCGTATGTGACCCAGGTGGCGGCGCTCTACCTTCTGGGGCTGCATCTGGCGGCGGTGGAGGGACGGATTACGCCGGACGAGCAGCGGGAGTATGTGCGCGACCTCGCGGCGCTGCCGGACGCGGTGGAGGCGGTGATCGGCGGTGCGCTCCTGGTGGAGGACCTGGCCGCACTGCTTGCGGATCGGAGTACCTTCTTTTACCTGGGGCGGGGCTATGACTTCGCGGTATCGCTGGAGGCGGCGCTGAAGCTCAAAGAGATCAGCTACCTGCACGCCGAGGCGTACGCTGCCGGGGAGATGAAGCACGGCCCGCTGGCCCTTGTCGAACCCGGCGTGGTGGTGGTCGCCCTGGCGACGCAGCCGCACCTGTTCGACAAGATGCTCTCGAACGTGAAGGAGGTGGCGGCGCGCGGCGGCCTGGTGGTGCTGGTGGCGCCGGAGGACGAGGCGCGGGCGGAGGCAAACGCTGACCATGTGCTGCGCATCCCCCGGGTGCGACCGGAGTTCGCGCCGGTGGTCAGCATCGTGCCGCTGCAACTCCTGGCCTACCTGGTGGCGCGCGCGCGTGGCTGCGAGATCGACCAGCCGCGCAATCTGGCAAAAAGCGTGACGGTGGAATGACGAGACAACAGGCAGAAACGATTCTTGCCCGGTTTTACGGGCTTCGCGTCCTCGTGATCGGCGACTTGATGGCCGATAGACATGTGTGGGGCAACGCCGGCCGCGTTTCTCCGGAGGCTCCCGTCCTGGTGGTGGACGTGGAGAGGGAGACATTTGTTCCCGGGGGCGCGGCCAACGTGGCACATCAATTGCAGGCTCTGGGGGCGAGCGTGGTCGTCGCTGGCGTCGTCGGGGCGGACGAGAACGGCGAGCGGCTGAAGCAGGAACTGGCGGCGTTCGGCTGCGACGTGCGCGCGGTGGTGACCGCGCCGGACCGGCCCACCACCACCAAGACGCGAATTGTAGCAGGTTCGCAGCAGATTGTTCGGGTGGACCGGGAGCACCGCGCGCCCTTGCCGGATGGCGTAGCGGACGCTCTCCTGGCGCAGGCGCGCGAGGCGCTGGGAGGCTGTGCGGCGGTGCTATTTTCGGATTACGTCAAGGGCGCCCTGGGCCGCGGGACCGTGGCGGCGCTGGTGGCGGACGCGCGGCGGGCGGGCGTGGTCACGACCGCGAACCCGAAGCCGACATCGGCACGCTTCTACAAGGATGTGGACGTGGCGCAGTTTAACCGGAGCGAGGCGGATCAGGCGCACGGCGGCCTGCACCGCCTGGATGCGCCCCCGAGCGAGGAGACCTTCCACGCGGCCGGGGCGCGCCTGCGTGAGGGACTGGAGGTGCGCAACCTCCTGGTTACCCGCAGTGCAGAGGGAATGACGCTGTTCAAGGAAGACGGCAGCCACACGGACGTGCAGCCGCACCGGGTAGAAGTCTTCGACGGCACGGGCGCGGGCGACTCCACGATTGCGGGAGTGACGCTGGCGCTGGCGGCGGGGGCAACACCCGAAGAGGCGGCACGCATCGGGAACGCGGCGGGCGGCGCCGTGGTCCGAAAGGTCGGCGTCGCGACGGCGACGCGCGAGGAGATCGCGGCACTCTTTCAATAAGCGCGGGTACCACACCGTCTTTCACTCTCTGGAGGCTGTTTAGTTATCATGCAAATCTGCGTCATCGGAACGGGCTACGTCGGACTGGTCACGGGTGTTGTCTTCTCGGACCTCGGCAACGACGTTATCTGCGTCGACAAGAACGAGGAGAAGATCGCACTCCTCAACGCGGGCGTTATGCCCATCTACGAGCCGGGCCTGGAGGAGATGGTGGCCCGCAACGCGGATGAGGGCCGTCTGACGTTCACCACCGATCTCGAGGCCGCGGTGCAGGCGTCCGAAGTCATCTTCATCGCGGTGGGCACGCCCCCGAAGGAGGACGGCGGTACGGACCTGTCGCAGGTCGAGTCCGCGGCGCGCGGCATCGCGGCGGCCATGAACCGCTACAAGGTTGTCGTCAACAAGTCCACCGTTCCGGTCGGCACCGGTGACTTCGTGCGCGACATCATCGAGACCAACCGCCGCCGCAAGGTGGACTTCGACGTGGTGTCGAACCCCGAGTTCCTGCGCGAAGGCTCCGCCATCAGTGACACGCTCTACCCGGACCGCATCGTGATCGGCGCGCCGAACCAGATCGTCGCCATGAAGATTCTGGAGCTGTATGCCCCGCTCGAGCGCCCGATGATCATTACCGACGTCGCCAGCGCGGAGATGATCAAGTACGCCAGCAACGCGTTCCTGGCCACCAAGATCAGCTTCGCCAACAGCATCGCCAACCTGTGCGAACTGGTGGGCGCGGATGTCCAGCAGGTCGTCAAGGGCATGGGCCTCGACCAGCGCATCGGCCCGGCGTTCCTGCAGGCGGGTCTGGGCTACGGCGGCTCCTGCTTCCCCAAGGACGTCTCCTCGCTGCTGCATACGTCGAAGTCCTGGGGCTACGACTTCCCGCTGCTGGAGGCGACGATCCAGACCAACTACGCCCAGCCGCTCCGCTTCATCGACAAGATGCGCGCTGCGCTCGGCTCGTTCGAGGGGAAGAAGGTAGCCGTCCTTGGTCTGGCGTTCAAGGCCAACACGGACGACATGCGCGACGCCAAGTCGCTCGACATCATCGCAGCGCTGCTTGAGGGCGGCGCGAATGTCGTGGCCTACGACCCGATCGCGATCGAGAACACCAAGCGCATCTTCCCGCAGATTACCTACGCTAAGAACGCCTTCGAGGCGGCGGACGCTGCGGATGCGGTGGTGGTCGTGACGGAGTGGAACGAGTTCAAGCAGATCAACCTGGAGCGTCTGAAGGAGACCATGAAGGGCTCTCTGGTCTTCGACGGCCGGAACCTGTACGACCCGGCGAAGATGAAGCGCCTGGGCTTCGAGTACATCTGCGTGGGGCGCTGCCGCGTTCCCGAGGGCAGCACCAAGCCCGCCCCGCTCGCCGCCCGCACCGCCGAGAACGTCGCGGCGAAGTAGTTCCCGTCATCTCCCAGGAAATTGCGCCGTGCCCGTATCGGGCGCGGCGCTTTTCCATTGGGGCCCAGGAGGGGGCGTTTGCCCCCTCCCGGGCCGCGTGATATAACGTGTAGGTTTTGCGCCCCGGTGCGCGGCGGCGGTGGTTTGGCACGTCTGGACCCGCCCGTCATCGCCGGGGATCACGCACCTCGCGCCTCTTTCGGTCCCGTTATCGCTGTTTCCCCGGATGCAGCGCGAACGGGCTGGTGTGGGGGAGGGGGCAGGCCACACAAGCTGCCCGCAAACTGAAGGAAAGGTACGAACAATTTGGCTACGATCGCGATGAAAGACCTGCTCGAGGCAGGCGTCCACTTCGGCCACCAGACCCGCCGCTGGAACCCCAAGATGAAGCGGTACATCTACGGGTCGCGCAACGGCATCTACATCATCGACCTGCACCAGAGCCTGAAGCTCTTCGATGACGCGCAGCGCTTCGTGCAGGACATCGTGACGCAGGGTGGCAGCATCCTGTTTGTGGGTACCAAGAAGCAGGCGTCGGACGCCGTGGCCGAGGCGGCGCAGCGCTCCCGGCAGTACTACGTAAACCAGCGGTGGCTGGGCGGGATGCTCACCAACTTCCGCACCATCCAGAGCCGGATTGCGCGTCTGCGCGATCTGGAGATGATGGAGCGCGAGGGCATCTTCCTGCGGCTGACCAAGAAGGAAGCCGCCATGCTCACCGAGGAGAAGGACCGGCTGGAGCGGTTCCTGGGCGGCATCAAGGACATGCCGCGCCTGCCTGCGGCCCTCTTCATCGTGGACCTGAAGAAGGAGCACATCGCGGTCAAGGAGGCCCACAGCCTGGGCATCCCGATCGTGGCGCTCGTGGACACGAACTGCGACCCGGATGAGGTGGACTACATCATCCCGGGCAACGACGACGCCATCCGCGCCATCAAGCTGATCTCAAACAAGATCGCCGATGCGATTATCGAGGTGAAGCAGCACGAGTGGGCGGACGAGGGCGTGGAGGTGGACGCCACCGGTGAGGCGACCGCGGACGGGGAGACCCCCGCGCCGGGCCTGTCGCCTGAGGCGCGCCGCCGCCAGATGGAAGAGGACGCCCGCGGCATGGGCTTCGACTACGACGCCGAGGGGCGGCCGGTTGTGCCGTCGGCGCCCGTGAGTGGCGAGGCTGCTCAGGTCGTGGAGGGCGCGGAGTCGGTGGTGGGCGAGCCGCAGGACTCGACCGCGCAGGGTACGGGCGACGAGAACACGAACGCTGCCGAGGCGACGCAGATTGTGGCGGCCGAGACGGGCAGCGCGCCGCACAGCGTGAGCGAGGCCAGCGGGGTCAACACGGGAACGCCGACGTCGAACGCGAACCCGTCGGACTAAGCGGGGGCGCGCCCCGAAAGGGGCGGCGTTCCCCAGTTCTTCCGGCCCCCGGCTCCGAGAAATCGTCCGGGGGCTGTTTGCGAATCGCGCTCTGCGGAACGATAGAGCCGTTGCCGCGCGCGCTCTCCGGCGCGCGCCCGAACTAAGGAAGGTGGAATAGTCACATGGCTGCGATTACGGCTGCCCTCGTGGCCCAGCTGCGCGAGCGCACGGGCCTGGGGATGATGGAGTGCAAGAAGGCGCTGACTCAGACCGACGGCGACCTGGAGGCGGCGGTTGAGCTGCTGCGCAAGAAGGGCGTTAAGGACCGGGGCGACCGCGTGGCGGGCGAGGGTATCGTTGTGGCCCACGTCAGCGAGGATGCGAAGACCGGGGTACTCGTGGAGCTGAACTCCGAGACCGACTTCGTCGCCAAGAACGAGGACTTCCAGACGCTGGCCCGCTCGCTCGCGCTGAAGGCTGCGAACTCCCAGGCGGAGACCGTGGAGGCGCTTCTGGCTGAGGCGCACGACGACGCGGAGCTGGCCGACAAGACGGTCGCCGGCGCTATCAATGCCGCCATCAACCGCATCGGTGAGAAGATCGAGCTCGGACGCTTCGTGCGCTTCCAGGCGCAGGAGGGCGGCCTGATCACGTCCTACGTCCACACGACCACGGGCGCGGGTGGCAAAATCGGCGTCCTGGTGGAGACCACAGGTACGAACGGTGACCCGACCCTCGGTCGCGAGGTCGCCATGCACATCTCGTTCGCGAAGCCGAAGGCGCTGACCGAGGCGGATGTGGACCAGGAGGCGCTGGCCAAGGAGCGCGAGATCATCACCGCGCAGACCGAGGCGCAGATGGCCGGCAAGCCCGAGCAGGCGCGCAACAGCGCCATCGAGGGCCGCGTGCGCAAGTACCTCAGCGAGATCGTGCTGATGAACCAGCCCTACATCCGCGACGATAAGAAGACGGTCGGCGCGATTGTGAAGGAGCACGCGGGCGCCCAGATCGTGCGCTTCGCCCGCTTCGAGGTCGGCGAGAACGCGCCGAAGGGTGAGGATGCCGCGTCGTGAGCGACGACACTGCTGAGGCTCCTGGTAAGGAAGCCCTGACCGCGAACGGGGGGGGCGAAAGCCGCCCCCGATTCGGGCGCGTGCTGCTCAAGCTCTCCGGTGAGGCGTTCGCCGGGGACCAGGAGTACGGCATCGACTCGAACGCCGTGGGCAAGATCGCGCAAGAGGTAGCGGACGTCGTGCGCGAGGGGGTGGGCGTTGCCATCGTGGTAGGTGGCGGCAACATCCTGCGTGGACAGGTCGCGGCCTCCGGCCGCGGGATGGACCGGGCCACCGCGGACTATGCGGGGATGCTCGCCACGGTCATCAACGCGCTGGCGTTGCAGGACGCCCTGGAGAAACTTGAGGTCGTCACGCGCGTCCAGACCGCCATCAACATCATGCAGGTCGCGGAGCCGTTCATCCGGCGGCGCGCCATCCGCCACATCGAGAAGGGGCGGGTGGTCATCTTCGCGGCGGGCACCGGGAACCCCTACTTCACCACCGACACCGCCTCCAGCCTCCGTGCTCTGGAGATCGGAGCTGAGGTCGTGCTGATGGCGAAGAACAATGTGGACGCGGTCTACGATAAGGACCCCCGTAAGTTCCCCGACGCCGTGCCGTACCGGTACCTGGGCTACGAGGAGGCCATCACGCGCAAGCTGCGCGTCATGGATCTGACCGCCTTCGCCGTCTGCATGGAGAACGACCTGCCCATCATCGTCTTCGACATCGGCGTCCACGGGAACATCAAGCGCGCCGTTATGGGCGAACCCATTGGAACGTTCGTCGGAAGAAGTAAGTAAGGTAGTTTTGGGTTTGATATTTGAGTGACCGACGGATTACCTCAAAAGTACCGACTCAAAAAGTACCGACTCAAAACTGCTCCCCTGGAGTGCTGCCATGCCTATAGCCGACATAATGCGCGACGCTGAGACGCGCATGCAAAAGTCGCTGGATTCTGCCGCGCACGACTTCGCGACGCTGCGGACCGGGCGCGCGAACCCGGCCCTGCTCGATTCCCTGAAGGTCGAGTACTACGGCCAGCAACTGCCGGTGAACCAACTGGGCACCGTGTCCACCCCGGACTCGCGGACCCTGCTGATTACGCCCTGGGATAAGGGGGCGCTGGCCGCGCTGGAGAAGGCCATACAGAGATCGGACCTGGGACTCATCCCCAACAACGACGGCCAGAACATTCGCCTGAACATTCCCCCGCTGACCGAGGAGCGCCGCAAAGAGTTCGTCAAGCAGCTTCACCAGAAGGCTGAGGCGGGCCGCGTCGCCCTGCGCAACATCCGGCGTGATGCCATCGACCATCTCAAGAAGGACGATGAGATCACCGACGATGACGTGAAGCGCTCGGAAAAAGAGGTCCAGAAACTGCTGGATAAGTACACGGCGGAGCTGGAGGCGCTTCAGAAGACCAAGGAAACCGAACTTCTGGAAGTCTGACGCGAGAAATTATTAGGCAGGGCACCCGCCCTGCCTCTCCATTCGGCCCCGACGTGCCGTATAATGGGGCATGACCACCTGCTTCGCAAAGCACTCTGTGTGGCGAAGTAAGTACGGGGTAGCCTGCTTATGAATTCGACCGTCACTGCCCGACCGAAGACCGCGGCCGCCGCCGCGCCGAAGGTCTCCGGGGCGGACCTGGCCCAGCGCTACGGCCTGGACCCCGATCGCATCCCCGAACACGTTGCCATCATCATGGATGGCAACGGGCGCTGGGCGAGCGAGCGGGGGATGCACCGCCTCTGGGGACACCACCAGGGGTATCGTACCCTGAAAAAGGTGGTGCGCTCCGCCTCCGACTTCGGCATTCGCGTGCTGACGGTGTATGGCTTCTCCTCGGAAAACTGGAAGCGGCCCAAGCACGAAGTCGAAGGGCTGATGCACCTGATTGAGATGGCAGCCCGCAACGAACTGCGTGAGCTGCACGAGAATAACGTACGAATGCGCTTTACCGGGCGGCGGCACGAGCTGCCCGAATCGCTTCAGGAGGTCATGGCCCACAACGAGGCGTTCACCCGCGAGAACACCGGCCTGACCCTGAACCTGTGCATCAACTACGGCGGGCGCATGGAGATCGTGGACGCCGCGCGGCGTCTGGTGGAACAGGCGGCCCGCGGTGAGATCGGTCCCCGCGACGTGACCCCCGACCTCTTCGCGCAGAACCTCTACTCCGGCGACCTGCCGGACCCGGACCTGCTGATCCGCACCGCAGGCGAGATGCGCGTTTCTAACTACCTTCTGTGGCAGATCGCGTATTCGGAGCTGTGGGTCACTCCCGCCTACTGGCCGGACTTCAGCGAGTCCTACCTCGCCGACGCCATCCGTGACTACCAGAGCCGCACGCGCAAGTTCGGCGGCGTCGTGAACAAATAGGAAGAAGGGAAGTCGGATTTGCCCAGGGTCGAGAGCAGCGTCGTTATCGGCGCCGCGCGCGAGGCGGTGATTGAGGTCGCGCGCGAAAACGAGAAGTTCCCCGAGTTTATGGGGGATGTCGAGTCGGTTACGGTCACGGAAAGGTCCGAGGACGGGCTGCGGGTCGTCAGCGATTGGGTGGGTATCGTCCCCAAGGTCGGCGCCAAGGTGCGCTGGACCGAGGAGGATGTGTGGGACCTGGAGGCCGGCACCTGCACGTTCCGTCAGCTCAAAGGGGACTATGACCGCTTCGAGGGCGTGTGGACGTTCACCGCGGTCGGAGTAGGGGAGACGCGCTTCGACTCGTTCCTGGAGTACGAGATCGAGATCCCCCTGGTCGGGCCGCTCATCAAGACGATCATCCACAAGACCATGCAGTCGAACCTGAACGCGACTCTGGCTGCCATCAAGGCCCGCTGCGAGGGCGGCGCTGGCGCCGCTTCCTGACTCGGCCGCGCTGGGTATACTGCCGTCAAAGGAGTCTGAGACATGGCGACACACGACATCCCGCGCGAGCAGTGGAAGGCGTTCTTCGAAGAGTTCAGCCGGCGGCATCAGGGCGCCCGCGTGACGGTGGAGGCGGTGGACCCGCGCAGCACCCCGCACGCGGAGGCGACGCGGCTTCCCCTGGTGAGTATCTCCTTCGATGAGGGGGGCAGCGGCGGCGAGGCGGGGGCGATACGTCTGCAGCTCGGCGCGGACGGTGGGGACGGTCCCGTTTCCCGCACCATCGCGAACCCGAAGCAGGTGTACCACAAGACGGGCGCGGGCGTGATGAGCAGCGAAGTCAATCCGGACGAGATTCTGGAGGTGACTGCGCAGGGGGAGCCGCCGATCACCTACCTGCACATCACCCATCCGGGCGAGTGAAAGGCGGGAACGCCCGAAACGAAAAGACCGCAAACGCTTCCGTTTGCGGTCCTTCTCTTATCGGGGCGATAGGATTTGAACCTACGACCTTCGCGACCCGAACGCGACGCTCTACCAAGCTGAGCCACGCCCCGACAACGAAGAAAGTATAGCGCACACCGAGCGCTTCCGCAACACGAAATGTTAACTCAGACCCTGCCTACTTACATCGGAATTGACGCTGGAGGAACCTCTGTACGCCTGCTCGCCGGAGACCTGCCGCCGCTGGAAGCGCGCGCGGCGGACGACGGCGGTCCAGAGCCGCTGGAAGCGCTGGTGCCGAGGTGGAGAGCCCTTCGGCCGGAGCGCCCCGGAGAGGAAGCGGTCTGCGTTTGTGCGGGAATCACGAAGATCACGCGTGGCGATATGCAAGCGCGGTGGGAGGCCGCGCTGGCGCGGCACTTCGGGGCCGGGCGCTGCCTGGTGGTCCCGGACTACGTGAGCGCCTTCCACGGGGCGATTCCCGGGGGAGTAGGCGTTGCGGTGGTAGCGGGCACGGGCTCGGTGGTCTACGGCGAGAACGCGGCCGGCGAAGCCCTGCGCGCCGGCGGGCGCGGCTGGGAGTACGGGGACGAGGGAAGCGGCGCGCACCTGACGGCAGAGATGGTCCGGCGCACCCTGCGTACTCTGGACGGCCTGACGGAGCCGACGTCCCTCACCGAGGCGGTCTGTAGCGCGCTCGAAACGGTCGATCCCGCGGCTCTCGGGCAGGCGGCGCGCTTGCGGGCGGCGGCGGAAGGGCGCGGCTTCCTGGTGCCTCTGGCTCTGGAGCGCGCGCGCAACGGCGACCAGGAGGCGCGGGACCTCTTCACCGGGGCGGCGGGCTGGCTGGCGGCCTACGCCCGGGCCGCGGTCACCCGGCTGGGGCTGGCGGATGCGCCCGAGGTGCCCGTGGCGACGGTTGGAGGACTATGGGAGGCGGGGGAGTTGCTGACGGTGCCCTTCGCCAAAGTGCTGACGCGGTGGGTGCCCGGAGCGTACGTCCGGGCGCCGGATGCGGCGCCGGTGGTCGGGAGCGCGCGCCTCGCGGCGGCTCGGTTCGGCGCCGGGCGCTGACTTTGACAGGACTCTCAAACCGTCGTACACTCGATTCATGCAGTCAGACTCTTCCGTTCTGAAGTGGGCCGCCGCCGCATTGGGCGTGGTTGTCCTGTGCTTTTGCCTGGGCTACTTCGTGCTGGGGCCGACCAGCCGGTTCGGACAGGCCGGCGATAGCCTGAGCACGGCCACCGCAGGCGACACGGGGGCGACCGTGGTGGAGCGCACGAGCGTCCCGACGCCGTCCGCGGCCATCGAGGTGGTGGACCGCACCGCAGAGGTCGAGGCCGCCCGCAAGAAGGCCGAAGAGGAGCGCAAGAAGCGGGAAGAGGAAGAGCGCAAGAAGCGGGAAGAGGAGGCCGAGAAGGAGCGGCGCGCGAAGGAGGAACTGGAGAATCAGCAGCCCTCGCCGGAGGCCTCCGCCACGCCGGACCCGGACGACCTGCCGGTCACTCCTGCGCCCGGGGCCACTCCCACCTTCGAAGGGCCGGACGATGAGGGCGAGCCGCGCCCGCGCATCCCGGACACCGTCCCGGTTGCCCCGCGCCCGTCGGCCCAGTCCGCGCCGATCGTCCCCTCGCCGTCGCCCCTGCCGCCGCGCGGCCCGCGCACGGCGCCCTCCCCGGTGGCTCCGCCCGCCACGACCCCGCCCACGGGAGGCAGTGGAGGCAGTGGAGGCAGTGG
>CALEKU010000021.1 GCA_937902745.1 uncultured Armatimonadota bacterium
CCCCCCAGGGTCGGCGACCCGATGGCGGGAGAGTAGTAGAACGAGCGCCCAAACGTGTGCTTCCACTGCTCCGCGCCCGTGGCGGCGTCCAGGCAGCGGAACTGGCGGTCCCACCCACCCAGGAAGAACCGCTCGCCGTCCGTGACCGCCTGGCTCTGGTACAGGCTCTCTACCGGCGAGGTCCACCGGACCTTGCCGGTAGCGGCGTCGAGGCCGTACGCCTTGCGGTCGGTGGACACGATGCAGACGATGCCCTTCGCCTTCGCCGCGCCGGCGAAGACTCCGCCGCCGGTCTTCGACTTCCACTTTAGCTTCCCTGTGGCGGCGTCCAGGCAGTACACGGAGTGGTCCGCCGAGCCAACGTACACCGCGCCGTCGGCCACCAGCGGCACGGAGAAGATCGGCCCGCCCGTGCGGTACTGCCACTTCTCGCGGCCGGTGGCGGCGTCCAGGGCGTGCAGGTAGCCGTCCATGGTAGGGACGTACAGCAGGTTCCCGGCGCGCACCAGCTTGGTCTGCACCGCGCCCTTGACCTTCGCCTTCCAGACCGGCTTTCGGTCTGCGGGCGGCTCCAGGGTGAGGGTGACGGGGAGCGAACGGGGGGCGGCGTTCTCACCCGGCAGCGTGACGGTCAGCGTCAGGTGGTGGGTGCCGGGGATCAGGCCGAGCGGGCCGTCCGCCACGGCAGTGAACCCGTCCTTGCCCGGTGTTACCGCCATCGGGACCGGCTTACCCCCAACCTCCAGGGTGACAGCGCCGCCGGACGGGACGCTCCCGCCCGGCACCGTGAGCCAGGTCTTGTTGTCCTGGAAGAAGAGGGAGGCCGATAAGGGCTTCACCGCCAGAAGGTTCTCCTTCGGGCGGGCGAGCGAAACGGTAAGGACCTCCTGCGTGGGTGTGGGAGACTGCTCGGTGCGCCGCAGTACGCGCAGGGTGCCGTTCTTCACCTCGATCAGGCTGTAGGACGCCTGATACAGCCCCTTGCCCATAATGGCCGGGATACCGCCGATGCTCCACTGCACATCCGAGTGGCCGTGGCCGATCAGGAACAGGCGGACATTGTAGGGCGCGAGGACATCCAGCAGGTCGCGGTAGTTGTCTACATGCTCCGCCCCGCCCCGCCCGAAGAAGTGGTGGAAGCCGATGATGACCGGCCGCTCCGTGCCGACCTTCTTCAGGTCGCGCGCCAGCCAGTCGAGCTGCGCCTGGTCGAAGTGCCCCCAGTGCTGGAGCAGCACGGTGGAGTCGAGCAGCACGAAGTGGATGTTCTCATAGTCCCAGGACTGGTAGAGAGGCTGGCCGGAGCCCTTCGTGTAGCCCTCCTTGCCGGTTGGGTTCCAGCGGACGTCGTGGTTGCCGGGGGCGACGTACGCCTTGATCGCCGGGTCCAGGGCCTTCAGGCTCCGGCGGTAGACGGCATACTCCTGCTCGGTGCCGACCTCGCACACATCGCCCGTGTTGACCACGAAGGCGGGCTTCGGGGTCAGGCCGCTGATCTCGCGATAGAGAGCGGCGTCCTTGGCGGCGTTGCTTTCCGGCGCCTCGGTCGCGGTGACGTGCGTGTCGGTGATGTGGACGAAGGAAAAATCGGCGCGGGCGCTCGCGGCGGACATTAGCAGAAGGGCGAAGGCCAACGCGCCGGGCAGCGTCGTCCGACGGCTCGGGCGGTGGTGCATCGTGGCGGGAATCTCCGTAAGGCGGTTTCGAGCCAAGTATACACGCCACGGTGCCCCCTGTCGAGGAGCCACCGCCCGGCAACGTCGGGGATAGGGAGGGTTAATTGCGGCTGCCGGTGGCGGTGGTCAGGGTGGGGCGGCGTGCCTCGGTGAGAAACACCTTGACCCGGCGCTCGGCGCCCTGGCCGGTGACCAGGAGTCGGACGCTGCCCCCGAACGGCGCCACCAGGACGCGGCGAAGGTCTACGTCCAGGCCCAGAACGTCCCCCTCGCGCACCTGGGCGCCGTCCTGGAGGATGGACGCGTACAGGGGGTGAAGATCGAACGTCAGCGTCGGGCGCTGCTGCTCGGCCTTCGCGGGGCGCGCAGCAGCGGCATTGGCGGCGTCCCCGGTGGTGTTGGTCGCAGTGGTGATGGTCTTGGTCGTCACGAACTCTCTTCTCATGTCTCTGAATTGCCTCTGCGGCCCCGCATCGGGGCCGGGTCGGGTAGTGGACCTTTCGAAAAGACCGGGCGATGTCCGGTGAGGCAATAGCGCTGCGTTGAAACGATCTGGATCGCTTCGCCTGCGGGCTGCGCCTTTGCAACGTCGCCTGCGATTCACGAGAGAAACGGGTCAATTCCCGTTTCCTTACAACATATCGGCGGGCAGAAAGTTCCTTCTTCCTGTCCTGTGGCAGCGGATTTCGCGCGTGAACGCTCCTGAGGGAGGCGGACGCAACTACCGTGCCGCTGCGCACGTCTACGGACAGCGTTGCAAAGAACAGTGCACCGTCCGCTGCCATTAGTCGCCACAGGCGTTATGGTGGTTGGGGCGCTACGGGCGTTCTTCAGGGAATATAGAAAGGTTACGGGCAGGGGACATAGATCGGGTTGCTGAACAGCCACGGGCGCACCCCGAAGAACAGCGGCCCGACGCGGAACGCATACCGGCAGACCTCCACGCGGTAGGCTCCCGGCGAGGAGTCTGTGTGCGTGAGCCAGGCGCCTGGCCCTCCCCCGGCGGCAGCCGCCGCCGCAACCACAGTGCCGTCCCGGTATAAACGCACAAGCAGGCCGGGCAGTTCCGTGCTGCCGCTCTCCTTCGCGCCCCCAACCTGCACCGAGAAGGTCACAGGGCCGCCGGAGGCGGGCAGTGTCTCGCCCATCTGCGCGCGTGTGCCGCGGCTACCATGTGTCGCTGTGAAGGACAGGCCGGTCGGAGTGCCGATGCAGTCGTAGGCGATATAACAGCGACCGGCGCGCAGCGCTTCGTAGACCGCCGCGCGCCGCTCCCGCCCGTCGCCTGTCTCAGGAGGCACCAGAAAGCGCGTCGTGGTGGCGCGGAACGAGTCCGCGTAGGAGGGGATGGGGTACTTCTTGCGCCCGATCTTCATCAGCGCGTGGGCGTCCAGCGCGCCCAGGCCGATCATGGGGCGCCGGCCGCCGTGGGTCAGGCGATCCCAGCGCTCCAGGGCGGCGTCCGGTCGGGTCATCAGCGCCCGCAGGGTCGCGACCGGCCCCCGGAATTGATACACGGGCAGCAGCCAGAACAGGGACAGGAAGTTGATGTGGCGCCGCGCCAGTGTGCTGAGGTTTACCACCTCCAGCCCCTCGTAGCCCGTCGCCTCCCAATCGCGCCAGGGGTGCTTCACGTCGAAGGGCAGCGAGACCAGGGGCAGACCGCCACGCGCCAGCACAGCGTCGATGGAGGTCTGCGGCTTCTCGTGCTTGACCGGCTCATAGTCGGGTGGGGTGTCTAGCGCCAGCAGGAACGCCCCATGCTCCACCGTGATCTCGGTGCCCACCAGCAGGAACGGCGTGTCATTGGCGTACCGCTCCTCCCAGCCGTCCCGGAGCGGCTGCTGCGTGTTGTGGTCGGTCAGCAGGACGAAGTCGACGCCCGCCTCGCAGGCCGCCTGCATGATGGTGGGAACGTCGCTGGCACCGTCGGAGTAGGTGCTGGAGTGGACGTGCACGGCGCCCGCCAGTTCGCGGAAGGAGGGCAGAGCCCCTCCCTCATCGGGTGCGGGGGGGGCTTTCCCGGCCTTCGGCTCGAAGGCGAAGCGGCCCGCCACGGCGTCGAAGAAGCCGGTGGCGAGGAGCACGGAGGCGGCGATACGGGCCTTGGTGCCCAGGGACGAGGCCATGTCGGCCTATTGTATCGCAGGGCGGAGAGGGGTCAGTAGTTCTCGCGGAGCATGATGCGCTCCAGGAGGGGAGCGATGATGTAGCCCAGCACCGCGATCAGGACCATGTAGAGGAGCCATCCGGACAGGAGGCCGCTGCCCTGCGCCATGCTGCGCTTGCCCTCTTTACCGTCCAGGCCGTTGATGACGGGGTAGGTCTTCTCGTAGCGGACGGGCACGATGGCACCTGGCTGGAGCTGGTCCCAGTACTCCTTCTTTACCGACACCATCCCCTTGTAGATGCGCTTCTTGCCCGCTTCCTGATCGAAGAGGAGCGGCGGGGCGGTCGCCTGGAAGTCATAGTAGATCCAGTAGACCATGTCGCCCACGCGGAAGGGATTGGATGTCGCCTCCTCTTTCTTCTCGGTGATAACCCCCTGCGCCTTCGCCTTCGCCCCGTTGAAGACCACGGGGGGCGGGAGTATCTGGCTGCGCGGGATGCCGACCGAGGGAAGCAGGCCGATCACCAGCAGGGCGGCGAGGGCGAGTCCGATGGCGTACCGGAGGATGCTCTTTGCGCTCATATGGCCTACCGATTCCGCCTGACAGCCACGATTTCCTCTGTTTCGGTGTTAAATCAATGGATTGAATAGCGAGAGGGTAGGCATCAGCGCAGTTTGGACGCCTTCGCCAGCGCGTCCCACTCGCCCTCCGGCACCTCGCGGAACGAGCCGTCCAGCAGGACCGCCCGGCGCACCTTCGTCTTTTCGTCCGCGGTGGCCTCGGCCACGAGGACCGTCTGGTCGGGCTTCCACTCCTCGCCCGGCTCGTTCAGAGGCTTTCCCGAAAGGTGCGGGTTGACCAGGTAGGGCTCTTTGTCGCGCAGGTTCAGGAAGATCGCCTCGTTCGACACGTAGGTTGGGTGCAGGGCTGCCTTGAGCGCCGCCGGGCTCTCCATCGGCGGCAGCGCCCCCTCGTGTGCCTCCGCGTACTGCGCGATCCCCTGGTACAGCAGCGGCAGGTCAAACTTGGCGTCCGCCGCCTTTCGCTTTTCCGCTGCCGCCCGCAGTGTCGTGTCCGACACGTTGAGCAGATAGCCGAAGAACATCATCACGAACAGGAACGCCAGTCCGCACCCGACCGTGCGGCACCCTAACTCCCGTGGACTCACCGTTAAACCCTTTCGCCTCCGCGCCGCGCTGCTGCGGCTTCCCTTACAGTGTCGGGAGATGGGGCCGGGATTTGGAATGCGTCAGAACAGGGCGAGCTGCACGGCGCGGGAGCGGGTCCGGTAGACCAGCGAGGGTTTGTCGCGCAGGGCGACCTCCACAGCCACGGGGCTGGTCTTCAGCCCCGCCTGGCGCACCCGCTTCTTCCAGTAGTTCAGGGCCATGCGCGGTGTGTTGTTCACGTCCGAAAGGTGCGAAAGCCAGGCGCAGACGGGGCCGTGCTGGTCCGCGTGCGACAGTAGCAGGTCGCACGCCGCGTTGTTGGAAAGGTGGCCGTTGCGCGACAGGATGCGCTTCTTGACAACCTCCGGATAGGGACCGAAGCGCAGCTTGTGGATGTCGTGGTTCGATTCGATCGCGATAAGCGATGCCCCGGCGCACGCGGCGCGGAACTCGGGGGTGACGGTCCCGGTGTCGGTGGCATAGGTCAGCGCAGCATCGCCGAACGCCACGCGGAAGCCGACCGGATCGGCGGCGTCGTGCGTCACCGGCGCGGCGTACACCGCGAACGGCCCGACCCCCGCCTCGTCGCCTGCCGCCAGCGCGCGGGCCGGGGCGTCCCGGCTCTCCTGCGCGAAGAGGGTGGAGAGCGTCCCCTCGGTTGCAATCAGAGGCACGCCGTACTTGCGCGCAAACGGCACCGCGCCGCGCACATGGTCGATGTGCTCGTGGGTGAGCAGCACGCCCGACAGCGATGCGGGCGCTATTCCCCGCTTTTCCAGGGCGGCCTTCAGCGTCCGCACGCCCAGCCCGGCGTCGATCAGCAGCGCGTCCCCGCCCGCGACCACGAGCAGGGCGTTCGCGGACGAACCGGACGCCAGGCAGTAGACAGTGATTTCGCGCGCTTCGGCGGGCATGATGCGCCCATTGTAGCCCTGCGTGTTTTGTCTGTCAAACCTGTGTTCACCGGCCACCAACGCCCGGGTGCGATTGTCTCACGAGATGTGATATCCGCGCCACAACCGGTCCCCGTCGAATACCGGCACCGCCCGCTGACACGCCCCGAGGCAGAGGCGCTGCACCGGGAGCTGAAGACCACCCCGAACATCCTGGGCTACACCGTGCGCGAGCTGGTGCGGGCGCGGGACGTCTGGGTGGCGACAGCGGACGGCGCGTTCGCGGGGGTGATGCTCTCGCTGGACATGCCGCTCGGCTGGACCGAACTCGCCGCGCTGTATGTCCTCCCGGAGTACCGTGGCCGGGGGATTGCCCGCGAACTCTTTGACCGGGCGTGGGAGCGCGGTGCCTCCCGGAGGCGGCACCTCTACGCGCTGAGCCGCAACAAGCAGGTGCAGGAGATGATGCGCCGGCGCGGCATGGTGCTGGACGGCGCGCTCTGGCGCGCCCCGCTCGCGGTCCACCTCTTCATGCCGCTCTACATGTCCAGCCCCTACCGGAACGTCGAGGCGTTCCGAAAGGCCAAATCGATGCGCGAGACAGCCCCGCTCCTGCAGGGAATCTGGCGCAACCCGGACGCCGGACCCGGCGCCCGTCGGCGGTAAAATACGGCGGAGGGCGCTGACACATCATGGCGACTATTCTGCTGGGGTCGATACTGCTGGAGCCGAACCGGTGGGCGAAGGCGAAGACGCCGACGATTCGGGTGAGCGAGTGGGCGGCGCGGGCGAAGGACGCGGGCATCGACGGCATCGAACTGTGGGAGAACCACTGGCGGATGGCGGACGAGGCGGAGCGGCAGGCGCTCAAAGCCTCGAAGATGGTCCGGTACTATAACACCTACGCCCCGTTCGACGATCGCCCGGAGTCGCGCGCCGCGCGCAAGGCGGCGGCGGACGCCGCGCGGGAGTTGGGCGCTGTCGGCGTCAAGTTCAACGTGGGGAGTGACAAAAACCGGCGCGACGAGTACCTGCGCGTGGCGGAGGATTGGGCGCGGTCGCTGCCCGCCAGCTGCCGGGCGCTCTGCGAGTGTCACCCGGGCACGGTGCTGGAGACGCCCGAGGCCGCTGCGGAGGCGTTCCCGAAGTGGCCGCCGGAGCGCGTCGCCGCCATCGTCCACCCGTTCACGCAGAGCCCGGAGCGGCTGGGGGACTGGGTGCGCCTCCTGGGGCCGCGCGTCGTGCACGGGCACGTGCAGATCCGCACCGAGAAGGATGTGCTGGTTCGGCTGGACCGCAAGCCCCGCGAGGCGGAGGCCGCCCTGGCGGCGCTGCAGCCGCTTCTGAAGCAGATGACCTTCACGCTGGAGTTCACGGAGGGCACGCGGACGCCGGACGACAAGCCGGAGGTGCTGTTCAGGAACGCTCTGGCAGACCTGGAGTTCCTGCGCAAACGGCTGCCGCCAGGGGCTTAAGGTCGGAACAGCAGGTAATACGGCTGCTTGTTGAGATTGCTGCGTTCCGTGTGGTAGTAGGCGAGCCTGTCCGGGATGAGGAGGATGAGCGCACCGAAGGTAAGCCGAGGGTCCGCCTCCGCGTCCGACAGGCTCATCGTCTGCCCGTCAACCTCGCTGTTGTTGGCGATGATGTGGCAGAGACGCTTCGGGTTTCGCACCGCCCACTGCTCCCTCACCTTCTGGACCGCCGCAGCGATATCGGGCGGCGGCGCGTCCTTGTCGTAGACGAACCGCGTGTCGAGGTCTTTCAGAAGGGTGTGGGCGAGGCGGACCGTGATCTTCCCACGGCCACGCTCCGAAGGGAGCAGCGACAGCCACCGTTCGCGTGCGTCCTTTGCGACGAAGGCGTTCACAAAGGCGATTTCGGCTTCACTCATCGACTCTACCCCCTAACTTCCGTCTTGCTGCTCTGCGGCAGTGCGCCCGCACTTCGGCTCTCACGGGAAGAAGGGGGCGGAGAAGGCAAGGTTAGGTGGTGACCTTGCCTTCTCCGCCCCCGGTACCAGGATATCGGGCTACTAGAGTGCCAGGATGTGGTCCATGGCCTTCGAGATCTTGGGCAGGTCCGCCTCGCAGTTGAAGAACTCGGAGGTCACGTAGCCGTTGTAGCCGATGCGGCGCAGCGAGGCCATCACGGCGGGCCAGTCCACGTCCCCATCCAGCAGGTCACAGAAGCCTGCCAGCGTCCCGACCGAGCGCTTGAAGTCCTTGAAGTGGACCCGCTTGATGCGCTTGCCCAGGATGCCGATCCACTGCTCCGGGTAGCCGGTCAGGATGACGTTGCCGACGTCGAAGTACGAGCCGACGTACGCGCTGCCGACCTGGTCCAGGAAGTCGCGCGTTTCCAGCGGGGAGAGCAGGAACATGTTCCAGACGTTCTCGACTCCGATGGCGACCTGCGTCTCCTCGGCGACGGCCTTCAGGTCGCGCAGCGCCATCAGGGCGTTTTCGTATGCCTGGTCGTAGGGCGCGCGGACGAAGCCCGAAACGAAGTCCGCCGCGACGCCGCCCGGCACGAGCAGGAGGGCGTCCACGCCCAGTGCGCGGGCGACGCGCAGGCTGCCCGCCGTGGTGGCGATGCCCTTGTGGCGCACCTCCGGGTCCGATGCGGTCAGGGGATACTTCCACCCCAGACCGCTTGCCAATCCCGCCAGTTCGACCCCGGCCTTCTCCGCCTGCTCGCGGATGCGGGCGCAGTCCTCGGCGGATGTCTCCGGCGTCAGCTCGCCCTCTTCCGCCACAGCGACCTCCACGGCCTCGAAGCCGTGGTCCTTCGCCAGCGCGAAGACCTCGCTCAACGGCCGCTTTGGGTCGAACGCCCACGCACTGATGCTTTTCTTCATTTAACGTCCCTTACTGCCGCTCGCCGCCGTCTGCGTTGGCCAGTCGGAGGGCATCCAGACGGGGAGGTCGGCGAGAGAGCGCCGGGCCTGCTCGCTGGTGGGGACGCCCCACGCCTCAAAGAACGGCCCCAGGTTTCTGCCAACGGTGCGCGAGAAGCGCACCATCCACTGGTCCCGCCGCTCCGCGTCCGACTTTGGCCGCTCGCCCGGCGAAAGCTTTTCGTACTCCGCGAAGACCTTCTTATAGGCGTCCCATCCGAATCCCTGCCGGAGCTGCCAGTACATGGTGAGCGCGAGGAACGGGTCGGACTTCCAGGTGTCGAACTTCGCCCCGGCCGCCAGGTACTTCTGCAGACGCTCCCGCACCTGCGTCGGCTCCATGGCCGGGTGGGGGATGCCCGTCTTGCCGTTCAGGGTTTCGAAGCCGTAGAGCGAGAAGAGGTTGTTGGTCACCTCGCCGGTCCCGCTGAACGTCCAGTCCGGCACCTGGAAGTTGTGCCCGACCTCGTGGTAGAAGCCCCAGACATTGCCCTCCGGGGAGCGCAGGTGCGCCAGGTCCACGAAGCGCTCCGCTACGTCCTCCCAGGTCATGATGGGGTAGCCCGCGTGCATGTAGCCTGCGCTAATCTGCCGGTCCACGCAGTAGCGCTCGGGGCGTGGGCGCGGGGGGGCTGCGTAGAGCGCATGGCACTCGGTCATAACCTCGTCCCAGTACGTCATCAGCGCCTGCGGGTCGTCCAGGTTGCGCACGACTGCGGAGGGGACCGTGAGGATGCACTTCTCGCCCACGAGTTCAGCCCACGGGCCGGGGGCGTAGCGCTGGGTCTGCCGCCACTCCGCCAGGCTCGTTTCGTTCTTCACGAAGAGCGGGGCCGGGACCGCGCCGCCGATGGAGACGGTGATCGTGCCCAGACGGGCGTTCCTCGGCACCTCAATGATGACCGCACCGCCGAAGGCGTTTGCCGCCTTCGTCTCCTCCGCGTCCAGCGCGAACGTGCGGGTAATCTCCGGGGCGCGCTCCCACTTGTCGAGGTGCCAGAGCGTGTCCTTGTGCGTCCCCAGGCGCACCCGGAGTCCCTTCCCGGCGGCGGACGCCGGAACGCGCACGGTGATGACCTCGCCGGGGGCGGCATACAGGCCGGTGCTGTGCCATTCGGGGATGTTGGTGTCGATGATGACCTCGCGCCCCACGCGTGGCGCTGCCGCCGGGACCGCGCCGGGGAACGCCGTGGCGGCGGGGTGCGCCCGGACCTGCGTCACGGGGGCGCGCATCGCCTCGCGCACCTGGAGCGTCATCGCAAGCCGCTCCAGCGGCTTGTCCATGGTGATCGGGTTCTTCAGCGAGATGGTTGTAAAGTCGACGGTGCTCGCCGCGGCCATCTTCCGCAGACGGGGCAGGAGCAGGGTGTCATTGGAGGGCAGGTCCTGGGCCGCCTGGCTGATCGTCCAGACCGCCTGGGCCTGCTGCTCCTTCGTCAGGCCGCCCTTCTCCAGTGCGTCGAGCGCCGTGGCGGCGTTGAGCAGGGCGGGGGCGGCGACTGCGGTGGAGTAACCCGAGGGCGCGGTGCGCTCCAGCGTCCCGCTGGTCCACGCAATACCTGCCGCGGCGAAGAGGCGGTTACTGCCGTTTTCAGGAAGCGTCTTGCCGTTGTTGAGCTGCAGCCAGCCCCAGCCAGTCTCCGCGCACACGAGGCCGGTGCCCCGCGTGGCGGCCGCCTGGATGGCATCGCGAACCTGCTGGCTGAGGGGGGCGAACGCCCCCACTACGACGTCCACCCCCCGCAGGTCGGCGTCGGTCAGGGTTTCGACCTCGAAGCCGTGCTTCTCCAGCCAACCGCGCAGCGCCGGGTAGCCGAAGAGGCCGACGCGGGGAGTCGTCTTTCGGGACGTCCACCGGAGGGCGTTTAGCAGCAGGCGGGAGGTGTCCGCCACGTCCAGATTCTCCGGGCTCAGATAGCCGGTGTGGCCCAGACCAAACACGCGCCCCTTGCCCAGCGTTCCGGCGACGGCCACGGGTTCCGCATAGTTCCGCCCCGCCTTGCCTACGACCACGGGGAAGGCGGTAGGACGGTAGACCGCGAGAGCGCCCGGAAGTCCCGGGGCGTTGATCTCGCGAACGCCCTCCAGCAGCGCCGCCCGGTCGGCGGCGTGGGCGTCGTTGAGAGTGGCCTGCGCCCACGCGGGCGCGGGGGCCAGGAGCGCCGGGGCGACGGCGCAGCACGACATCAGCAAGAGGTTCCGATGCATTCCTGTTTTCCTGTCCTATGCCTGCTCTGTCGTGATTCCCGCCGCCACCCCGGTATGGGCGCCGGTCAGTCGGCGGGTTCGAGCAGGGTAAGTTCCGCCAGCGAGGCGAACGCCTCGCCGTTTACTTCCGAGAGCGCCACCAGGCGCACGTAACGTCCCGTCACCGGGGCGCCGAACAGCACGCGCTGCCGCGCCGTGCCGTCCGGGAATTCGCCCGTGCTGACGGGTTGCCCATTCGCCTCCGGGCTATCGGAGACGTACAGGGCGTAGCGGGCGATGCGCCCGTTCGACTGCCCCTGCCGGGGCAGGTACTCGAAACCCTGGAGGGTACGCGCCTCGCCCAGATCCAGCACGATCTCGTGCGGGTGCTTCGGGACGGTGCCCCGCCAGGCGGTGTGCCAGAACGTGTTCGGGTCGCCGTCCAGCGCATGGGCGGGTTCGCCCTCGCCCGGCTCGAAGGAGCTGACCCGCAGCACCTTCTGGCCGCTCCGCGCTACCGGGCGCACGGGCACGATCTTCGGAAGAGAGATCGTGGTCGTTGCCGCGAGGGCGGGGTAGCTCGCCTCCGCCGTCACGGCGAGGGTCGCGGCGTCCGCCAGGCGGAAGGGGCCAGTGTACACCGTCGCCGGGCCGTCGTTCACGCGGTAGCGCAGAACCACGCCGGGCGACGAGGCGAGCGTCACGGTGCCGTCCTCGCCGCGCGTCACCACCGGCGGGACGGGGACGGGGAGGGCCTCCCGGGCGATGGCAGATAGGTCACCCTTCGCCTTTGCGTAGGGGCGGAAGGCAACCCGGAACTGAACCTGCCCGGGGCGGCAGATGTACTCACCGAGCGGGCCGGGGCCGCAGGACGCCCCGCCGAGGCCCATCTGGTCGTAGTCCAGGCACAGAACCACGTCCGGGCGCGGCACCAACCGGTTGAAGCGCCGCCGCTCGCCGTTGATATGTCGGGCGTTGTCGAGCTGGTCCGGTGTGAAGTGGGACGCCGTGAGCGAGAGCCGGCCGCCGGAGACCACCAGCAGCCCCGCGCCGTCCTTGTCGGTAAGCGCGGCCCAGCGGACCTCCTCCTTGTTGCCGTTCTCCTGCGGACGGACGTACTCGGTCCACTGCTCCGCGACCGTGCCCGCGTACAGGCCGACATCGCAGTGCTCCCGGCGGTCGGGATAGGACTCGTCCGGTCCACGGCCCAGCCACGTCAGATTGTCCAGCGCGCCGTTAGCGAAGAGCGTGAAGCCGAGCTTCGGCAGGGCGGGCAGCGTCCCGAGCGGGGTCAGGTCGTTGTCCATCACCACGGTGCCGTCGGCGAGCACGGTGTAGTCCGTCTTCTGCCGGTAGCCTGTTCCCTTGAAGCCAAGGACGTTCAGGGTCACGGAAACGCGCGCCGCCTGCGTCCCGAGCGGTGTGACAGTGAAGTCGGTGACATGGTGCCGCAGTTCGCTCAAGCCCGACTCGAAGAAGGCTCGGCGCATCCAGATGTCATTGTCGGTGAGCGCACGGTAGACGTTCAGGCGCGGCCCGCCCGCAGGCGACAGCCGCTCCTTGCCGCCGTAGACGAGCGAATCCATCCGGCCCGTCGCCCGGTCGAACGTGACCGAGAAGCCGTCGCCAGAGAGGGTTACCCGGCCGCCCGCATCTTTGACCGCGACTGACCCGGCGAGCGAAAGCGGCTTCGCGGGAGCGCTCCACGCCGAAACGGGGACCTGCGCCTCAGCGATCGCGTGCCCTTTCTTCGCCCACGGGGTGTCCGACTTAAGGACAAAGGCAACGTTCAGGAAGTACTCCGCGCCCGGCTTCGGCGCAGCCACGGGCTTGACGGGAAGCGTCAGGGCGCCTTCGGAGAGTGGGGCGACCGCGGGCGCGGCGAGGGTGCCCGACTGGACCTCCCGGCCGTCCTCGGTCAGTGTCCAGCGCACGTCGAATGCCGAAAGGTCTGTGAACGAGAACTTGTTGCGGACGGACAGATCACCCTTCGCGGCGTTGGTGGCAGTGATAGCGACGTTCTGGTAAACGCGCTTGACCTCCAGGAGCTTGGGCGTGACCTGCCGGTCGGGCAGGACGAGGCCGTTGCAGGCAAACGGGCCGTCGTTCGGCTGGTCGTCGAAGTCGCCGCCATAGGCGTAGTACCAGCGGCGCTGTCCGTCCGGCCCGACCGGCTCATCGGTGTACTTACGCAGACCCTGGTCCACCCAGTCCCAGATGCACCCGCCCATGTTCCGCGGCGACGACTCGAAGGCGTCCACATACTCCTTGAGGTTGCCCACGGCGTTGCCCATGGCGTGCGCGTACTCGCACAGGAAGAACGGCTTGTTCGATGTCTGTCGGCCCTGCTGGAGGACGTAGTCCACGCTCGGGTACATGACGCTCACCACGTCCGCCACTTCGTTCATCCGCTCATAGTGGACGGGGCGTGACGTATCCAGGGAGCGTATCAGGGCGGCAGTCGCCTCGAAGTTGACGCCCGACCCGGCCTCATTCCCCAGCGACCACATCACGACGGACGGGTGGTTCTTCTGGCTCTGCACCATGCGCTCGGTGCGATCCCGGTGCTGCGCCTTCCACTCGGGCTTGTTGCCCAGCGTCCGGTCCAGGTCGTAGCCCATGCCATGCGATTCGATGTTTGCTTCGTCCACCACGTACAGACCGTAGCGGTCGCACAATTCGTACCAGTACGGGTCGTTCGGGTAGTGGCTGCAGCGCACCGTGTTAAGATTGTGCCGCTTCATCAGGAGGATATCCTGCAGCATCCGCTCCCGCGTCACGGTGCGGCCGGTGTCCGGGTCGTGCTCGTGTCGGTTGGCGCCCTTCAACTTCACGGGGACGCCATTCACCTTGAAGACGCCGTTCTTCCACTCAATCTTGCGGAAGCCCACCCGGCAGGAGCGTACGTCGGCGACGTTGCCCTTCCCGTCCTTGAGCGTTACAAGCAGCGTGTAGAGGTTCGGCGTTTCGGCGGTCCACCTCCGCGGGGCGGCCACCGGCGCGGTCAGCGTGACGCGCGCCTCCTGGCCTGCCGCAACCGAAGCGACGTTCGCCGATGCCAGCGGCGCCGCGCCACCCACCGCCTTACCCTCCGCGTCCAGCAGCGCGACCTCCACGGCGCGCGCGTTCGTCTCCGCGGTCTCGCCCCGGTTCCGCACGCTCACGTCCACGGTCAGCGTGCCGTCCTTGTAGGCGGCGTCCAGGTCGCCGCGCGCGAAGAAGTCGCGCACCTCGACCTGAGGAACGGAGAAGATGCCGACTTCGCGGAAGATGCCGCCGTAGCGGAACATGTCCTGATCTTCGAGGTACGAACCGTCACACCACTTGTAGACCTCGACCGCGAGCAGGTTCTTTTCGCCCGGCTTGAGGTAGGGCGTGATGTCGAACTCGGCCGGGTCTTTGCTGTCCTGGCTATAGCCGACTTTGCGGCCGTTCACCCACACGTAGAACGCCGAATACACGCCCCCGAAGCGCAGAATCGTCCGGCGGCCGTTCCATTCTCTGGGCACCTCGAACGTCGTACGGTACGAGCCGACCGGGTTGTAGTCGTGGGGCGTCCGTGGCGGGTTGGCAGGGAAGGGGTAGCGGATATTCGTGTAGACCGGTACGCCGTACCCCTGCATCTCCCAGCAGGAGGGGACGGGGATGCTCGCCCAGGATGCGTCGTCGAACTCGGGCGCAAAGAAGCTCTCCGGACGGTCGGCGGGCCTGCCCGCCCAGTGGAACTTCCACTGTCCGTTCAGCGAGCGCCAGTAGGGGGACTTCTCCCGGTCAACGGACGCGGCGCTGCGCGCGTCCGGGAAGGGCCACGAGGTCGCGCGGGCCGGCTCCTTGTTGACGGCGAAGACGTCGATATTGTCCCAGTCGGCCAGCGCGCTAGCGCCTCCGGGCACCGCGGCGGAGAGGGAGGCGGTCAGGGCGAGGGCGGCGAGTATCCTCATGCGAGTTGGGCTCCGGGACCGCCCGACCGTTTCATCGGGCGGTAATACTGTATCATGTTTAGTCGTGGGCGCGCCGCGCGGGGAGGTTTTCCCGCGCGGCGCGCGAAATCTCTGGCCGTGGCGAGTACGTTCGCCGGTCGGGTTGGTTGGCGTCGGTTGG
>CALEKU010000022.1 GCA_937902745.1 uncultured Armatimonadota bacterium
CATCACGCCGACCGGCGGCATCACGCCGACCGGCGGCATCACGCCGACCGGCGGCGCCGTCTCGGCCGGGGCCTCCTGAGGAGGTGTACGCGGCTTCTTTGCCCGGGACCAGGTCGGCTTTTCCTCGGAGGGCACCTCTACCGCCTCGTACAAAGAGCCGGGCGGCGGCAGGAGCGCCGGAGGCGCACCCGCGCTGACCAGGGTCAGATCGTGCAGCGGGCGCGTGCAGGCCGTGTAGAGCGCCCGGCGCTCCGAGTCTCCGTACTCATCTGCATCGGCGACGATCACGGCGTCGAACTCCAGACCCTTGGAGAGGTACAGCGGGGCCACGCAGACGCCGCCTCCCGGAGGAAGCATCTGCGTGTCGTCGTCCAGCTTGTGCACGGCCTCAAGACCCGCCGCCTTCAGCGCCCGCACCAGGCGGCTGAGGTCCGCCCGGCCGCGACACAGCACGCCCACCGTCTCCCGTCCCTCCTCCCGGGCGGCGCGGGCCGCCGCCGCGATGGCCTTCGCCCGGGCGGCAGGTGTCGCCTTTTCGTCCAGCCGAAGCAGGCGCGGCGAGCGGCCCGAAGCGCGTACGTTCTCGATCGAGTGGCCTTCGCCCAGCACGGCCGTCGCGAAGTCCGTGATCTCCCGGCTCGACCGGTAGCTGCGGGTCAGCTCCGCGCGGGTGATCCTCTTGCCGAAGACCTGGGTGAGGCGCGCCCAGTCCCCCAGGCTCAGGTCCGGGTCGATCCCCTGGCTGATGTCTCCCACGATGGTCATGCCGCATGCCTCGGGCAGCAGAGCGCGCAGGTACTCGTAGTGGAGCGGGCTGTAGTCCTGCGCCTCGTCCACGATGACGTGCTGAGCGCGATGCAGGTACGGCGCGAGCAGGTGCCCGCCGAAGCCGTGTAGGAGACCGTCCAGCAGCAGCATCGGCGCCACGTCCTCCGACGGGATGACGCCCTCCTCCATCGCCGCGCGGATCTGTTCGGCTGCCTCCGCCGCAACGCCCCTCGTTTCCGCGGCCTGCTCCTGCCAGAAGGCCAGGTACATCTCGGGAACCGTGCGCAGGACCGCGTCTATACTGTTTTCGATCGCTTCCCGGGCAGCGGAGAGCACCGGCTTCACGCGGTCGAGGGTAGTTCTGGTGACGTAGAACGCCTCGTCGCCCTCAACGGCCTTGTCCGCTCTGGCGTAGCGGGCGTCGATCTCCCGGAGCACGGACGCGGCGGCTTCCCCGGGGGAAAGGCCGCGCCGCCTCGCTTCGGTGAACGTCACCGCCATGGTCTGACGCCCATAGAACACCCCCGGCTCCTCCCCCTGGAACCGGGCGTTCCCGCCGATGGAGATGTCCCGCGTGAACGCCGCTGCCAGGAGCGCGTCGCTGACGCGCGCCACGTACGCGCGGAGGCTTTGTGCGAGTTCGGCGGAGGCCCGGAGGGCAACGGCCGCACCTGAGCGTCCCCGATCGTCCCCCGGCGCGCCCTCTTGCCGCGGCAGGAGCGCGTCGTAGCGGTCGCGCCGCTTCTCGACCCGGAACATCTTCCGCGGCTGCCGCGCCTTGCCCGCGGCCTCCCCGTCTTCTTCGGCTCCCGCTTCTGAAATCTCCGGCGCGTCGTCCTGCTCCACGTCGGCTTCCGCGGACGGGCCGAGAGCCACCCGGGCGGTCGTGAGGCGCCGCCGCAGCGTGCGGCGCAGCTCCTCCTCGAAGACCTTCTGCTGGATGGCGTCCTCGTTCAGGTCCGGCAGGACGCGGGAAACGTAGTCGGAAAAGAGCGCGTTCGGCGAGAGCAGAAGCATCTGCTGCGCGGAGAAGCCGAAGGTATCGTAATCATCGACGCTGTCGATCCCCCGCTCACGCAGGACGCGCTGCTGCGCCTTCCGCCGGTCGAAGAGGAGCTGGGCGGCGCGCTGGAGGGCACAGACGGTCTTGCCGCTGCCGGCGGGGCCCTGCACCACCAGAACATCCGCCGGGCACCGGATGATGGCATCCTGCTCCGCCTGGATGGTCTCGACAATGTCGCCCATCTGGCCCCGGGCGTGGCGCTCGGCGAGCAGACGTGCCAGGAACGGGTCCTGCGGCACGAGATTCTGGTACTCGTCCCCGGCGCCGTCGTCCGCTTCGATGCCGACGGGCTCCGCATCGGACCCGGTCACCTGCTTGGGAGTCGGGGCAGACGGCTCTGCTGTTGCGCCGACGTGAGGGGCGTCGAGGCGCCTCCCCTCCCCGTCGAAGACGGAGACCAGGTCGCCGTCCCGGATGTGGATCACGCGCTTGCCCAGGAAGTCCACCGGCACGTCCTTCGAGAACCGGCCCTCCTGCGTACGGTAGTGCGCGGCCTGAGGCCCCGAGCACTGGCGGTACAGCGAGCAAAACGGCTCGCGATAGTCGTAGACCAGGTACTCGCCCGGCTCGTCCGACCGTATCAGCGCGCGCCCGATGTAAAACTTCTCTCGTTTACCCGGCGAGCCGTCCGGCCGATACTCCCGGATGTCGAAGCGCCCGAAGTAGGGAGCGTTCTGCGCTTCAAGCGCCTCCAACGCCTCCCACTCCCGCGCATACCCCCGCTCGAGGTGCTCTCCAATCAGCCCGTCGTACTCGTCCTTCCCCAGCTTTTCCCGGTCCTGGCGGATCTCCTCGCGCCGCCCGCTGATGCGCTCCTGAACCCGCTCCAGGTATGCCTCTTCCTCGCGCCGTACCTGCTCCCAATCGTGCTGCGCCATGGGGCTCTCTCCTTTCCCTCCATCCATCCACACCTGTCCACTCCGGGACCACCCTGCACGTTTCGTACCGGCTTAAAGCAGGTCCCGCTCGACGCGCACGACGACGCCCTGAACGCGGACCCCCTCCTCCACGGGTATCGGTGGGTACGCCGGGTTTTCCGAGGCGAGCAGGCGTTCGCCCTCCGGCGTGGTGGTCAGACGCTTCACCACCGCCCCCACCCCGGCGACATGGGCCACCACCATCTGGCCGGGCCGCGCCGTCTCCTGGGCGCGCACCAGCAGCAGGTCTCCCTCCAGCACCCCGGCCCCGGTCATGCTGTCGCCGGTCACCCGCAGCAGGAAGTCCGCGCCTCCGGGTGGCGGGGCCACCTCGCGTATCTCCGCCGCCGGGCCGTCCATCTCCGCGGAGCGGACCCCGTCCCCGGCCGCGACCGTGCCCAGCACCGGCAGCAGACGCAGGTCATAGCTGGAAACGGGGGCCGCGGCGGCGGCGGCGCGGCGGATGCGGTCCAGCAGCCGCTCCTCGGGATCGGCCTCGCCATCGTCATCCATCCCGCCGACGGCGGGGGCGGATTCCGGCAGTCCGGCCACAGGGACAGCGCGGCGGCGGAACCAGCGGCGCGACCCGCACCAGCCAGATGCCCCGTCCGCGGTCGTCTCCGCCCACTGCGTCACCTCGGCGCTGATCTGATCGGCCTTCGCCACCAGCACCGCCTCGGGCGTCTTCGGCAGGACCGGCGCGCCGAACTGCGGCTCATCATGGTGGGCCAGAAGGGCGTGCAGGAGTTCGTCCCGCAGGCCCGGCGGGAAGCCGAGCCGGTTGCAGAGCGCGCCGACCCTCTGGAACCCCAGGACGACGTGCCCGAGCAGTTCGCCGCAGTCGGTGTACTCCCCCTGCCGCCAGTTGTGCTCCATCTCCCACAGCTTGCCCACATCGTGCAGCAGCGCCGCCGTCAGCACCAGGTCGCGGCGCACCTCCGGGAACGGCCGCGCCGCGTGCAGCGCGATCTCCGCCACCTCCAGGCTGTGGCGCAGAAGCCCTCCGCGGTAGGCGTGATGATTGCGCTTCGCCGCCACCGCGGTCAGGAACCGGTCGCGCAGGCGCCCGTCCGGCCCCAGCGTCTCCGCCAGCAGCGCCGCCAGGTGCGGATCGGCCACCGACCCGATCAGGCGGTCCAGCCCCGCCACCAGGAGCGCGTGGTCCGGCGGCAGCGGGCCGGTGAAATCCTCCGGGTCCAGCGCCGCCGCCTCGTCGTCGTCCAGCGTCGTCACCCCCTCCACCGTCAGCTCTCCCCCGTACCTCTCGGAGTCGTCCACCCGCCCGGAAATGCGCACCACCGGCGGCGGCGCCCCGTCCGTGGCAGCGGCGGCGACCAGCGCCGCCACCTGCGTCTCCGGGAGGCTCCACGCCTTGGCCGCCCGCGCTCCCGTGGCGTCGAAGACGCACAGCGTCAGCTGCGGCCCCCGCGAGGCGTGGTCGCCGCTCGGCCGCAGGCGGACATCCCGCACCCCCACCAGCGCCCCCCAGACTCGCTCCCCATTCGCCCAGTCCCGTACCCGCCGCGTCGTCATCGTCCTTTTCTCCCTTTCCAACGTACTAATGCTGCCGCCGCCGGAGCGTCCGGCAGAACCTCGGGTTGCGGTACGTCGTCACCAGTTGGCCGTCCGGCCCGACCACCACCACCGTCCCGTCCGCCCTCCGCCTCTCTCGCTCGTCCAGAATCGCGCCTCCCGGCCCCCCGGAGACGCGCCGCAGGTGCTTGCGCCCCAGGAAGTACACCCGATCCTCCCCCTCGTAAAACCGCTGCCCGTAGCGGAGCGCCAGGAACACCGACTCGTCTGAAATCCGGCGCGTCCGCTGCCGCTCCTCGAAGTGCCGCGTCTTCTCCATTCTGAGCCTCCTGATGGTTCGCTTGATAGCTCAGTCGTCGCGACTCGGAGGCGTTCGGAAGTCGTGCGGAAAAAAAACGGCGGGTCGAAGAGTCCGGCGCCGCGGCGGGTCCTACGAAAGGGGGTGCTGGCCGCGGCCTGCCACCCGGCCCGTGTTTTAAGGAGAGACCGCCATGATCCAGCGCCAGCACCTGTATGTCCTCGCTCCCCTGACCGTGCTCGGGGGGTGGCTCCTGCTCTCGGCGGTCCCCCGGTACGTGCCCCGCACGGCGGCGGCGACGGTGGCGGTGGCCGCTCCCCTGCCCCGGCCCGAAGTCCCGGGGCTCACACGCGAGGAGGCGGGCGATTTCACCCGCGCCCTGGAGGCCGTGTCGGAGCGCACTGGCCTCGCCATCCTCGCCGAGGGCGCCCCGCGCGAGCCGACCCGCACCGGGAACGCCCTGCGCAACTGGCGCGAAACCGCCCCCTCGCCGGAGAAGCTGCTGGAGCAGGTCGCCGCCCTGTACGACTACGAAGTGCTGCTCAACGAGCACGGGCGCCGCCCCCAGAGCCGCGTGGCCGTGCTGGTGAAGCGCTACAACGACCCGCGCGAGCTGCCGTCGGTGACGCTGGAGGAGTGCCGCGCCGCGATGAACGACGTGGTCGCGCTGCTCGAAGCCCACGCGCCCCCGCGCGACCCCGCCCCGCCCGGAGGCGTCGTCACCCGCGAGAACTACGTGTCGCCGGAGCGGCGCGCCCTGCGCGACCTGTATCACTCGCTCACACCGGAGCAGCGCGCCGCGCTGGCCGGGGAGCAGGGCGTCCCCGTGGCGAGCCTGACGGGGCCGCAGCGGCGCGCCGCCGCGCACATGGCGGCCTACCTGTTCGCGCGGCTCCCGCTGGAGGACGCCCAGGGGGCGGCGTTCCTGCTCGACAACGCCGGCGGGGCGTACTTCCACCGCAAGCCGGTGTCGGGGCGCGATTGGTTCGGCGTCTCGATGCCCACACCCGGCGGCGGGCCGGCCTACTTCCGGCACCTGGAGGAGACCGTGGGCGTCCAGAGCGGGCCGGTCCCCGGTCCGGCCCCCGGCGCACCGCCCGCCCCGGCGGCGCCGCCGGACGGTTCGGTGACGCTGGCGGAGCTGACGAAGTCGCTCTCCGACGCGGAGACCGCGGTGGCGGTGGACCCGATGCTGGCGCCCAAGCGGGTGACACTGGCCGGGCGGGCGCGGGCGGACGCCGACCAGATCGTGCGCGCCGCCGCCCTGCTCTACGGGCTGGCTGTGGCGGAGACCCCGGCGGCGGCGGAGGGCAGGCCGCGCACGCGGACGCTGCGCCGCCGGTCCGCGCTGCGCCGGGCGTCGAGCCTGGGCGAGGTGCCGGTGGCG
>CALEKU010000023.1 GCA_937902745.1 uncultured Armatimonadota bacterium
CAAGACCCGCCGAAGCGCTACAACTCATGGGATGCACAATAACTGAATGACCCTGAAAAGTCATACCCTTTAGGAGGAAACCGTTTGCGGCGGGGTGAATACAACGCGTTTATATTTTTCGAGATTTTTTTCCGCTACTGGAACAACACTGTGTCGGGAGTCGTAATAAAGACAGCGCATGTCCTCCTTTTCACTGTCCATCCACATGATGGAGCCTGGTTCTCTCTAAAGAGAGCCAGGCGTATTTTTTTTGTCTGCCAGCACGGAGTCGGCCACGATCTTTCCTCCCAGGGTTACCAGGGGTAGTCCGCCGCCGGGGTGGGTGCCGCCCCCGACGAAGTACAGCCCGCGGACGGTGCGGCTACGGCCCGGCGGACGCAGGAACGCCGACCGCCACCCGTTTGAGGAGAGTCCATAGAGGCTCCCGCGCCACGCTCCATACCGCTCCTGAAAGGTCTCCGGTGTCCAGACCTGCTCGCAGACGATTCGCTCCCGCAGGCCCGTCAGACCGCCCCGCGCTTCCAGTAGCGCCAGCACACGCTCCCGGTAGCGCTCCGCGTTCTCTGGGGACCACGTGAAGTGCGGCCCGAGCGGCGGCGGGGAGGTCATCACAAAGAGCGCTGAGTGGCCCGATGGGGCGGAGGCGTACGGCTCCGTTACAGACGGGCAGGTGACGCCGATCACCGGGTCTTCGGCAGGGACGCCACGGTCGAAGATGGCGGAGAACTCTGCGTCGCCGTTTTCCGGCAGGAACGAGTTGAAGTGCGCGAGGGTGGGGAAGTCGCGCTCGGGCGTCCCGCGCACGCCGAGCAGTAGCACGAAGGCGGACGTGGACGGCTGGAGGCGCGCCAGCCCCTTATCCGAGTACGCGGGCGGGCGATAAGCGCTCGGAACCAGCGTGGCGTGCGCGGTCAGCGGGTCCGCGTTGCAGACCACCACGTCCGCGGGGACACACTCCCCGCCGGCCAGGGCAACGCCCGTGACGGTCCCCCGGCCGGGGTTGCCCGAGACGCAGAGGCTTGCGACCCGCGTGCCCGTCCGGACCACGACGCCGAGGGTGTCCGCCAGGCGCGAGAGGGCGGCGGCGTAGGTGCGCAGGCCGCCGCGCAGGTAGAACGTCCCGTCGCCCCACTGTACCCAGGCAATTATCGCGAAGATGGCCGAGGACAGGTGCGGCGAGGAGCCGTTGTAGAAGGCGTACAGGTCGAAGATCTGGCGCAGGCGCGGGTGCTTCAGGTGATGCGCCGTCACGCCGTGCAGTGTCTTCCACGGTTTGAGCGAGAGGAATCGGCCCAACTGTCCCCACTGCTCGCGCGACGGAATGCCGCGCACCGCAGCCCCGAAGTCCTGCCGGAGGAACGGCGCCACGGTGGTCTCGTGGATGCGTCGGGCATAGGAGAGCAGCTCCTCGAACCCCGCCTCGTCGCCGGGGAAGGTCTCTGCGATGCGCCGAACGGCCTCGCGCGGATCGGCGGGGGCATCGAAGCGGGAGCCGTCCGGAAAGTGATAGCGGCAGATGGGGTCCATCCGTACCAGGTCCAGGTGCTCCTCCATCCGCTCCCCCAGGTCTTCGAAGAGTTCGCGGATGGCCCACGGCATCGTGAGAACGTGGGGGCCGGTGTCGAAGCGAAACGTGCCAACGCCCGGCACCTCCGGTTCCCACACGTTGAGCTTTCCGCCCACCCGATCGCCCTGCTCCAGCACGACAACGTCGTGCCCGGCCTTAGCCAGCCGCAGCGCGGCGCACATCCCCCCGACTCCGGCCCCAATCACCACGACTCGCATGGCCTGAGTGTACCCGCGCGGAAGGGGGCGGCCGGTGGCGCCCCGAACCTACCGGTATGGCCGAGACCACCTTCCACGACTGCTATTGCCGCCTCGACGGGCGCATCCTGACCCTGGGGAACGCCCGCATCGAGCAGCGGTGGACGTTCGGCGCGGACGGCGCCGCGGAGCCCGTTTCGCTCACGGACAAAGAGGCGGGCTTCGAGTGGCTCCAGCAAAAGCCTCTCCCGCCGCACGACCGGGACACCGGCCCGGATGTCACGGTGCAGTGCGAAACCGGGCCACGCTCTCCCGTGGCGGCGCCGTCGCTACGCGTCGCGGTAACGACACCCCGCTCGGAGTACCGATTTGAGGTCTACCCGGATGTACCGGCCGTGGTCACACAGATACGTCGGCCAGACGGAGGAGAGTCCGCGGGTGGTCCTGCCGAGCCCGGCCGCGACGACGCCACCGGAATCGAGGCGGATGTTCCGGATGCTGCGGCGGGCGCGTCCCCTGTCGGCGAGCGGCTTGCGCTGGCTCCGGTTCATCTGCGTCTGACTGCAGTGACCTTTCAGGACGAGACAGACCGGCACGACGAGTTGGTGTTCGAGCGGGAGTGGCTGCTGCAGCCCGCGGAGAAGGCGCTCCCGCTGCATGGCAACCTGTTCTCCCTGGAAGAGACACTGGAACAGCGGGGACTGGTGCTGCTCAAAATCGCGCCACTGCCTCATGCGCGGGCTGGAGCAGTGGATACGGCGGCTGATGTTGTCGTTGCGCACCAGGAGCTGACCATCAGCCGCCCCGACGACTATCCCGTGGCGGTCGTGCTCTACTCGGGGGGTAGGCCGGGGAGGACCGCGGCGCTTCAGGCGTTCCAGCGGTGTCTGCGGCGGCCAGAAGCGGGGCGAGACGGGCAGTTCCTGTCGAACACCTGGGGCGACCGGAACCGCGACGGCCGCATCAGCGAGGCGTTCCTGCGCGAGGAGATCGCCGCGGGCGCGCGGCTGGGGGTGGATGTGCTCCAGATCGACGACGGCTGGCAGCGGGGGACCAGCGCAAACTCGGTCGTGGCCCGGGAGAAGGGCGGTGTCTGGGAGGGGTTTCGGCGAGCGGACCCGGACTTCTGGGCACCCCACCCAGAGCGACTGCCGAACGGCCTTGCGCCGCTCGTTCGGGCGGCGCAAGACGCCGGGCTGCGTCTCGGCCTGTGGTTCGCGCCGGACTCGGCGGACGACTTCGCGCGCTGGGCGGACGACGCCGACGCCGTGCTGAGTCTGCACCGAGAGCACGGAATCGAACACTTCAAGATCGACGGCGTGGCGATGCGCAGCGAGGTGGGCGAGCGCAACCTGCGCGCCTTCTTCGACCGGGTGCTGGCGGAGTCCGGCGGCGCGGTGGTGTTCGACCTGGATGTCACAGCGCAGACGCGACCGGGCTACTTCGGCATGCCGGATGTCGGTCCGCTATTCGTGGAGAACCGGTACACCGACTGGCACCGCTACTGGCCGCATCAGACGCTGCGGAACCTGTGGAAGCTGGCACAGTACGTGGACCCGGTGCGCCTGCGGATGGAGTTCCTGAACCACGCGCGGAACAGAGAGGTGTACACAGGCGATCCCCTGGCGCCTGTAGCGTTCTCGCCCGACTACCTGTTCGCGACGGTGATGATGGCGTCGCCGCTCGGGTGGTTCGAGGTGCAGGGGCTTCCGGAGGCGTACTTCGCCGACGCCGCGCCGCTGATCGCGACCTGGAAGGCGCACCGGGAGGCTCTGCACGGCGGGACGACCTACCCGATCGGCTCGCCTCCGGATGGGGTAGTCTGGACCGGCTTCGCCTCGGTCGCGGCGGATCGTCAGAGTGCGTACATCCTGGCGTTCCGTGGCTGGAACGACCCGAGCAACAACCGGTGGCGGATTGAGGAGGTGCCGTCGTTCCGTTGGAATGGCCGGGAAGTGCGCGTTGAAGTGCTTGGCGGGCGCGGCACGGTCTCGGCAACAGAGGAGGGCGGTGTGACAGCGGAGGTGCCGGCGCGGAACGACTTCGTGTTCGCCCGCCTCCTGCGCGACTGACTGGTCACGAGGAACCCCGTCGGCGGAGCGCGAATACTACGACTGCCAGGCAGGGACGCGCTGGCCCCTCGTGCCGGAGTTGGATTCCTGCCGGTGTTCTGTCTCTCATCGACCCATTGACAATCAGGAATCCGCCTCGGAAGGTACGAACGCCGATGAAGCACGTGTGGCTCCGCATGAGCCGTGTGGCCGTCCAGAGCGAACAGGAGCAGTGCCGCGCAGAAGGGCGCGAGATGCACACCGTCGAGCAGTGGTTCGACCAGGTGCTATCCACCGACCTGGAGAACCGCCGCAACTGGCAGGCCGCCAACAACCTGCTGGATCAGACAATCCAGCTTCCGCTCGCCTCCGACCTCAAGTACTACGAGCCCTCCGACCTCAAGCAGATTAAAGAGGCTCGCCCCTGGGACAGTCCGCCGGAACTGCCCCCCCTGAACAAAGCCGACATCCAGCGGCTCACCGATAAGGTGAACGGCGCGTGGACCGGCCGCTGCGCCGGTTGCCTCCTGGGCCTCCCCTTTGAGGGGTGGACGCGCCAGAGGATATGGGGGCTGCTGCAGGAGACGGAGCAGTTTCCCCTCAGTAAGTACGTCCGCTTCGCTCCCATGAAGGGGGATGCCGCCCTCCTCGCCCGCTACGAGATCGACGCGCAGGACCCGGACCATCCGTTCGTGGACCTGCTTCCCGCCGGGGGGATGCCGGAGGACGACGAACTGAACTATACGGTGATGAACCTCGCCATCCTGCGGCGGTACGGGCCGAACTTCACGTCGCTTGACATCGCCGAGTTCTGGCTGGAGAATCTGCCAATCATGCACACGCAGGGGGCGGAGTGTCTGGCCTACCGTAACTTCTGCCTGCAGATCCCGCCACCGGAGTCCGCCACGTACCGCAACCCGTACCGGGAGTGGAACGGGGCGGCGATCCGCGGCGACTACTGGGGGTACGTGGCCGCGGGCGACCCGGAGCGGGCAGCAGACCTGGCCTGGCGGGATGCCTGCGTGAGCCATGTCCGCAACGGTATCTATGCGTCTATGTGGATCGCCGCTATGACCGCGGCGGCGTTTGTGACCGACGACATCCCGACGATTCTGCGCGTTGGCCTGGCCCAGATTCCCCAGGACTGCCGCCTTGCGGAGGGGGTTAACCACGTCATCGCCTGGCACGAGGCAGGGACGGAGTACGACGCGGTGGTGCAGCGTCTGCACGAGCGCTGGAGCGAGAACCAGCCGTGGATGAGCCGGCATGCCGTGTCGAACGCTCAGGTGGTCGCGTTGGCGCTGCTGTACGGAGGCGGCGAGTTCGCCGACAGCATCTGCAAGGCGGTACAGGCCGGCTTCGAGACGGATTCGAACGGCGCGACGGTGGGGAGCATCCTGGGCATCCTCCACGGCCGTCAGGCGATCCCGAAGCCATGGGTGGAACCGTTGCACGACACCCTGCACACGGGCATCGAGAACCTTCAGTCCGTCGCCATCCCGCACCTGGTACAGGCGACCATTCAGGGCATGGTTGCCGTGCTCGGGCGCGGAACGTAAGGCAGGGCAGGAAGAACGGCGTCCGGGCGCTGCGAATCATCGCAGCACCCGGACGCCGGAATTGCGAATGATTCTAGAGGGCTCTCGCGCCCGGCGGGAGTCAGACTGCGTCAGATTGACCCGATCTCGCCGCCCGGGTGCGGGCAGCGCGGAGAGGCGAGGTAAGAGGAAGTGGGGGCGGAGCGCTACGTTCGACTGACCGACGCCGGGCGGGATCGACTCCAGGCTTGGCGCCGCGCCTGCGGGGCGACGGTCGAGGAGATCGTGATGGACCGGGAAACCCCCTCGGCCAACACGGTCAAGCGTGCCCTGCGGCAGGGGCCGGTTTTCGTTAGCACTTTGGAGCGCATCTGGGCGTACTTCCGGCGCCGGGCATCGGCGGAGGGGAGAGAGTCCCTGCCGCCCCTCCAGGAGGGAGAGGATTATGTCTTCACAGAGCCTGCGACGGCGCGAGGGGCCGGCGAGGCCGTAGCGGAGGTCGCGCCGCAGCGGGGATGGCTCTCGCAACGGGTGCCTCCTCCGAACCGGCTCTTCACGGGGCGCCGCGAGGTGCTGGACCACCTGCACGCGGCCTTCATCGCAGGGAGCAGTGGGGCAGCGCCCGGCGACCCGCAGGCGCTGACTGGCCTGGGCGGGATCGGGAAGACCCAGACGGCCCTGGCGTACGTTTATGCCCACCGCGATGCCTACAGCCGCGTGTTCTGGATCGGGGCGGAGACGGTAGAGGCGCTGCACGACGGCCTCGCCGCCTGTACCGGTGAACTTGGCCTGGGGGACACGGGCGCAGGCGCTGTTCCCGACCGCAAGGAGGCGCTGGCGCGCGCCTACGACTGGTTCCGCCTGGAGACCGGGTGGCTGCTCGTACTCGACAACGCGGACGACCTCGAAACCCTCGCGCCGCACTTCCCACGCCACCACGGCGGATGCCTCCTCCTTACCACACGGGCGCGTAACCCCGTACGGTGGGCGGCGCCGCACCGGCTGGCGAAGTTCTCGCCGGAGGAGGGGGCGCTGCTTCTGCTGCGGCGCGCCGGGGTGATCGACCGCGAACAGTCGCTCGCGGACGCACCTGCCGCCGAGGCCGCCGCTGCCGCGGAGCTCAGCGCCGAACTGGGAGGACTACCGCTCGCGATCAGCCAGGCAGGAGCTTATCTGGCGGAATCGACCCTATCGGTAGCGGACTACCTGGCCCGGTATCGTCAGCACGGACTCGAACTGCTGGACCGCGCCGAGGATGGAGACCACGCGCCGGTGGCCGTGACCTTCAGACTGGCGCTGGAGCGGATGGCCCGGCAGGGGGATACGGGGCGGGCGGCGGTGGCCCTGATTCATCTGAGTGCGTTCCTCGCGCCGGATGCCATACCGCAGACGGTTCTGGCCGGGCCGGAGGAAGAAGCCGACGACGAAGCGGCGCGGGCCGCCATCTGCGCGTACTCTCTGGCCGCCTGGAACCCCGCCGACCGCACACTCTCGGTGCACCGTCTGGTTCAGGCAGCCGCCCGCGCCGCCCTGAGCCCGGGCGAGCGGAGGGTGTTCGCCGCGCGCGCCGTTCACGCGGTTGCAGGCGCCACCCCGGACTTCGAGTTTACCGATTGGGCGCTGTGCGACCTGCTCCTGCCGCACTGGCGTCTGTGTGCCCGCCACATCGCGGAGGGGAGCATCGAGACGGCGGAGGCTGTCCATCTGCTCTTTCAGGCGGGGCGCTACCTCCGTGCGCGGGCGCTCTACGGCGAGGCGGAATCGTTCCTGCGCAGCGCTCTCGCCCTTTCCGAACGGGTCCACGGGGCGGTCCATGGCGCCACGGCCGAATGCCTGGACGGTCTGGCCTGTTTGTACCGCGAGATCGACCGCGGGAACGAGGCGGAGCCCCTGCATCTGCGTGCGCTTACCGTTACTGAGGCCGTGCAGGGCGCGGACCACCCGGACACAGCCGCCCTGCTGCACAACCTGGCGCTGTTTTACGCTGAGCGACAGGACTATGACCGCGCCGAGGCGTTGTTCCTGCGGTCCCTTGCCATCCGGGAGCGCTACCCCGGTCAGGACGAGCTGGTGACCGCGGCGACCCTGACGCAGCTTGCGAGCCTGTATCGCTACCGGGAGGCGTTCGATCGCGCCGAAGAGTACTTCCTGCGTGCCGGGCAGATCTACGCGCGCGTGCTGGAGCCAGGGCATGTGGACCGGGCGACGAGCGACAATAACCTGGGGCTGCTCTACGTTAGCATGGGGCGCTATGCGGAGGCGGAAGCACTCTTCCAGCGCGCCCTGCAGATCAACGAGCGGGCGCGTGGGCGGGACCATCCGGAGACCGGGACGGTGGTATGGAGCCTGGCGTGGGCGTGCGCGAAGCAGGAGCGGGTCGAAGAGGCCGACCGACTGTTCCAGCGCGCCGTCGCGATCCACCGGAAGCACTTCAACGAGGGGCATACCCGGCTCACCCGGCTGCTGAGCCACTACGCCGATTTCCGTAAGACCGCGGGCCTGACGGGTGCCGAAGCGGGCGTTACCAGTTGATCGGGTAAACGTTGATGCCGGTGAACGCACCCAGGGCGGTGGTGAGCCCGCCTCCGATCAGGTCGCCCGCGATGAGGCCCAGGAAAAAGGGCATCAGGGTGCGGTACAGTCGCTGCCCCCCGTAGCGCAGGACGAGCACCTTCACGAGCCATGCCAGGAAGAACGGGAGCCAGGTTGTGTTCATAGTGCCCGTGTTCGCCATCGCGTAGCCGACCGGGTGCAGCGGCCACCAGACGAAGTAGGTGCGTAGCAGCATCAGCGCTGCGGTGACACCAAAGCCGAAGCCGACCGCCGCGATGCCGCGGATGTCCGCCGGGAGCGGGTTGCGCAGCAGCGACACGAGGTTGTCGAAGGGGACGCGCCCCTGGCTGGTGCGCCAGGGATCGGTCTTCGCCTCCGCGCCGTACCCGTGCCAGAGCGTCAGGGCGATCACGAACGAGGCGGCGAGGCCAAAGACGGTCCCGACGCAGATCGCGCCGAAGAGCCGCCGCCGGGAGGCGCCTACGGCGTCCGCCATCTTGAAGGCGTCGAACTGGTGCGGCATCGCCATACAGCGCAGGTCGAAGTTGGCGGCGGCGGGACGCATAAACGCCAGGACGGTCAGGTCCGCCGGGGTCAGGAAGCCGGTCCCCAGCGTGCGCGTCATCAGGGCATTCACATCCACCTCCGGCCCCCAGAGCCATGCGTTCCCTGTCTCTGCCCGAATCCGGGTCGCGGCGACCATGTAGGCCAGCGCCAGGACAATCAGCAGCACGGCGACCGCAGGCTGCATGCCGCCCGCCACGCAGAACCCGATCATCAGTGCGGTAGCGACAGCAAGACCGAGCGCCGCAGCACGGTAGGAGATCGGCTCGTTGGAGTCGTCTAGCGCGCCCGGCTCCCCGAAGATATTCTTCGCAATCTCCTTGAAGTAGCCACGGGCCAGCCAGAGCGACATGAAGGTCAACCCGAGAAACGCCCCCGCGCCCTGCTCCCCCAGGAACGGGAAGGTCGCCCGCGGGGTGCCCGTCATGTTGGCGTCGATATTCAGGGCCGCCCCCAGGATGCGCTCTACCTTGGTGACCAGGAAGAAGAACCACGCCGAGAACGTAACATCCACCGGAATCAGGTAGGCGATACCGATCACGAAGGGATAGAACGATAGCGGCGTTCCCCCGATGGCGCTCCAGGGGGGCTGCAGTCCCTGAACCAGGTCGAACCGGTCGGCGCGCAGCGAAACGTAGGGGACGCTCGGGACGTTGACGGCGACGGTGTTCAGGACGCTGAAGGCGAACGGAATCGCGGCGCCGAGCCAGAAGAGTGGCCGTTTGAAGAGCGGCGTGCCCTCCTCCAGCAGCGCCAGCGGAAGCGCGACGGTAGGGAAGGTGAGCCGCTCCCGGTCTACCCACTGGCGCCGCAGCAGCGAAGCGATGCAGAGGCTGGCGAACGCCAGGCTGAGCATGAAGCCCATCCACGCGCCCATCTGCGGCAGCCAGAGCCCCCACGGCGGCGTCGTGCGCCCCTGGTAGAAGCCTTCCAGCGCAATTGGGTCCGTCTGGGCCATCCACGGTCGGACGAAGCGGTGGAACGTTCCCGCCCAGGCGTTTTCTGCGGTGGCGTAGTGCCATGCGGCGGTGACGGTCGGGATGATGAAGTGAAGCTGCCCGGAGGACGAGAGGACACTGGAGGTGGTGATCATCACGTACACCACCAGAATCTCCGCCGCGCTCATGGCGAGCGAGGGGAGCAGGGCGCGACACAGCAGGTTCAGGCCCGTGAGCACGAAGAGCATGGAGAAGGCGCCCACGGGAACGGACGTGTTCGCGATGGCGGTGTGCCCCTGCCCGCCGCCCATGATGAGCTCCGCCCAGTGAATCCACAGGTCCACCAGGACGGTGAGCATCAGGCCGAGCAGGATCGACCGGGGCGTTACCCCCATCGCCTTTGCCTGTTCGCGCCATCGTGGTTTTGTCGTCATACGCCAGGCTCCGTCCTCCTACGGCTCGGAACAGCCCCGGAACCGCCAGAGCAGGTTTGCCCCCTTGTCCTGCGCCAGTAGCGCCGACGCGGAATAGGTCTTCACGTGTCCGTCCGCGAAGATGATGGTGGCGCGCCCGGTGTCCTGCTTGGTCGAGTAGTGCCGGGCGTAGACCGGCTTGAGCTGGGCCGGCGGGAGCGCGTTGAACTCTGCCACCAGGTCCCGGTCCGAGATGAGCGGCGTGCCGAGGCGGGGGTCTATCGGGTTGTCCGCACCGGTGCAGGGGTCGAACACGTACCCACGGTACTTTAACGCCGTATCACCGCTCGCTGTGTCGGCGAACAGAGGAATCCGCCCCGGCTCGTCGAGCTGCGGCACGATCGCGGGGTCCGGGAAGTACTCGGGATTCGGGGCCGACCCGATGGCCGTAGCACTGGTGTAGCCGATCGACCCGACGCCCCGGAGGTTCCAGTCGGACGGGAAGGCGGCGTTTTCCGCGCTCGGACAGGTGAAGACTCCCTGGTTCTTGACGTACGGCTGCACGAGCGCGGGCCAGATGCGCTCCGGCACGTTAGTCGGGATATCGTAGTTTGTGGAGGGCGGCAGCGCCTCGTCCGCGTCCTGCGTATACATCCCGACCGCCAGGGCGAGCTGGCGCATGTTTGACACGCAGGTTGTCATGCGCGCCTTCTCCCGTACCTGGGCGAAAACGGGAAACAGTATCGCGGCGAGTATGGAGATAATGGCGATCACCACGAGTAGCTCGATCAGAGTGAACCCTGACCGGGGGCGGATGGGCTTCAAACCGGTGGTGGGAAGCGTGCGCATGGGCTATCTTTCTACGTCCGCTGCGTGATGCTGCGCGGAAACTCGGCGTTGGCAAAACTCAGAACCCGGTTGATGAGTTCCTGCTCCTCCGGGTTCGGCTCGCGCGCCAGTTCAAACTCGAGACCGACCCCGGGGCTGTTCGCCCCCTCCACCGCGGCGGTAGTGACGGTGACGTCCGATACCAGATCGTCCGGCAGTAGCGCCAGAACGAACTCGCGGTAGGCTGCCGCGTAGGCTTCCCCGGCCCCGCCCTCACAGGGACACGGCTGCCCCGCGCGCAGAGCGCTACGGTGGGCGCGCACGGCCAGAGCGTCCGGGTGGGCAGGGGGGAGCCGTTGCACCGCCTCGTCCAGCTTTTCCAGAGCCTCCTCGCCTCGCCCCGCATGCTGGAGGAAAATTCCATAGGCGCCGCTCGCGCGGCCTTGCGCGGCGTCGTCCTGTCCACGTCCTGCGGCGGCCACGGCCAGCTTGAAAAGTCGCTCGGCGTCCTCGCCGCGCCCCCCCTCGTTCAGGAACAGGGCATAGTTGAGGAGCGCGCGAGAGAGTAGCGCCATGTCGCCGCGCGCCTCGGCACGCTGGACGGCGGCCCGGTAGCTCTCCCATGCCCCCTGTACGTCGCCGGCATCGGTCTGCGCCAGCGCGAGTGCCTGGAGCGCCAGAACGGCGTCCGTCTCTTCGCCGCGCCGCTCGTGGTAGGCGAGGGTGCGGCGTAGCGCCTCCAATCGCACCTTGGGCTTGCCGCCAGGGCCCGCCGCCGCTTCCGTATCTGCAATGGCGGCCAGCACCTCGCGCATCGCGGGGTGGTCTTCGCCAAGCCTCTCGGCGACCAGGCCGAAAGCGTCGCCAAGTACGGACCGCCGCACGCCCACCGACGGTACGAACGGCAACGAGGATACTATCTCGCGCACCACGGCGGCGGTCGTTTCGGGGGGCAGCATCACGTCTGAGAACGGGGGAGTAGGTCGGTTCAGCGCCTTCAGGGCAAACGCCCGCCAGGCGAGCGCGCTGGCGATGCGCGGGTGCCCGTGCGTGCGGAAGATAGCGACCGCCCTCTCCAGCAGGGGCAGGGCGTCGTTTGCCCGACCCTGGCGCAGTCGCAGCGCCCCGAGCGGCTCCAGAAGGTAGGCGTACCCGGGGTGGGCCTCGCCGTAGAAGATGCGCCGGGCTTCGGCATTTCTGCCCAGCACCTCCACGGCCTCGTCGGTACGCCCCGCAAAGTCCAGCGCCTGCCCGAGGTTGAGCTGGTGCGTCAGGTAGCCGCGCACTCCGGCGTCGGAGGTTGGCGCAGGCAGGGCCGTCGCCTGCTCGAACGCCTCCACAGCGCGCTCGTGCTGCCCTAGGTAGAGCAGGTACAGCCCCAGGTCGTTCGCCGCGGCGCGGTACTCGATGCTCTCCGTGCCGTGGCTGTCGCGGGCCACGCGCGCCGTGGCGAGCAGGTGGGTCTCCCCGTCGATGGGCTTGCCCGTCTCGGCCATCCGCACGGCGTCGCGGAACGCCGCGCTGGGCTCGGCGCCTTCTTCATACGCAGCCCCGCCACTTCCTGCTGGTCGGGTCATCAAATACCGTCCGGGGGGGTGAAGGTGGTCTTCAGGGTCTGCGTCTGCCCCGTTTCGGCGGCACGGTAGGCAGCCTCGATGATCTCGATGACGTGCCGGGCGTGCTCGGCGGTGGCGATGCTTGGCTCGCCGTCGCGCACCCACCGGACAAGTTGCATGATGTCCTCGAAGACGTGCGCCTCGCCCATCTGCGCGTGTGGGGTGTCCTTGACGTGCGGCAGTAGTTTGATTGGGTCCAACCCCTCCGTGCGGCCGGGGTAGTCCAGCGGCTCACCGTTCAGCGTCAGGCCCACGATGCTGCCCTTCTGGCCATAGAAGCTCGGCTGACCGAACTGCGTCAGGCTTCCGGCAAAGGTGCCATAGACGAACGAGAAGAGGGTATCGCCGAAGTCCAGCACCATCAGCGTGTTGTCGTCGGCGTCGCAGGCGTAGGTCTGCCCCTGATATTCCCTCTCTTTGATGCCGACCCCACTCATAGCGGTGACCCGCTTCGCCGGTCCGAGGACGCCGGTGAGGGTGTGCAGGCCGTAGACCGTCATGTCGTAGAGCGGGCCGCCGCCGGGCTTCTTCCAGTACCAGGAGGGATTGACGTTGCTCAGGACATCGGAACCCGTGCGCACCGATTCGTTCTCGTGGTACGCGCCGAATGCCGCGCCGGTAGCCGCCCAGGCGAGGCGGCCCAGCGCGCCGTCCTGGATGAGCCGCCGGATACGCAGGTTGCTGGGCCGCAGCATCTGCCCCGGCGATGCCACGATCTTCACCCCCGCCTTTTCCGCCTCGTCGATCAGGTGCGTGGCCTCATCGGCGGTCACGGTCATGGTCTTGTTGAAGTGCAGGTGCTTACCCGCGCGGATGGCCGCGAGTCCCTGTTCGTAGTGGATGCCGATCGGGGAGCCGATGGTCAGGGCGTCCACGGTGTCATCGGCGAGTATCTGCTCGTACGAATCGTAGGCGTGGGGAACGCCGTACTTCTCGGCGGCCGCCTTCGCGCGGCCCGGCACCGGGTCCACCACCGCTGCCAGTTTTACCCGGTCCTGGACATCCGGCAGTACCAGGTGCTCCAGCGCCCCGCGGATGCCGATGCTGCCTGCGCCGACGATGCCGATTCCGATGACCTTGCTCATGTTTTCTGGTACACTCCCTCTCTGGAATGACGCACCAACCGCCGCCGCGCCGGTTCCGCGCCCTGATCTTCGACTTTGATGGCACGCTCTGCGACACCGAAACGCCTGAGTACGAGGTGTGGCAGAGCCTGTTCGCGGAGCATGGCGCCGAACTGCCGCTGACAGTCTGGGCCGCGGGCATCGGTATCGGCCCGGCCGAGAGCCCGTTCGACCCGCACGCCTACCTGGAATCCTGTCTCGGTCGCGCCTGCGACCGCGCCGCTTTGCACGCAGTCACCCGCGCGCGATTCGAGGAGCGTCTGCACGCCACGGAACCGCGCCCTGGTATAGTGGCTTGCCTGGACGAGGCCCGGGCTCTGGGACTCCGCCTCGCCGTCGCTTCCTCTTCCTCGCGTGCGTGGGTCGAAGGACACCTCGCGCGCCTCGGGCTCGCGGACCGGTTCGAACTGACCCGGACATCAGACGACGTAGCGCGTACCAAGCCCGACCCGGAACTGTACCTCAGCGCCTGCGCCGCGCTGGGGGTCGCCCCGGCGGAGGCTGTCGCCTTTGAGGACTCGCCCAACGGGATTCGGGCCGCAAAAGCGGCCGGACTCGCGTGCGTGGCGTTCCCCAATCCGCTGACCGCGCTGCTGCCGCTCCCGGAGCCGGACTACCTCGCCACGTCGCTGGAAGAGGTGACTCTGGCCGAACTCCTCGGGCTTCTGCAGGAGTCGCGGTAAGGCGCGCCTCGCTCCTGCAATTTTCGTCTCTATCTCTTTGAACTCCTCTGTGTGCGCGTTTGGTCTACCGGGCGGTCGGGTAAACCCCAACTGTCCGGGTAATGGCGGACAGCGCGTGCGGAAAGACCGCGAAGTCGCGGTTTCCCGAGCCTTACCGGACAGAATAGGAGAACCTCATGGCAGACAACATCCGAGACGAAAATCTGGTCCGCGACGATAATATTCAGCACGGTATCGACGACAACCCCACCGGCGATGCAGAGAAGGGCGCGACCCTGGGCGGCGTCGGCGGCGCGGTGGTCGGCGGCATCGCGGGAGCGGTGCTTGGGCCGGGCGGCGCCATCGCGGGTGCTCTGATCGGCGGCGCTGCGGGCGCTGCGGCCAGCGGCGCGGCGGTCGGCGCGATTGACCGCGTGGACAACGACAACACGATCAGCGGCATCGGTGACGGCGTCACCCATGACCTGAACGACGACGAGGATTCGGTCTACGTGGACCGCGTCTACCCCACCACCGGCGCCCCTCTGGGCGGCGGCATCAGTTCCACCAACCAGCCCGGCATCCAGACCGGCGGCTACACGGTGACTGGCACCCCCGACACCCGCGGCATCATGGAGAAAACCGCGGACGCCGTCACGGGCGATGTGTACGACGACAAGCAAGGCGTCCCGGTCGCGAACGCCTCCGGCTACAGCGACACCACGATGAACCGGGCCTACGACAATGACCCGGACGGCAACGTGGGGTTGAACCAGCGCGAAGAGCTCGGTGAGACCATGCCCTCGCTCAAGACGGGCGGCTACGCGAACGATGGCACGCCGGATACCCGCGGCCTCGGCGAGAAGGTTGTGGACGCTGTGACCGGTGACGATATCGACGACAAGACGGGCAAGCGGGTGAATCACCCGTAGCCGTCTGTCCCGATCAGGGCCGGGCATCCGGCGCGGCGGTGGTTGCCGCCGCCCACCCGGTCTATTGGGAAGCCCCCTGCTGGTTGTCCGCGGGGGGCTTTTCCTTGTTCTGGTTTCGCGCACCGCGGGAGCGGTGCGCCGGGCAGACCCGCCGAACTTCGACGACATCCTGCTGCGCGGCGATTCGCTCTGTTGCGGCGCGTTCAGTTCGGCTATAATCAGAGGGACATGGCGACGCAGACGGCAGACCTCGACCCAATCCCTTTGAATTCGATCCATCTCCTTGGCATGCGGGTAGACCGCGTGGATATGGACGGCGCGCTGGCGCTCGTGGAGCGCTTCATCCGCAAGGGAACCCCCCACCACATTGTGACAGCGGACGCCTCCATGGTCGTTACGGCCACGGAGGATGCGGAGTTTGCCCGCATCGTGGCCGAGTCCGACCTGGTGACTCCCGACGGCATGGGCATCCTGTGGGCGACCCGGCGCCTGGGTACGCCGATTAGCGCCAAGGTGAGCGGCGTGGATCTGTCCGCGCGCCTGTGCGCCCTGTCGGCGGAGAAGGGGTGGCGGGTGTTCTTCTTCGGGGCCGGGCCGGGCGTCGCCGAGGAGGCCGCCGCACGCATGCAGGCCCGCTGTCCGGGGGCCAACATCGTGGGCTTCCGCGACGGTTTCTTTAAGCCGGAGGATGAGCCTGCGATTGTTGAGCAGATCCGTGCCGCGAAGCCGGACATCCTGCTGGTCGCCCTGGGCATCCCGAAGCAGGAGAAGTTCATCGCCCGTCACAAGCACGCCCTCGGAGTGCCGGTCTGCATCGGTGTGGGGGGGACGCTCGATGTCTTCTCCGGCACCGTAAAGCGCGCCCCGGTGTGGATGCAGAACGTCGGCCTGGAGTGGCTCTACCGGCTCGCGTCCAACCCCAAGAAGATCAGCAAGGTACGCATGCTGCCCATCTTCGCCCGCAAGGTCCTCGCCGAGAAGCGTGCGTAGTCCTTTCTAGTTGCTACCTGCGCGCGACATCTGCCAGGACGCGCGCCGCGCACTTTTCCCCGGAGCGCATGGCGGCATTCAGACTGCTGGCCGCGGTAAACTCTCCCGCCAGGTACAGGCCCGGCTCCCCGGTGGCGTTGCCCGGCAGCGTGTCGTGCACCCCGGGCGGCTGGGCGAACTGGGCGTAGGGGATGCGGTAGAGCGCCAGCGGTTTGTACGTCGCGAGGGCGGCGAGGGCAGCGGAGTCGCCGGCCCACATGCGCCGGACGTCCGCCAGCGCGCGGGCGTACAGAGTCTCATCGTCCCTCCCCTCCGGGACACCGAGAATGGCGGCGCACAGGAGGTGCTGTCCCGGCGGAGCCTGCTCCGGCGCGATGTTGGAGATCTGGACGCAGTTGTTTACAAACGGCTCCCGGTTGGCGTGCAGCACGATCTTCTTGCCGCGGTAAATGCGCTTGTCCCCCGCAAAGTACACGCAGACGGTGCCGCGTTGCCCCTCCGGCATGGGGCGGCCGGTCAGCCGCGCCGCCTCGGGTGCAGGCGTCGCCACCACCACCGCCTCCGCGAGAATCTTTTCGCCGTTCTCCAGGATCACACCCCGACACCAGGCGTTCTTATCGCGAACGAGTTCGACGACGCGTGCGTTCCGGCGGATGCGTGCGTCTGTCTCCAACTCTGTGGCCAACTGGTCGCTGATCTTGCCCATACCTTGCGCGGGCGTCGCGGTATCGCCCTCGATCAGCATCTTCAGGTCATACCGGAAGCAGCGGGCGCTGGTCTGAAGGCTTCGGTCGAGCAGGATGCCCCCGAAGAACGGGCGGGCGAAGTTGTCGAGGAACGCCTCTGAAAAGCCGCGCTCGCGCAGGAACGCCTCGGTGGTTGTGTCCGGAGCCGAAAGGAGCGCGGCGACGTCCGCGCGCTTCGTCTCCGCCCCCAGCAGCGCGGTCCGTACCTTGTCGCTCAGGGTGACGATGCCGGTGCGCACGGACGGGAGCAGGGCGGCCTGGTCCCGCAGCGGGTCGGACAGCACGTGGCGGTGGGCGGCCTGGGCGATGATAGCGCCGGGATCGTACTTGCGCAGGGACAGCGCGCCGTAGTCGAGTTGCCGTTGGGCCGCCGGGTAGGCCGTGAAGAGCACCTGGAAGCCCCGGTCCAGGATGAAGCCGTCCACGATATCGCTGCGTACTCGACCGCCGACGTCGTCTGACGCCTCCAGCACCGTGACCTCATGCCCTGCGCGGTGCAGCGTCCGCGCGCACACCAGCCCCGCTACCCCTGCACCGACGATGATGATCTTCATATCCTTTGGAATCGCGCCCCCCGTCCGTCCGCCTTCGCCTACGCCGGTCCTTCTGCCAGGGCATCCCGGAGCCCCCGGATCGCCTC
>CALEKU010000024.1 GCA_937902745.1 uncultured Armatimonadota bacterium
TTTCGCAGATAGATTCTGCTTAACTCGGTGTCCGTCATCCCAGGGAATGGTCAATCGCCTCTGAGGCCGCCGTGAGGTGCTGCTCCGCCAGCATCAACCGGTCGCCCACTGCGATGAGCAGCGGCACAGGGCGCAGAGAAACAGCCGGGCTGTAGGAGGTGCGGCGCGCGCGGCGGGTAAGGCGCAGGAGCGCGGTGCGGCCGTCCGATGGGTAGCGCACCCCTTTGTCGCCCTCCCCGGACCCGCCGGGTACGGGCCGCGACATCGGGAGGAGCGCCAGAGCCATTACCAGGGTATTGGCGGCGCCAAGCAGGAACAGCGGGAACAGGTCCGGCCGCCGCGCGAACGCGGCCAGGCACAGCGCGGCCGCGCCCAGGTTCGCCAGCGCCCCGCCCAGCACCACGGGGAGCGTGCGTGTGGGCGGCGGATACAGGTCCGGGGGCAGCAGGCGGGCGAAGCCCTGGAGGGCGTTGCGGCGGAGCACGTAGAAGATTGGCCGGTTGCCGCCCGGCAGCAGGAGGCGCAGGAGCAGGGGGCCCTCCGTTCCCAGGCCAAACGAGGTCACGGTGTAGCCGCAGAGCCGTCCCACGACGACATGCCCCACCTCATGCACAAGGACGGCGAGGTAGAAGGCGGGGAATAAGCCCACCGCGAGCCACAGGAGCGTGGGCAGGAGGCGCGGCAGGGCGTCCGCAGCGGCAAAGAAGAGCATGGCCCCGTCGCGGCGGCAGCTACTCCGCCACCCGGAGCGTGACGGGGCGGCCGTCCAGTGTCGCGAGGGTCAGGTTGGCGGGCAGACGCACTACAGCGTCCCGGTCCTGGCGGACGTGCAGAGTGTTCGCCAGACTGCCGCTGCTCTTTCCCGCGTCGAGGGTGCCGCCTGACCGGGCGGTGTCGCCGTTGGAGCCGTGTAGTACCGCCTCCCAGCGCACAGGGGCGGACGCGGCTCCCCCGTCGCGGCGCACCGTCACGTCCACCTCCCAGATGTTGCACCCGCCGCGCTCCGACGTACTATTGAGCGGGTAGGTGTCGGACAGCGAAAGTCCCATCTCCTGCGCCTCCGGCTTCCGCCAGTTGCGTTCGCCGATCAGGCTCCACTTCCAGTGGACTACGTCCGGGGTCTGTGCGACGCGGCGGGCGATCACGCGGACCTTCCGCGGAGCGGGGATGCCGAGCGACCGGCCGCCCCCTTCGGCGTCTCGCCCCCGGCAGCCGCCCAGCAGTAGCGCAAAGGAGGCGGCGAGGGATAGCGCGGCAGCGGCAGCAGGGACGGCGGCGCGACGGCAGCGGCGGCGTGGGTACATGGCCTCATTATAGCGCCCCGGTACAACCGGGCCACCGTGCCCCGTCCCTGCCCTGTCCTTCGCCGGGCCAACTGCAGCCAGGTTGCACCGGGGCGCGCGGGCATGCTATCATTCCCTGCACCGCCGACCGGGGGCGCAGGCGCCCCGGAGAGGGCGGGTGGCGTCGGGGCGGGCGGTTCTGGGACGAAGGGTTTAGAATATGGCAAAAGCGGTCTACGAGTACCCCGAGGATGTCAGTCTGCGCGGCGCGGCGCGTTCGGTCATCGATGCCTGCTTTTCCCGGATGATGGAGAATGAGCCGGGCACGCGGGACGGCGCCCGGCAGAAACAACCCACGCCGGAGCAGGTAGAGGCCCTGCACGATATGCGCGTTGGCTCGCGCCGGCTGCGCGCCGCGCTCTCCGTTTTTGCGCGCGTCTTCCCCCGAGAAGACCTGCAGGAGATAGAGAAGGAAGTCAAGGCTATCACCGACGCCCTCGGCGGGGTACGCGATCTGGACGTACAACTGGAGTATCTGCGCGAACTGCATGACTCGCTCCCGGAGAACGAGGCCTATGGCATCGGGCGGCTGATTGCGCGGCAGACCGAACGGCGCAAGGAGGAGCGTAAGCGTCTGCGCAAGGCGTTGGAGCGTCTGGAGGAGAGCAAGTTCGAGAAGCGGTTCCGCCGCATTCTGGACCGGGCGCTTCCCGCCTCCGGCACCCCCGAGAGCCGCGGCGGGAAGGAGGCTTAGCGTCATGGCAAGAGCCGTCCCTATCCACAAGCTGACGCTTCCGGACGCCCCCCTGCGCGCCTCGGCCCCGGTGCTGCTCGTGCGCCTCCAGGAGATGCGCGAGTATGAGCAGGCCGTGCGTGACCCCGCCCGAATCGCCGATCTGCACAACATGCGCATCGCCGCCAAGCGGCTGCGCTACACGCTGGAGATCTTCGCCCCGGTCCTGAGCGCGGAGGCCGAAGACCTGCTCAAGACGGTCGAGGCGATTCAGGAGCGCCTGGGGGCCATTCACGACATCGACGTATTAGCGGACCTTCTGGAAAAGACGCTGGAGAAGGAGACGGAGCGCGAGAAGCGGCGCCTTCTGAAGAAGAGCAGCGGTCCTCCCGAGTTCCTGGCGGCGGAAGGTCTGGTCGCCCTGATGGGGCGCAAGCGTGAGGAGCGCGCGGACCTGTACCGTGAGTTCCTGGCGTTCTACGACGCCTTGCCCCCCGAGGAGTTTGCCCAGCGGCTCGCACGCCTGGTGCGCGTGGAGGACGCCGACACCGACGGGGCCGAAGAAGAAGAAGGGGAGGCGACCCCGGCGTGACGGTCCGGCTCCGCCGCCCACGCCGAGCCCGGCCGGCAGCGGTCCGGGCGGCCCTCCTTTCCCTGTGCTGCTGCCTGCTTGGCGTCGCTCTGGCGCTGCCCCTCGCTCTGCCACTGTCGCTCACTCGCCCCGCCGGGGCGGCGCCGCAGAAGAAGGAGAAAGAGAAGAAGGGCGCGCCCTCGCGCAAGGCGACACGGGCCAGCCTGCGCGGCAAACTCTCCTCCGTCTCCACCAAGATCCGCAGCGTCCGCACCGAACTCAAGCAGGCAAAGCGCTCCGAAGCGGCGATCGCCGCTGACCTGGACGCGGTGCGGGAGCGTCTGGCGGCCACGCGGGCGCGGCTTGCAGACACCCAGGCGCGCCTTCGGGTCACTCGCCGGGAGCAGAAGAAGGTTGCAGACGCCCTGGCGGCGACGCAGGCCCGGCTCCGGGAGCGCGAGACTACCCTGGCGCGTCGGATGGCCGCCGACTACCGGCGTGGTCCCGGCGGCTACGCTTCGGTGCTGCTCGGCGCCCGCTCCATGAGCGACCTGCTCACCCGTGCCTACTTTGTGAAGGCAGTGGTCCGCTACGACGCCGGCCTGATCGCGGGAATTCGGGAGGACCGGGAGGCGGTGCTGCGCTGGAAGGCGCAGGTGGACGAGAAGGCGCGCGCTGCGGAGGGGCTTCGCGCCGAACTCGCGGCGCAGCAGGCCGAGGAGTGGCGCGATCTGGTGGCGCAGAAGTCTCTGCTGGCCGAGGCCCGGGCCCGCCGCGCCGAACTGGAGGACGAGATGCAGGCGCTGGCGGAGGACTCCGCCCGCATCGCCGCCCGGCTGCGCGCGCTGGACGCGACGCCCGCGGGGCGCGCCCGGCGTCTGGTCGCCTTCACCGGCGGATTCGTGCGACCTGTGCCTGGCCGTGTCACCTCCGGCTACGGGAACCGCTTCCATCCCATTTTGCGCCGCAGCCGGCTGCACACGGGCGTGGATATGGCAGGGGCGACGGGTACCACCATCTCCGCGGCGGCGTCCGGCACGGTCGTGTATTCGGGGCGCATGCGCGGCTACGGGAACGTCGTCGTGATCGACCACGGCGGTGGCGTGTCCACCCTGTACGCCCACTGCTCCGCGCTTCTGGTAAACGATGGGGCGCGGGTGACGCAGGGGCAGGCCATCGCCCGCGTCGGCTCCACCGGCCTTTCCACCGGCCCGCACCTGCACTTCGAGGTGCGCAAGAACGGCTCCCCGGTTAACCCGATGGGCGCGTTCTGACGCCCCCTGTCAGGGCAGCGTAAACGCGCCCTCGGCCACCAGGACCGCCCGGCCCGTCACGGCCACCGAGGTTACCGCGCCGTCCGCCGCTTTGACGCGGACGTGAACGGTGCCACCCCGGCCCCCGGCGAAGCCCTGCCGGGCGGTGAACACGCCGCCCCCCTCCGCGGGCAGGCGCCCCGCCGCCCACAGGTACGCGCCCAGTCCGCCGGAGGCGCTGCCCGTCACCGGGTCCTCGTCCAGACCCGCGACGGGCGCAAAGCACCGGCTCCACACCACGAGCCCCGCTCCTGCCTCGTGCTCGACGGCGAAGACGTACAGGCCGAACGTGTTGTGTGCGCGGGACAGGGCCGTGATCGCCGCGAACGATGCTGGCGCGGCGTCCACCGCTGCCCGGCTCGTCACGGGGACATAGAGCCAGGGCGTGCCCGTGGAAACGACCCGCACCGGCAGCCCTGCGCCCGTGATGGCCTCCGGCGCGCACCCGAGCGCGCTGGCCACCTCCGCCACTGCCTCCTCCGCCAGCGCCGCGCCGAACTCCGGCGCCCGCTGGAACTGCGTGACGGAGAGGGCGCCGCCTCCCAGATCGCCCGTCGTCACGGCGATGGTGCCCGGGTTCGTGGCAAAGCGCAGGCCCGCCCCTGCGGCGAGGCGCCCGGCGTGTGCCAGCGCGGTTACGGCCGCGAGCGTGGCGTGGCCGCACAGCGGGACCTCGGTCGAGCCGGTGAAGTAGCGCAGCCGGTAGTCGTGCGCGCCGCCCGTGTCGTCCGGCAGGACGAAGGCGGACTCCAGCGAAACCTCGCCCGCAAGGCGGCGCATCTCGTCGGCGGTCAGCGCGGCGTGGTCGTCGAAGAAGACGCCGGCCGGGTTGCCCTGGAACGGTGTGTCGGTGAACGAGTCGAGGACGTAGAACGGGATTCGGCGCATACCGCCTGTGATACCATAACGCCGTGCCGACCTCTCTCTCCAGCCTCCCGCGACGCCGTTTTTTTACCGCTCTCGCCGCGCTCGCCGCGGGTGTTGGCCCGCTCCGGCAGACCGCGGCCCAGGAGGGGGCACCGATCGTCCCGGCGGGGTACGTAGAACTTCACCGGCTGCGCGTAACGAACAAGCCCGACGGCGCCGTGCAGGTCTCCGCGGATGGCGGCAAGACGTGGCGGCTGCTCGGGCGCGTGCTGATCGCCGCCAGCACCGCCAAAGAGGGCTATATCGCCGCTGAGTACGCCGAGACCGGCACGGTGGCCGCAGTCGCGGTCCACGGCATCCGCATTCGCACCAGCCCGCCCGACTCTCGTCTGCACGCCCCCCGCATCGTCTCGCTCGACCCACGCGAGTACGTGGCCGCCGCGAACAATACCGCAAACAAGGGGTACGGCGGGCATCGCCCCGGCTCCGCAGGCATTTTTCTCGATATTCCCGCGGGCGTCTCCGTGTTTTGCGAACTCGCGCCGCAGGTGGGCAACCGGGTCTACCTGGAGAGCTCCACCACGGGCCGCCTGTCACCGCTCCCGGCGGACTTCAAGCCGAGCGGTGCCGGGGACATTCTGGTCATCCCCGTGATCGCCCCGGCGGACAGCCTGACCCAGGTCGTGTTCGAGAACAAAGAAGGCGGCGCGGTCACGGCAACCTTCGCGGGGGGCGCGATCCGTCGCCTGACTACCGTGGTCAAGCCCGTGCGGGGCGTCGGACGCTTCGACGGCACCGCCTACACCGGCGTCGGCCGGCTGAACACCGCGCACACCGGGGTCATTACGGTGTCTACGGCCCCTGTGGACAGCAAACTTCCCGAGGGCGAGGGGCCAGAGCGGCGTGGCGGGTTCCAGATTTCGCCGGTGTGGCACAACGCCCGCACCGAGGAGGCGGGCGCTCCGATGGTGATGGTGGTGGGCTCGCCCGGCCCCGAGCGGAAGCGAGAGCTGGAGGGGACCGCGCCACTCTTCAAGGAGGCGATCGGGCTGGGGTGGGGGAGCGACGCGGACGCGACCGGCATCGTGGACTGCTCGATCGACGGCGGCCCATGGGAGCCGCTCCCCCCGATTGTCGGGGCGCGTCTGGACGCCTTCACCGGACCGGGCCTGACCCGTTGGTGGAAGGCGAAGGGCATCAAGCGGACGGCGAAGCAGGGAGTTACCGCGTTCCGTCTGCGCCTGCCCGTGCTTACCCCCGAGCGTGCCGCTTATCTAGTCGAGGCGGCAAGTCAGGCGTACGCCGCGCGCCGTCTCGCCGCCGCGCGTCGGGGCGAGATCCCGCTGGTGTCGGGGCGCCTTTCGGTGAATGCCAACCCGACCAACGCGAAGAACGTGGCCTTTGTCCGGCTGTGGGTGGAGGGGGAGCCCAAGGGCTTCACCAACGCCGCGCCGTTCAATCTGACCTGGGACACCACGCGCTACCCGGACGGCGAGTACCTGATCGAGGCCGAAGCCCTCGATTCCGGCGGCGCGGTCCTCGCGCGCACCCACCGCCGCGTCTACGTCCTGAACCAACCCGCGCCCGCTAAAACCACTGCCGCGCCCGAATAGTCGGGAGATTTGTTCGTTGAGGGGGGGGCATGAAGCTGTACGAAGTCGTGGCTTTGCATAGCTGGGTCTGGGACCCGAAGACCCAACTCCGGAACCGCGCCCTTTTCGACCGTCTGCTTGAGGAGGGCGCGGACGTCAACGAAGTCTACATCTTCCCCGATTCGACCACGAGGGATACCCCGCTTCTGCGTGCCGTCCGTAACTGCGCTGTTTCCGGGAAGGACTATTGCGTACGCCAGCTGGTGCAGTATGGCGCGGATGTCAATGCCGTACTCATGCTGGACGGGGAACATCTCACCGGGCACACGAACTCAAGGGGCGGGGACGCCGAGTTTTGGGCGAAGGTGGTGGGCGAGCCTGAAGTGTTTGTCCTCTCCGGACACGGTAAAACGCCGCTGCACGCCGTCGCTACGGAATCTACGTTTCACACGGACGTGGCCGTTCGAACGCTCATAGAACTGGGAGCGAACCCGTACTGGAAAGACGCAGAGGGCGATACGGCGCTGGATGCGGCGATACGAGAGAAAGTCAGCCTTGCCGCGATTGCTCTTCTGGATGCCGGATTCGACCTGTCGCGTTCGCGCCGCTATGTCGCAGACCCGGACGCGCGCCAATGGCTGGAGAGGGACGGACTGGCGGAGTACGCCGTACGCCGGGGGGATGCGGTGCGCCTGCGGCAGGCGCTGGAGCGGGGGGCGTCGCCGGAAGGGCACGCCTTCGAACCGTTGCTTTTCATCGCCCTGCGCGGAGGGCATTCGCATCTGGTATCCGTCCTGCTCGAAGGGGGGGCTGACCCGCACCAGAAACGGTACCACGATACGGCCATACGTCTGGCCGTCAGGCGTCAGGCTGCCGATGCCGTGCAGGCGCTGATACGTGCCGGGGTCGGCGTCTACCCAGAACTTCTCCGGGAAGCAGCGGGCGGCGAGGGGAGCGCGGCGGTGATACGCACCTTACTGGCGGCAGGTTTGGACGTTGACGCCCGAGAGGAGGGCGGAACAACGGCGTTGCAGCGGGCGATACGTTGCGACGACAATGAGGCGGTGCGGGAGCTTCTGAGGGCAGGCGCAGACCCCAATGTTACCGATTCACACGGGACGACGGCGCTGATGGAGGCGTGCCGCAGTGCGGACGCCGCGACCGTGGGCCTTCTCCTGGTGTACGGCGCGGATTACCAGGCGCGCGACCGGCAGAGAGCCGACTGGCGGGGCTACACGCTGGCCAACAGAAAGCACAAGACATGGCCATTCGTCGTGCGCTTCCTGAAGGGCCAACGGGGCAAGAGAAGGTAAGGCGGCGTCCGTGGCCAGGACGGCTCGCTCAACGAATCTGCAGCATCTTCCTTGACGTACCTACAACCATAGGTTAAATTTGACCTATGGTTGTAGGTGAATGCGTGAGCAGGAGGAAGACGCCGTGGATCGAGATCACCTGGAAGCCGCCGGTCACAGCAGCGCCCCGACCCGCCTGAGGCCGGAGGGTACCCGGGGGCGGGCACGACTGCTGATCGTGGGCGCTGCCCTCGTGGGGCTGGTCTTCCTGCTGCGCCCGCTCCTGCCGGGCGGCGGCGTCCTCACCGACGCGCCGCCTGGTCCGGACGACGGTGGGCACTGGACCGACGCGCGGACAGCGCACCTCCTGGTGTCGCGCTGGCTCCAGGAATCCCCGGGCACGCCCACCCTCACTATCCCCCGCCGCGAGGTCGCGTGGTTGAAGCAGTTGACGGGGACCGCCGCCCAGCAGGCCGAAGCCGATCAGAAGGAGCGCGAAGCCCGTAGCCCTCGGAAGAAGGCGCCGGGCCTGCGGTACGACGTTAGCTCTCCACCTCCAGCGTCCACTCCCAGGTGAAGGAGGCGCCAGGGGCGAGGCGGGCGCAGTGGAGGCCGGTGTTGACGCTGTTCGGGACGCCCAACCACGGTTCGGGGCAGAAGAACCGCCGCTCCTGATCGGCGTACAGCACGAAGCGGTAGGCGTCGGGCGACAGGCCCACGGCGGCGAGGTCGTCTGCGCGCTGCGTCACCGTCAGGCGGCAGGTACGCCCAGCCACGGTCAGAGCGACCTCCGGCCCGCGGAACCCCGCGAGGAGGGCGTTCGCCGCCAGTGGGTCGGACAGGGGCAGGCCGTTCGGCGCCGTTTCGCGCCGCTCCCCCTCAAAACCTATCGGCGTCACGCCCCGCGCCTCTGCCCGGACTTCGGTCTCCAGGTGGGCGTCCGCCGCCCCCGAGCCGTCCGGCAGCGGCAGCGCCAGCGACAGGTGGTTGCCCACCGTGAAGGGCAGAGCTTCTTCGCCCGGGTTTGTGACTGTCAGGCGGGCGCGGAGGCCGTTCGCAAGGAGCGCGACCTCCGATTCCAGCGCGAAGGCGAAGGGATAGCCACGGCGCGTCGCCGCCGAGTCGGTCAGGCGGCAGCGCACGACGTCCGGCCGCGCCGCCGCGACCTCCCACGGCAGGTCCATCGCGAAGCCGTGCCGGGGGAGCGGATAATCCTGCCCGTTCACGCGAAAGTGGCATTCGGAGGGGGCGCCCGCAGCCAGTTGCTCCGGAGTGAAGTGGCGGCCTACGGCGGGCCAGAGCCACGGAGCCTGCCCGCGCCAGCCGTTGCCGCCGCCGGTGTAGCCCGCCCGGTAGAGCAGTTCGCGCCACGCGCCGTCGCCGCGCCGCCACTCGACCGACGTCACCGTCGCACCGTAGGCCGGGTTAACGCGGGCGCGCAGGGCGCCGTCATTATCCAGAAGAAGGGGAGAATCGTCCGCGGACATCGCCCCGTTGTACCACAGCGGAAGGTACAATGGGCGCATGACGGAACGGGAAAAGGGTCTGGCACGCGACCGGAGCGTGGCGCTGTACGAAGAGGCGGTGAAGGTGATACCGGGCGGGGTGAACTCGCCTGTGCGGGCCTTCAAGAGTGTGGGTGGGCAGCCGCTGTTTATGGAGCGCGGCGAGGGGCCGTATCTCTACGACGTAGACGGCAACCGCTACCTCGACATGGTGGGCTCCTGGGGGCCGTTGATCTTCGGGCACGCTGACCCGGAGATCGTTGGAGCCATCACCGAGGCCGCGGCGCGCGGGACGTCGTTCGGCGCCAGCACCGAGGCGGAGGTGCGCTTTGCGCAGGAGATCTGCGAGGCGGTTCCCTCCGTGGAGAAGGTGCGTCTGGTCAGCAGCGGCACCGAGGCCACGATGTCCTTTATCCGGGCGGCGCGCGGCTTCACCGGCAAGACGAAGATTATCAAATTCGAGGGCTGCTACCACGGCCACTCGGATGCCCTGCTCGCGAAGGCGGGCAGTGGCATCGCAACGCTCGGGCTTCCCGACTCGGCGGGGGTGCCCGCCGGCGTGACCGCCGCGACTATCACCCTGCCGTTTAACGACCTGGACGCTGTGGCGACGGTTCTGGAGGCCGACGACGACATTGCCGCGGTGGCTCTGGAGCCGGTGGTGGGGAACATGGGCTGCGTCCCGCCGAAGCCCGGCTTCCTGGAGGGTCTGCGCGCCCTGACCCGCGAGCACGGCGCGCTGCTCCTGTTCGATGAGGTGATGACCGGCTTCCGCCTGGCCTACGGCGGCGCGCAGGAGCGGTTCGGCGTGACGCCGGACCTGACGGCCCTGGGAAAGATCATCGGGGGCGGGATGCCGCTGGCGGCCTACGGCGGGCGCGCGGACATCATGGACGTGATCGCGCCCGTGGGGCCGGTGTACCAGGCGGGGACGCTCTCTGGGAACCCGGTGGCGGTCGCCGCCGGACGGGCGATGCTGCGCAAACTGCGCGACGCCCCGCCCTACGCCTATCTGGAGGAGCAGACAGCGCGGCTGGCGGAGTCGCTGCGGGAGAGCGCCGCGCGGGCAGGTCAGGCGGTGACCGTGAACCAGCTTGGCTCCATGCTCACCGTCTTCTTCACCGACAAATCCGTGACCGACTACACGTCCGCGAAGACCAGCGACGCGGGCAAGTACGCCCGGTTCTTCTGGGAGATGCGGGAGCGGGGCGTGTATCTGCCGCCCAGCCAGTTTGAGGCGGCGTTCCTGCCGGCGGCGTTCCTGCCGGCGCACTTTGACGCCGTGGCCGAAGCCGCGCGGGAGGCGTTTGCGGCGCTCTAGCGCCTCCCGCGCGGCCAGGTGCGTTAGATCATGCGGCGGGTCGCATCCAGAATCTGCTCGGAGTCGCCGGAGTCCTCGGGTGCGGGCGCGCCCCGGTCTTCGGCTATGAGCATCTCCGTGACGTCCTCGATCGCCTCTGGCATACTGGCGTCGGTGATGTCGATGGGCTCCTCGATCTGGAAGCCGTTCCCACCGATGTCCTGGGGCAGGTGCGTGGCCGTGCCGCGGGTAAGCCCGCGCACGGTCCCCGTGATGTCCGGCACGCGGTCATCTCCGAAGTCCCCGAGGATGCCGTCCACATCGGAGCCGGCGTCCGGGGCCTCGTCCACCGGGATCATCGCGTCCTCCAGATCCCTCCGGGTCAGGTACGAGTCCTCGTCCGGGTCCGTGGGCCGCGGGCCGCGCCCATCGCCGGGCAGGGCAGGGGCGTCGTAGTCGTGGTCGCGGCGTGCGTCGACCAGGTCGGAAAGCGTCTCCACATCCGCGTCGTTCTCCATCAGCGGATGGTCTGCCGGGGGCATATCCCGTTCCTTCAGGCCCGCCGCTTGGGCGAACTCCTCGTGGGTGGTATCGGTCTTGGTCGTAGTGCTGCTGGCCATGGTGGTGGCACCTTTCTAACGAATCTCCTGAACCCTCGTTCCGTGGCTTCAACGGGTTTGTACCCTCCGGTAAATTCGCCTAAGCGGGCGCTTAGCGAAAGATGAGGCCGGGTAAATCCCGTTGCGGAATTCGAGCGACAGGGGAGACGAAAGCATGGGACTTCTGGACGGGAAGGTGGCGTTCCTCACGGGAGCGGCGAGCGGCATCGGGAAGCGCACGGCGGAGCGGTTTGTGGAGGAGGGCGCGAAGGTGGCGCTGGCGGACGTGAGCGAGGAGGAGGGGGCTAAGGTGCGCGAGGCGTTGCGCCAGAAGGGCGGCGATGTGCTGTTCTCCGTCTGCGATGTCAGCGACCCGAAATCCGTGAAGGCGGCGGTGGACGCGGCGGTGGAGCGCTTCGGGCGGATCGATGTGGTGTTCGCCAACGCGGGCATCAACGGCGTCTGGGCGCCGCTGGACGAGCTGCAGCCGGACGAGTGGGACAAGACGCTGGGCATCAACCTGAAGGGGACTTACCTGACGCTGCACTTCGCCGTGCCGCACCTAAAGCGGGGAGGCGGCGGGAGCATCATCATCACCAGCAGCGTGAACGGTAACCGGACGTTCTCGAACGCCGGGGCGAGCGCCTACAGCGCCAGCAAGGCGGGGCAGGTTGCGCTGATGAAGATGGCGGCGCTGGAGTTGGGCCGCAGCGACATCCGCTGCAACGCCGTCTGCCCCGGCGCGATTCCCACCAACATCGACGACAGCACGACGAAGCGGGACACCGAGGAGATTGGCATTAAGATCGAGATGCCCGAGGGGTCGCCCGCGCTGAACGAGGGCGTCGGCCGCGACACCGACGTTGCTAACGTCTGCGTGTTCCTCGCCTCGGACCTGTCGCGCCACGTCTCCGGCGTGGACATCTACGTTGACGGCGCTGCGTCGCTGCTGCAGTAGGGCCGCGAGCAGGGGGAGTCTTAGTGGTCGCCGTGGACTGAAGTCCCGGCTTCTGTGATTCAAGCCCGCCTCCGCGGGCTACATCGGTCGAGGGGCGGCTACGGCTAAGCCGTAACAGCATCGAATGCCGGAGCCCGCACCGACGAAGCGGAGCTTCGCTCGCGGAGGCGGGCTTGAATCAC
>CALEKU010000025.1 GCA_937902745.1 uncultured Armatimonadota bacterium
GGGGGGCATCCAGGGCAGGTCCGTGATCGGGTACTCCTTGCCCAGCACCGCCAGCATCAGGGTCACCTGTCCCCGGTGGTGCGTCTGGTGGTTGAAGAAGTGCGCCGCCAACTGCCAGAGCGGCAGCGTGCGCGTCCTGCCGTCCACGCTGCTGGTGTAGGTCAAACCCTCCCCCAGACGCTCCTCGGAGACGCCTTCTGCCCACTCCAGTATCGCCGCGTCGGTCGCCTCCCGCTCCCGCCGAAGTTCCTCGAAGTCGGCATACAATTCCGTTGCCAGGTCCGCCACGTAGGGAACGCCCGTGAAGCGGCCCAGCCAGGTGCGGTCGCCCCAGAGCAGGTGGTTGAGCAGGCCGTGGACCGAACCGTAGTAGCCGGCGACGGGGGTGCGCCGCTCCGCCTCCGTCAGGGCAGCGCAGGTCGCGTAGAGTTGCCGGTTCTGCCACCGGTTGTAGCGCGCCAGAAGGTAAACGTTGTCCCGCAGGGAAGGGCGCGGCGCCTCGTTCGGCTGCGGCGGGTTATGCTGCTGCATCGCCATCGTGCTGCCATTATATTCCAGATGTTCCTGTCCTCCGCTCGGGAGGTCTTTCGGACGGAGAGCGCTCATGGCCCCTCCGCCCCCCGGGATGCGGGAAAGCAGCCAGTCCCGATCCTGACCGAACACCGGCGGCGCGACCACCTGCCACGCGTGTCGCTCCAGGTTCTCCTGCCGCCGCGTCTCGCCTGTGCGCCGGTCCGTATATTCGACGTCCTTGAGCACCCGGACACGCTCCACGACCCGGCCGCGCTTGAAGCCCGCCGGCAGGTCGTTCCAGTTGACGCCGCGCTCCCGCCAAAGCATCTCCTGCATCTCGTCCGACGACTTCTCCTCCAGAGCGGCGTGCGGGACGTGAAGCCAGGGAGCGGTAAACCTCCGGCCGGACCCGCTCCCGCCGCTTGCGCGGCCCGGTGGAAAGGCGTAGAATGACCTCAGCCCTGGTCGGGGCGCAGAGCGCAGCGTTCGACCGTGTGTGCACGGCGGGGTCTACTACCAATCCCCTCCCCCTCCCGCCCGCACGAACAACGGAGTCGCGCTCCCACAAGGGGCAACGTGTCCATGGCAAGCCAGGAAAATCGCGACGCCGGACCGGTAGGGCATGCCCTGCGCGTCGAACGCCTCGTTGGCGCGTCCACTCCCGCCGAGCGGGAAGACCTTCTCCACATCCTCTCCGAAATCGCCCGCGCGACACCCGAGTTCCACCGGGCAGAGCCGCGCGGTGAGGTGGTCCTGCGGCAGGACCCCGATGGGATTGTGCTCGTCTTCCTCAACAACGCTGTCGCCGCAGTCCAGTGCGCTGCGGATATCTCTCGCATCGCGCGTGCGCGCGGCCTGACCGACCTGCGCATGGGCCTGCACACCGGCCCCGTGACCCATCAGGAGGAATCGACCGTCGCCGAGGCGCGTGCTATCGCGGCGTGGGGCGACGCCGGGCACATCCTCCTTTCGCCCGACACGACCGCGCGGGTGCGGACCTTCGATGTGTGGGCAAACTGCCTTCACGACCTCGGGCCTACGCCCCTGAGCGAAGACCTGACGATCCACCTGTGGAATCTGCACATGGGCCAGGTCGGCAACGGCGCGGTGCCGAGCCGTCTGCAAGCCATCCGCCCGACGCCCCCCACGACCGAGGCGGCCTCGCCCTCTCTCGCACGCGGCGCGTCCGTGCCGGTCCCCCTGCCCGCGGATGTCTTCCTGTCGCACTCGTCGGTCGATAAGGCCGTCGCGGACGCCCTGGTGAATGAGTTGGAGACCAATGGCATTCGCTGCTGGATCGCGCCGCGCGACATCCCCCCGGGCGTGGACTGGAGCGCCGCCATCATCGGCGCGCTGAACCGCTGCCGCGTGCTGGTGCTGGTGTTCTCGGAGCGTGCGAATGTGTCCCCCCAGGTCATCCGCGAGGTGGAGCGCGCCGTCAGCAAGCGCGCCACGGTGCTGACGTTCCGCATCGAGAACGTGCCCCTGAGCGAGCAGATGGAGTACTTCATCTCCGCATCGCACTGGATGGACGCCACGCAGGGCTGGCAGGCGCAGGTGCCCGCCATCGTGCCGGCCGTTCAGGCCCTGCTCAACGCCCCGGCGACATCGCGCATCCACCTGGGCGCCGTCCCGGGCAACGGCGGTGCCGCCGATGCCGCCGCGCCCACCCCACCGCCCTCCACCGCCAACGCCCTCCACCTGCCCCTGGTCCCGACCGCCCTGTTCGGGCGCGACGACGAGGTCGAAGACGTTCTGGGGCTTCTCGAGGCGCAAACGCGGCTGCTGACGCTCACCGGGTTCGGAGGCGTCGGCAAGACCCGCGTCGCCCTGGAGGTGGCGCGCCAGGCGGCGCCGCAGTACCCGGGCGGCGTGTGGTGGATGGACCTGAGCGAAGTCCGCACCGAGGACGCCATGTTCCAGCACATCGGCCTGGGTCTGGACCTGCGCCTGACGCCGCCGCCGCCCGCGCGCGAGCAGATTCTGGGCTACCTGCGCGACCGGCAAAAAACCCTCCTGGTGCTCGATAACGTGGAGCAGATCGCCGGGGTGGAGAACGCCCTGCGCGACCTGCTCGCCGCCGCCCCGTCCCTGACGCTGATGATCACGTCGCGGCGCACCATGGGGCTGCGCTCCGAAACGGTTCGGGAGATTCGCCCCCTGCACCCGCACGAGGCGCTGGACCTGTTTGTGGAGCGCGCGCGCGCCGTGCGCGATGACTTCGAGCTGACTGACGACAACCGGGAAGACGTAGAGACGCTGGTCACCAGTCTGGAGGGTGTTCCGCTGGCCGTGGAGCTGGCCGCGGCGCGCGTGGTGGGCATGACCCCGCGCCAGATGGTCACGCGGCTCTCCGAACGCTTCCGTCTGCTCCAGACACGCGCCCCCGACCTGCCGGAGCGGCAGCGGGCGCTACGCGCCGCCATCGACTGGTCCTATGCCCTGCTCACCGAAGAGGACCGCTCGCTGTTCGCGCAGATCTCCGTGTTTGCAAGCGGCAAGGAGGGGTTCCGCCTGGAGGACGTCGAGGCGGTGTGTGACGTCTTCGACCCCTTCGAGGGCATCCTGACCCTGCGCAACCACTCGCTCCTCGTCGCCGACACCGACGAGGAGACCCAGGAGAACCGCTACCGGCTCCTGGAGTCCCTGCGCGCCTACGCCTGCGACAAGCTGGCCACGGACTTCCCCCAGCTCGACCGGCAGGCCCGGGAGCGGCACGCCCGCTACTACCTGCAGTTTGCGGAAAGCCGTCTGGCGCTCCTGCGGACCGCCCGCGAGGCCGAGGCGCTCGACCAGATGGAGGGGGCTCTGGACAACCTCCGCACCGCTATGGAGTGGGCAGCGAGCGTCGGCGCGGAGGTGTCAGACCTGCACGCCCGCCTGGCGCTCTCGCTGGGCATCCTGTTCCAGCGGTGGGGCTTCCAGGCACAGGCGGTCGAGCCGATCGAGGCGGGCCTCGCTGCCGCCCGCCCGGCCGCCAGCGCCACCCCCCAGATTCTGCTCCGCCTCCTGTGCGAGCGCGCTGGCCTGCATCTGGACCTGAAGGAGCCGGACCAGGCGCGTCAGCGCGCCGCGGAGGCGCTGGCCCTGGCGAAAGACCTGGGCGACACCGTAGGCGAGGCCGGCGCCGAGAACCTGCTTGGCCAGGCGGACATGAACACCGGCGACTACGCCGGGGCGCGGGAGCACTACCTGCGCGCTCTCCAACTGCACAGCGACCGCCGCGACCAAGCGCTCGCGGCGATTGTGCACAACAACCTGGGCTTGGTGGAGCTTCAGGACCCCGCCGGCGATCGGCAAAAGGCGCGGGAGCACCTGGAAGAGGCGCTTCGGATACGCCAGGCCGGCCACGACGAGCGCGGGCTGGCGACCGTGGTCAACAACCTGGGCCATCTGGCGTTCGAGGAACAGGACTGGGCCCGCGCAGAGCAGGCATTCCTGGAGGCCGCCCGCTACGAGAGCGATGTCCACCACACCTTCGGGGTCGCGCGCGCGCTGAACAACCTGGCGGAATCGGTGGAGGCGCGCGGTCAGGTCTCCCCCGCCGTGCCGCTGTACGCAGCCGCGGAGATGCTCTTCCGCGACGTCAAGCACGCGAACGCCGAATACAGTGGCGGGCGCCTGGTCGTGGCCGCCGAAGCGGCCGGTGTGCCGGAGGCGGAGCTTTCCCGTATCCGGCACTCCCTCCGCGGCAAGCGCCTCGGAGAGCTGGCGCAGTGGGCGCACGACCTGGTGCGCGGCAACGCCGGCACCGCCTGACCTCCCCGGCTCTCCCCTGGCCCGCCCGTGGCGCACATCCAGCCGGCGCGGCGTTCCTCCTTCCCCGTCAGATAACCGATACCCCGGTGTTATAATGTCTTGCTATCCCCGTTATCCTGACGGGTCTGTTTGGCCGGTCCGCTCCTGAGGCGTGGACCGGCCTTCCGCCCTTTGCCAACACTCGTTCGGGAAGTCGAAACCATGCGTCACCGTTTTCGCGCTGCCACCCCCTACACCGCTGTGGTTCTGGCAGGTTTCTCGTGGGTCGCCGCGGCCGTCCCTCCCACTCTGGCTGCAGGGGTAATCTCCCACCTTCAGGCGCCGGAGCCGCCTGCCGCCGACCCGCAGGTCAAAGCCCTGATCGACCAGGGCGACCAGTACTTTCGCGCCGGACGCATGGAGGAGGCCGTTCGCGCGTACCAGCGTGCGGTGGAGCAGGCGCACGCGCTGAAAGACCTCGTGGGCGAGGGCGCGGCGCTGAACAATCTGGGGGCCGCCCTCTCACAGCAGGGGCAGCGTGAGCGGGCTCTGGAAGCCTACGAAAAGTCGCTCACCGTCAAGAAGGCGTCGAACGACCTGACCGGAGCCGCGCAGACGCTCAACAACCTCGGGAACATCTTCGCCGAGTCCGGCGAGGCCGAACGGGCGGTCAACTACTACCAGCAGTCCCTTAAGATCAAGGAGCAGACCGGCGACCGGCCGGGCCAGGCCACCACCCTGCTCAACATCGGCACGGTCTACAAGCAGACCGGCGACCAGAAGAAGGCCCTGGACACCTACGCCCGGGCGCGCGACCTCTTCCGGGCGGAGAAGGACATCGCCGGCGAGGGCAGCGTGCTGAACAACATCGGCAATCTGTACGCCGAGACCGGCGCCCCCGCGACCGCGATCCAGTACTACGAGGAGTCGCTGGCGCTGAAGCGCAAGGCGGGTGACACGGCCGGTCAGGCGAAGACGCTGGCCAACCTCGGCGCGGTCTACGCCGCCGGTCAGCCCGCCGAAGCCGTCAAGCGGTACAACGAAGCCCTCACGCTGCTCGAAAAGGCCGGCGACAAGCACGCCGCGGCGGCGATTCACCACAACCTCGGCGGGTTCTACGCCGCGACGGGCCAGCTGGACCAGGCGGGGGCGGAGTTGAAGCGCGCCGCGGACGCCTACCGCGAGGCGAAAGACGTCGCCGGGGAGGGCATCGCGCTCCAGGGGTTGGGCGCTCTGGCCCTGCGACGGGGCGACCTGCCGGGCGCGCAGCGCGCCTTCAGCCAGGCGATCGACATCCTCCGCCCGGTCGGTGACCGGCGCGGACTCGCGGCGGCGCTCCAGGGGCTCGCGGCGGTGGAGGCCGAGACGGCACAGCTACGGCCTGCTCTGGAACACTACACGGAGGCGGCGAAGTACGCCCGCGAGGTTCAGGACTCCCCCACGCTCGCGGGCATCCTCGCCGGGATGGGGGCGGCCTACACAACCGCCGGCGACTCCGCGAAGGCGCTGGAGGCCTATCAGGAGTCCTACCGCCTCCGCGCGGAACACGGCGACCGCAGCGGGGCGGCCCGCGTCCTGACCTCGGTGGGCCTGGTCTATGAGGGTGCCGGGCAGTTCGCCGATGCACGGAAGGCGTACGAGTCGGCGATCAGCCTGAGCGAGAAGGTGCGACAGGACCTGTCGCGCCTGTCGGTGGAGACCCGCGCTGCGTTCCTGGCCGCGAACCTCGACGCCTACCAGGGGCTCGTGCGCACCCACCTGAAGCAGAACAACTCGGAGGCGGCGTTCGCCGCCGCGCAGCAGACCAAGGCGCGTCTGCTCAACGACCTCATGGCCGGCGGGGGCGTCGAACTGCGAGGCAGGCTCTCCGAAAGCGACCTGAAGAAGGAGCGCACCCTGCGCGCCCGCGCCGACGCCCTGAACACAGCAATGATTGCGGAGGGCGTCCGCAACGAGGTGGGCAGCAAGAAGCGCTTCGAGGCATACCGGAAGGAGCTGCAGGAGGTCGAGCGCGACCTGGCGGCCTTCCTCGACGGCGCCTACGCGAAGCACCCGGACCTGGCCGCGAAGCGGGCCGCACGGACGGCGACGCTCGCCGATGTCGCGGCAGCGCTGCCGGAGGACACCGCCCTGCTGGAGTACGTGGTTCTGCCCCAGCCCCAACGGGGCAGCGGGGGCACCGGGCCGCGCGAGGTCACCTCGGACACCGTCCTGTTCGTAGTCACCCGTGCCGGTGGCCGGGCGCGCTGCACGGCCTATTCCCTGAAGATAAACGCGGCCCGGCTCGCCGCTCAGGCGGAGGCGTTCCGAAAGGTCTGCGCGGACCCGAAGGCGACATGGAAGGACGAAGCGCGGGCGCTGCATGACCTCCTTCTCGCGCCCGCCACCGCCGACCTCACGGGCAAGAAGCGTCTGATCGTCTGCCCGGACGGCCCGCTGTGGGACATCCCGTTTGGCGCCATGATCACGGAGTCCGGCGAAACGCTCCTGCAGCAGTACGAGATCGACATGGGCTTCTCCGCGACCGGCGTCCGTGCTGCGATGGCCGCCCGCCAGACTCCGAAAGCCCCCGGCGCGATGTTCGTCCTCGCAAACCCGGACTTCGGCGGGGCCGAGCGCTTCCGCGACTCTGGCCGCCCCATCAGTGCGCCCGACCGGCCTATCGGCTCCCCAGATCGCCCGATAGGGTCACCGGACCGCCCCATCGGTGCTCCTGACCGCATCCTGACCGCCGCAGACCGCATCATCGGAGCGGCGGACCGGACGCTTGTATCACCGGACCGTGTGATTGCCTCCCCCGACCGCCTTCTTGGTACCCCAGACCGTGTGATTGGGGCGCCCGACCGGGCCATCGTCGCGCCGGACCGCTTGATTGGCGCCCCGGACCGCGACACGCCCATCAAGAGCGGTGGCAAGCTCGTGCCGCTTCCCGGCACGCAGAAGGAGGCGGAGGCCGTACGCGGAACGTTTCCCGGTGCGAAGATCGTCACCGGGAAGGACGCCCAGGAGGCGGCCGTCAAGAGCGAGGCGGGCAAGCACCGGATGCTGCACCTGGCGACGCACGGCTTCTTTAACGACGGCTCGCCGCTCTCGTCCTGCATCGTGCTGTCCCAGCCCCGCGATAAGGACAATGATGGCTACCTGACGGCCCGCGAGGTGTTCGACCTGGACCTCTCCGCCGTGGAGATGACGGTCCTGTCGGCCTGCAACACAGGGCGCGGCCAGAAGCAGCGGGGCGAGGGGGTGGTCGGCCTGACCTGGGCGCTGTTCGCCGCGGGCTGTCCCACGCAGGTCCTGTCCCAGTGGGCCGTAAACGACGCGTCCACGGCGCTACTGATGGAGCGGTTCTACAAACGTCTGGCCGCGGGCGAGGCGAAGGGCGACGCCCTGCGGAACGCCGCGCTCTCCCTCTCCGCGGAGCCAGACACGGCCCACCCCTACTACTGGGCGCCGTTCGTTCTGTACGGGGACTGGCGGTAGTCCCAAAACAGCGAGGTCCGCTGCGCACGCGGGGCGCAGCGGACCTCGGCTTGTGGAGAGGCGCGGCGCGTCTACTTCTCCAGGCCGGAGGGGATGCCGTTCGGGAACTTCTGCTGGATCGCCTCCTTGATCCGCCCGATGCGGTTGTCCGGGTTTGGGTGGGTGGAGAAGAACTCGGGGGCGCGGCCTCCGCCGCCCGCCTCCTTCAGGATCTCCTGCACCTCGATCATGGCCCGCGGGTCGTACCCGGCATCGGCCATGAACTCTACCCCATAGCGATCCGACTCGATCTCGTCGTCCCGGCCGAACTTCATATTCACGAGCTGCCCGACCAGCATCACTATCTGCGCGTTTCGGGCGCTACGCGGGTCGTTCGGGTCGTATGTCGCCAGAACGGCCGCTCCGGTAAGCCCCTGCGTCAACTGCTGCTTCGCGATGTGCTCCGCGCCGTGGCGGCCGATGACGTGCCCGATCTCATGGCCGAGGACTCCCGCAAGCTGCCCCTCCGTCTTCAAGCGGCTGAGCAGCGCCTCGGTGATGAAGATCTGCCCGCCAGGGAGCGCGAACGCATTGATGGTCTTCCGGTCGTTGAGGACATGGAACTCAAAGCGGTACGGGCTATTGGCGACCTTAGACTGCTCCACCAGCCGGGCGCCCACGCTGTCCACCAGCGCGTCGGCGCGGGTGTCCCGGGATATACCGCCGAACTCGCGCGCCATCTGTGGCGCCGACTGAAGGCCCAGCGCAATCTCCTGCTCCGGGGTGATGCCGGCGACGCGCTGCTTCTCGCCGGTGACAGGGTTCTCCTGGCTGGAGCCGAAGTAGCGGAACAGCGATACCACGGCGATGATGATAGCTATGAGCAGACCCGCTCCCGCGGGCCGACGACTACGCTGGGCGTACATGGCTGCCTCCCTGAGGTACTGTCCTGTTGTACCCCCTGGGAAGCCAGACCGTAACCGGGCGGGAAGGAGCGCGCCGCGGGACCGTCGAAAATACCGCCCAGCAGACTCGCCGCCCACCCGGCGGCACGACGAGGTGACCCTGTGGCTTCCAACGACGAACACTCGCCCCTCCCCCGCCGGTCGCTCCTTACCGGAGCCGCGGCGGGTATTACCCTCGCAACCCTGCCGGACTGGTTCCTGAACGACGCGCACGCGCGCGAACAGGACGCCCGCACCGACCCGCGGCGCATCGGCCCGAACGACACTATCAACGTCGCCGTGATCGGCCCCGGCGGCCGCAAGGCGGGCTTCCGCCAGGGCCTCGGCGTGACGCGCGCCGTCGCGGGCCAGAAGGGCGTGAAGGTCGTGGCCGTCTGCGACGTAGACGCCACACACTGCGCCGAGGCGGCGCAGGTCTTCGGTGGCACTGAGGCCGGGGTGAAGGAGTACCGCGACTTCCGCGAACTCATCGCCCGCTCCGATATCGACGCGGTGGTGATCGGCACCCCGGACCACTGGCACGCGCCGATCTCCATCATGGCGATGAAGGCCGGCAAGGATGTCTACTGCGAAAAGCCCCTGACGCTCAACATCGCCGAGGGCCGGCAGATGGTCAAGGTGGCGCGCGAAACGGGGCGCGTCTTCCAGACCGGCAGCCAGCAGCGCAGCGACGGCAGCAAGCGGTTCCAGTTGGCGTGCGAACTGGTGCGTAACGGACGCATCGGGAAGGTGACGCGCATCGAGGCGCGGCTTCCCGGCGCGCGCACCGGCGGCCCGTTCATGGTCGAGCCGGTCCCGGCGGACCTCGACTGGGATATGTGGCTCGGCCCGGCGCCGGAAACGCCCTATATCAAGCAGCGCACCCACGGCGACTTCCGCTACTGGTACGAATACAGCGGCGGCATGGTCACCGACTGGGGCGCGCACCACCTCGATATCGCGCAGTGGGCGCTTGGCAAGGACGACTCCGGCCCCGTGAAGGTCTCGTCCACGAGCACCCCGCCGCGGGAAGACCCGACCAACTGCTCGTTTAACGTCCACCCGCAGTTCGAGATTACCTACACCTACCCCGAAGGCGTCACGCTGGTCTGCATGAGCCGCGGCGAGAACGGGGTCCGCTTCGAGGGCGAGGACGGCCGGTGGATCTTCGTCAACCGCGATAAGATCGAGGCGAGCGATCCGGCCCTGCTGACCGACCCGCTCCCGGCGAACGCCGTCAAGCTGCCGATCTCTACCTCGCATGTCGCGAACTGGGTGGAATGCCTGCGCTCGCGCGAGAAGCCCATCTGCGATGTGGAGGTGGGACACCGCTCGGCCACGGTCTGCCACCTGGGCACAATCTCCCTCCGGCTCGGCGGCAAAGAACTGGAGTGGGACCCGCGCAAGGAGGAGTTCAAGGGCGATGGGCGCAACGACGCCAACCGTCTGCGGACCCGCTCCTACCGCGGCCCCTGGAAGGTGTAGGCCGGGGCGGCCGCGACGACTCGCCGCAGGGATTTTCGGCGGCGCATCGTAAAGTAACCTGCCGCCGAAAATCCCTGCGACATCTGCACGGCCGCCGCCGCTGCGGCAGCGGGATCACCCGCCCGCGCGGCCGCGCCGCGCCCGAAAGGACTGGAATGCTGTATCGCCCGCTCGTGAAGCGCGCCCCCGGCGAATCCGCCGCCGTTCTTATACAGGAGGAGATTCTGGTCACGGAGAGCCTGGACGAGATGACGATGCCGCTCCCGGACCTCCTCGGGGCCGGGGCGGACGAGCCGTTCCGCTACTGCCTGAACACGAGCACGGTGCGTGCCCACAAGCTGCCGCTGAACGAACTGGTGGACGTGGCCGCAGGCGCGGGGTACGAGGCCATCGAGCCCTGGATCGACGAGATCGAGCGCTTCGTGGACGAGGGCGGCGACCTCAAAGAGCTTTCCGCGCGCATCCGGGACCTGGGCCTTACCGTCGAGTCCGCGATCGGGTTCTTCGAGTGGGCGGTGGACGACGAGGCACGCCGCCGCCAGGGTCTGCTGGACGCCCGGCGGGCCATGGGGCTGGTCGCACGCCTCGGGGGCAAGCGAATCGCCGCGCCGCCGTTCGGCATGCAGCAGGCAGACGCTCCGGCGCTTGATCTATTTGCCGCGGCCGACCGCTACCGGGAACTCCTTGAAGTCGGCGAGGAGACGGGGGTCGTGCCGGAACTGGAGTTCTGGGGCTTCAGCAAGAACCTGAGCCGCCTGTCGGAGGCGATGCTGGTGGCGGCGCAGAGCGGCCATCGGGACGCCTGCATCCTCGCCGACGTGTACCATATGTACAAGGGCGGCTCCCCGCAGGCCGGATTGAGCCTCCTGTCGCCGGACGCCATCCAGGTCTTCCATGTAAACGACTATCCGGCGATTCTGCCGGAGGTCATCACGGACGCCGACCGCGTCTACCCCGGCGACGGCATCGCCCCCCTGGTTTCCGTGCTGCAGGACCTGAACGATATCGGCTTCCGCGGCGTCCTCTCCCTGGAGCTGTTCAACCCGGAGTACTACAAGGAAGAGCCCCTGCACGTCGCCCGCACCGGCCTGGAAAAGCTCAAGGCTGTGGTTGCACAAGCCCTGGGTTAGCCCGGCGCATCAGTTCCGCCTCGCGTCCTGGCGGCAGCGCGGGGAGAAGATTCAGGGGCTTGCTCCAGGCGCGCGTGTCTTGCGCTGTAAGGGCGGGGTCGGTGAGTGTCAGGCCCGCCGCCTGCGCCCGGTCGCTGCTGACGTCCATCAGGCTCGCCCTTGCGCCCCTTGCGCCGTGCTCGGGCCGGTACAGAGGCAGGTCCACAAAGGTCAGGCCCGCCTCCCGCAGGATCTCCGCGGGCACCCAGACCGGCTGCTCTGCGCTCAGGACCCGCAGGAACTCCGCCCAGGTAAGCCTCGGCCCCGCGAGGTTGAAGGCGCCGCCCAGGCCGTCCTCCGCCACCTTTACCGTGAAGCGCGCGACATCGCGGGCGTCGATGACCTGAACGTGGTCGGTACCGTCACCCGGCGCGAGCATCGGTCCGCCCCGCGCGGCGCGGTCTACCCAGTAGGTGTACCGTCCGCTGGGGTCGTACGGCCCGGAGACGACCTGCGGCCTCAGGAGCGTCGCCCGCTCCCCGTAAATCTCCCCCACAACCCGCTCGCACGCGACCTTGAGCGGACCGTACGTGCCGGCGTCAATCTCGGTAACGTCCTCGGCGGCGGGGGGCAGCAGGGGTTGGTCCTCGCGCACGGGGCGCCGATCCGGGTCGCCGTAGACGCTGACAGCGCTCACGAAGACATACCGCGCCACACGGTCCCGGAGGCGCACGGCGCTCGGCCGCACCTGCCGCGGCGTGTACCCGCTCACGTCGATGCAGGCGTCCCAGGAGCGATCTCCCAGAGCATCCAGCCCCGAGTCCCCGGCGTCCCGGTCGCCGCGCAGCCGCTCCACCGCGGCGGGCAGGGGGTCCGGCGTCACGCCGCGCGTCAGGATACTGACGGCGTGCCCGGCGTTCAGAAACGCCTCCGCGATGTGCCGCCCTACAAACTGCGTGCCGCCCAGGATCAGAACCCGCATACCCACCCTACTGCGCTGAGGCGGGCTGCGAGCGCATCCGCTCCAGTTCGGCCTTGCGCGCCACGCCCATCGCGGCAAGGGCGGCCTCCCACTCCTTGCGGTAGGGACGCAGGATACTCACCAGGGCTTCGGCTATGGCGACGTTGCGGTACCACTTCCGGTCGGCCGGAACGATGAACCAGGGGGCGTGTGGCGCGGCGCACTTCGCCAGAACGTCTTCGTACGCCTCCGCGTACTCGTCCCAGTACGCGCGCTCCTCCCAGTCCCCGGCGTTCAGCTTCCACGCCTTGGCGGGCTCCTTCTCCCGGTCTAGCAGACGCTTCTCCTGCTCCTTCTTGCTGATGTGCAGGTAGAACTTGACCACGATCACGCCGTGGTCGGCCAGAAGGTCTTCGAAGTCGTTGATATGGTCGTAGCGCTTCTTCCAGACCGCCTTCGGGACCAGTTCACGGACGCGGGCAACGAGTACATCCTCGTAGTGCGACCGGTTGAAGAAGACAACCTCGCCGATACCGGGCGTTTCACGATGGACCCGCCACAGGAAGTCGTGCTCCCGCTCCTGCTCTGAGGGGACCTTGAACGAGGCGACCCGGACGCCGACCGGGTTCATGGCGTCCGCCACCGCCTTGATGGTGCCGTCCTTGCCGGCGGTGTCGCGCCCCTGCACCACGACCAGCAGGGCGTTCTGGTGCGCCGCGTAGAGCAGTTCCTGGAGGTCTGCCAGCTCCTCCTTGAGAACCGCCAGCCGCGCCGCGCCCTCGGCCTGATTCATCCCGCCGTCCGCCTCGGTAGGCACGGCGCTCAGGTCGATCTTCCCCGGCTTGTCCCGCTTGATCGCCAGCATCTCTGCCCTCCCGTATCCGGCCCTCGTTAACGCCAAAGGGGCCGCCCGCAGTGTACCTGCGGGCGGCCCCTTTGTGTTTTCGACGAACTCCCGGACAAGGATTCGAACCTCGGTTTTCAGGGCCAGAACCTGACGTGCTGCCGCTGCACCATCCGGGAATGGGCGCTTTCGCGCGACCGGGATTTTATATCATGCTACGCCCCGCGTGTCAAGCGGCCTGCCCGCTCGGCTCGGCTTGACACCCTCTGCCGCGCGCGTTACAATCGGTGTGTTCATTCGAAATACCTTCTCTGGATAGCCGAAGGGTTCCGCAAAGAATCCACCCGCTATCCTTTTCTTTTTGTCTATCGTAACCGAGGGGAACCAGCGCAGCATGAGCAGCGCAGCAGGGCAGGCCGGGCGCGCGGTGATCGTCGTGGGGACGCACTGGGGCGACGAGGCCAAGGGAAAGTTCGTTGACCTGATCGGTCAGGACGCCGATGTCGTGATCCGGTACGGCGGTGGACCGAACGCCGGACATACTGTTATCGTCGGCGACCAGACCTACAAGTTCCACCTCGTCCCGTCCGGCATCCTTAATCCACGCGCCGTGTGCATTCTGGCGGACGGCATGGCGATCGATCCCACGACGCTGCTGCGCGAGATGGACGAACTGCAGGCGCGCGGTATCTCGGTCGAGAACCTGCGGCTCAGCCAGAACGCCCACCTGATCCTGCCCTATCATGCGCTTCTGGACTCCCTGGAAGAGAAGGCCAAGGGCGCGCAGGCCATCGGCACCACGGGGCGCGGCGTCGGCCCCTGCTACGTGGACAAAGCGGCCCGCATTGGTGTGCGAGCGGGCGACCTGCTGGACTCCACGCACCTCCGCGAGCGCCTCCGGACCATCCTGCCGCTCAAGAACGCCGTTCTGACCAAGGTATACGGCGCGGACCCGGTGGAGGAGGACGCGCTGCTGGCGCACCTCCTGCCGATCGGCGAACGCCTCCGCGCGCACATCACCGACACGCAGACCCTGGCGCTGGACGCCTACGCGGAAGGGAAGCGGATCCTTTTCGAAGGAGCGCAGGCGACCCTGCTCGACCTGGACGGGGGTACCTACCCCTATGTCACGTCCTCGCACCCCATCGCGGGCGGCGCCTGTATCGGCACCGGTATCCCCCCCACCGCCATCGGTCAGGTGCTGGGCGTGGTCAAGTCTTACACGACGCGCGTCGGCGCTGGCACCTTCCCCACGGAACTTCTGGACGAGGCGGGCGAGCGCATTCGGGAGCGCGGCCACGAGTACGGCACCACCACGGGCCGCCCGCGCCGCTGCGGCTGGCTGGACGCGGTGGCGCTGCGCTACGCCGTGCGCGTGAACGGCCTGACCGGCCTCTGCATCGGTCACCTCGACGTGCTGGCAGGGTTTGATACGGTCAAGATCTGCAAGGGGTACCTGAAGAACGGTAAGGTGCTGCGCGACTTCCCCGTGGGCGATGTGTCGCTCCTGGACGGCTGCGAACCGGTGTACGACGAGTTGCCCGGGTGGCCGGAGGAGGCCGTTGACAATGTGGTCCGTTTCGAGGATCTACCCGAGAACGCCCGCAACTACGTCCGGCATGTGGAAGCCCTGGCGGGCGTGCCGGCCGCGCTGGTGAGCATCGGGCCGCGCCGCGATCAGACGCTCGTCCCCGACGGAATGCCCGCCCCGGGACAGCTTTTCCACCCGGGAACCAGCATCTCCCCCGAGGGCATTGCCGCGCCCGCCGCCCGCGTGCTATAATCGCGGCCATGCAGGCGGGCGAGCCACCGCTGATCGCCGTGGTCGGCCCCACGGCCTCCGGAAAGACTGCGGCCGGCATTGCGCTGGCTGAGCGCCTGAACGGGGAGATTATCAGTGCGGACGCGGTCGCGGTATACCGGGGACTGGACATCGGCTCCGCGAAGCCGGACGCGGACGAGCGGCGGCGGGCGGCTTTTCACCTGATCGACGTCGCAGACCCGGACGAGGATTTCACGCTGGCCGACTTCGAGCGGCTGGCAAACCGCGCGATCGAGGAGGTTCGCGGGCGGGGACGGACGCCGATTCTGGTCGGAGGCACGGGCCTCTACGTGCGGGCCGTGACCGCGACCCTCACCGTGCCGAACGTGCCACCGCAGGAGGCACTACGCGCCCGCCTGCGCGCCGAAGCGGAGGAGCACGGGTCTGCGACCCTGCACACCCGCCTGCGCACGGTAGACCCGGAGGCCGCGGCCAGGATTTTGCCCGGCGATGCCAAGCGGATTATCCGCGCGCTCGAAGTGTACGAAGTCACGGGCCGCCCCCTGTCTTCGTTTCACACGCCAGAGGGGGTTCACGGTGTCCCGAAGCCGAACACGATCCAGTTCGGCCTGAGGACGGAGCACCGGGAAACTCTGTATGGGCGCATCGAGGCGCGCGTGGACGCCATGCTCGCGGCCGGTTTTCTGGACGAGGTGCGGGAACTGCTGGGCCGGGGATATGGTTCGGGGTTCAAGAGCATGCAGAGCCTGGGGTATCGCCACCTGCTGCGCCACCTCGTGGAGGGCGAGCCGCTGGACACAGTAGTCGCGGAACTGAAGCGCGACACGCGCCGGTACGCGCGCCGACAACTCATCTGGTTCCAGGGCGATCCCCAGGTAAAATGGCTAGAGCTGTCGGCGCAGGATACCGCGGAGACGGTGGCGAACCGCGTGATAGAACAAGTTTATGGGAACCCGTCGGGTGGACGGCCGTCCGACGAGTGAAGCAACACGAGAGGGAAATCGAATGAACAAGAGTCAGGTGAACCTGCAGGACACGTTTCTGAACCAGGTTCGCAAGGAGAACATCGCAGTCACCATCTATCTGATCAACAGTGTGCAACTGCGAGGCCATGTGCGCGGGTTCGACACGTTTACCATCCTCCTGGAGTCCCCGGGACGCCCGACCCAGCTTGTTTACAAGAGCGCGGTCACGAGCATCGTCCCGATGCGGCCGGTGCACCTGCGCGACGCGCAGGCGGCGGAGCGCGCGGCAGCGGCGGCCCAGCACCAGGCGGGCGGCCAGAGTGCCTCCACGGCTAACAGCGGCGAGGCGCGTGAGACTTCGGGCGCCGACGCCGCGGGCGAAGAGGCGGCAGCCAACGCGGGGTAACACCGTCATGACGACACAACTCCCGTTTGTGAAGATGCAGGGCATCGGCAACGACTTCGTCGTTGCCGATTGCCTTGTGGAAGGCGCGCCTACTGTGGACGCGCTCCAGGCTCAGTCGGTTCGTCTCTGCGACCGCAAGTTCGGGATCGGGGGCGACGGCGTGCTTCTGGTCCTGCCGTCGGAAACGTGCGACTTTATGATGCGCATGTTCAACCCGGACGGCTCCGAGTCCGAGATGTGCGGCAATGGCATCCGCTGCTTTGCCAAGTACGTCTATGACCAGGGGCACACGGCGAAGACCCGCATCACCGTGGAGACGCTGGGCGGCGACAAAACCCTGGACCTGACCGTGCGCGACGGCAAGGTCACCCATGTGACCGTGGACATGGGCGTGCCCAGGCTTAACCGGGCCGACATCCCCATGGAGGGTGACCCGGCGGGTCAGGCCGTCGGTCAGGTGGTGGATGTCAACGGCGAGGCGGTCGCGCTCACTGCCGTTTCGATGGGCAACCCCCACGCCATCTACTTCCTGCCGGAGGTCACCGAGGAGAGCATTGATCGGCTCGGGCCGGCCATCGAAAAACACCCGCTCTTCCCCCGCCGCACAAACGCCCACGCCGTCGAGGTGGTCTCGCCCAGTGAGATCAAGATGCTCACCTGGGAGCGCGGGGCGGGGCGAACGCTCGCCTGCGGCACGGGCGCGTGCGCCTCGGTCGTCGCCTCGCACGTGAACGGCCTCACGGGCCGCCGCGTCCTGGTCCATCTGCTCGGCGGCGACCTCCAGATCGACTGGTCGGACGACGACCGGGTCTACATGACTGGCCCCGCCGTCGAAGTCTTCCGCGGTACAATCTCGCTGTAGCCGCGTGTCATCACGCTCCCCAGGGAACACTTCCATGATCATCCGTCTCAACCCGGGCCAGACGGTCCGGGCACACACCGCCGACGAGAGTCTCGTCGCCTGAAACCGACAGAAAGCAGGAGAGTAGATAACGTGCAGCGTGCCAAGAGGCTCGACCTCATCCCCCCGTATCTGTTCGGCGAAATCGCCCGCATGAAGGCGCAGGCCCTTTCCGAAGGGCGCGACCTGATTGACCTCGGAATCGGCGATCCCGACCAGCCGACCCCCTCCGCCATCATCGACAAACTGTACGAGTGCGCGCAGGATCCGGAGACCCACCGCTACGACGAGAGCAACGCGGGCGACCCGACCTTCCTGGACGCCGCCGCGCAGTGGTTCGAGAAGCGCTTCGGTGTGTCCCTGGACCCGAAGACCGAACTGATGCTTCTGATCGGCTCGAAGGAGGGCCTCGCCCACATCTGCTGGGCGTTCGTCGACCCGGGCGACGTTACCCTGGTGCAGGACCCGGCCTATACGGTTCCAAAGGTGAACACTCTGCTGGCGGGCGGGACGCCCCACCCCATGCCGATGTCCGCCGAGAGCAAGTGGCTGCCAGACCTGACGGCGATTCCGACGGATGTAGCGCGCCGCGCCAAGCTCCTCTTCCTGAACTACCCGCACAACCCGACCGGGGCGGTCGCGCCGCCCGAGTTCTTCGCGGAGGCGGTCGCCTTCGCGAAGGAGTACGACATCCTGATTTGCCAGGACTGCGCCTATGCCGCGGTCGGCTTCGACGGGTTCCAGCCCCCGTCCATTCTGCAGACGCCCGGCGCGAAGGATGTCGCCATCGAGATGCACTCGCTCTCGAAGACGTTCAACATGACCGGCTGGCGCATCGGGTTTGCGGCGGGCAACCCGGACGCTGTGGCGACGCTGAACAAGCTGAAGTCGAATGTCGACAGCAAGCAGTTCGCCGCCATCGACCGCGCCGCGGCTTGGGCGATGCTCAACGTCACCAACGACGAGACGCTGGCGCTCTACAAGCGCCGCCGCGACCTGCTGGTGGATGGGCTGAACTCCCTGGGATGGAAACTGGAGAAGCCGCAGTCCTCGTTCTACATCTGGCTGCCGGTGCCGCCGGGCCATACGTCCGTATCCTTCACCAAGGACCTCATTGAGAAGGCGGGCGTGCTGGTCATCCCCGGTAACGGCTACGGCGATGCCGGCGAGGGCTATGTCCGCATGTCGCTGACCGTGAACGGTGATAAGAACGGCGAGCGCATCTCCGAAGCCGTTGAGCGCATCCGCCAGAACATCCCCCTGTCCTGGTAGACAACCTATCCCCGTCTCCACGGAACGCCCCCGCGTAAGAGTGCGCGGGGGCGTTTTGCGTTTGGCTTAAAGGAAGCAGGCAGAGTTACCGAGAAGTAGACGGGAGGAGACTGTAAAACGACTATGAGGAACATGCTGAAGCGGACGGTAGCCGTCCTGGCAGTCATCGGGGCGCTGTGCGCCGCGCCCGCGTATTCGCAGAACGGCGGGGCCGGCGGGCTGGGCGAACTGTTGACCGGAAGCGCAACGCCGCTGTCGTACAAGCTCAAGGACCTGAACACGGAGTGGCGGCGTGTGGTAATCCGTCAGGTGGGTGACCCGCCGAAGAAGGATGACTCCTTCGAGCAGTTGATGCGCCTCGGGATGCTCTCCGGCAGCGACGGCGACGGCGACGCCGCCGGAGCGATGGCGGCAATGTCTCTATTCGGGGGCATGATGGGCGGCGGTGACAAGGGTGGCTCTGGCTCCGATCCGGTCTACTACACGAAAGGCCAGACGGTCACGCTGGGCAGCGAAACGTTCCTGGTCGCCTACCGACACGAGAAGCCGGAGGTCAACATCCTCCAGCTCTCGCTGGACGCCGCGAACACCAACAAAGAGCCTGACTTCAAGAAGCTCGCCACCGAGGCCCGGCTCGGAGAAGAGTCCGACCTGCGCCTGGCGCTTATCAATGTCGAGAACATCGTTTCGCTCTCGGGCATCCGGGCCTTCGACCTCAAGACCGAGATCGCCGACGCCGCCAAATCCTTCTCACTGCTGGAGATGATCGGCAACGAGATGGGCAAGGCGAACGCCGCCACCACGGGCGGTGGAGCGCCCGAAGGGTCTGCAAACGACCTGAACGAGGCCGCCTCCGATGTACGCCTCGCTCTGGCCCTGGACCCGCAGTTCAACGCCCCCGGTAACAAGGTCACCGTTCTGGTGCGCCGGGGCGTCATCGTGCTGGACGGCTCGGTCACCTCGGACACCCTACAGACGCGGGCGGCGAACGTCGCCCGGCGCATCGTCACGGAGTACTCGCTCCCTTCCACGACGTTCGTGAATCAGATCAAGGTTGTCCGTTAAGGCAACTCCTCCGCAACAAGGCCGGGTCGCACAGGCGATCCCGGCCTTCTTTTTGTTTTTCCTTTGCCGACGCGCGGATATAGTACGATAAGGAACATGAGTATCCTGACGACGCACGTCAGAATCAAAGGGGGCGACGACCATTTCCGATAAGGGACCCGCACGGATGTACGAGACCGCCAGGGACGAGAAAGCGGTCCTCGTGGCGCTGGAGACCGACGAGTACAACGACGACGACCTCGACGCGCGACTGGACGAATTGGCGGACCTGGCGCAAACGGCGAACGTTCAGGTTGTGGCGAAGATCGGCCAGCGGCGGAAGACGCCCGACCCTGCGTACCTGATCGGGCACGGCAAGGCGGACGAACTCTTCGCGGAGGTTCAGGATCTCCAGGCCTCGCTCGTGATCGTGGATAACGACCTGTCCCCGACGCAGCAGCGCAACCTGGGCGAGACCCTGAAGACCCGCATCATTGACCGGACGCAGCTTATCCTTGACATCTTCGCTAACCGCGCCCGTACCCGTGAGGGCAAGCTCCAGGTGGAGTTGGCACAGCTCACCTACCTGCTCCCCCGCCTCGGCTCCCTGTATACGAAGTTCGAGCGGCAGCAGGGCGGTATCGGAGTGCGCGGTGGTGGCGGTGAGACGAAGCTGGAGACCGACCGGCGCAAGGTCCGCGAGCGCATCACCGAACTGGAGCGCGAACTGGAGGAGGTGCGCAAGAACCGCCGCCAGCAGCGCGCCAGCCGCCGCAAGTTGCCGTTCCCGACCGCGGCGCTGGTAGGGTACACGTCCGCGGGCAAATCGACGCTGCTGAACACCCTTTCCGGGAGCACCGTCCTGGCGGACCGGATGCTCTTCTCCACGCTCGACCCGACCACACGCCGGGTGGTGCTGCCAGACGGCCGCGGCATCCTGCTCACCGACACGGTCGGCTTTATTCGCAACCTGCCCCCAGACCTGATCGCGGCGTTCCGAGCAACGCTGGAAGAGGTGCAGGAGGCGGACTTCCTGATTCATGTGGTGGATGCCTCATCGCCCGAGGCGGACCGCCATCGCGATACCGTGCTGGAGACCCTGGAGTCCCTGGAGGCGGGCGACAAGCCCACCATCACGGTCTTCAACAAGGCCGACCTGGTGAGGGACCAGTACGAACTGCGCCGCCTCGTCGCCACCGTCCCGAACTCGGTATACCTGTCGGCGACAACGGCAGAGGGCGTCCCGTACCTCATGGACCGGATCGTCGAGACCATCAAGTCGCTGGTGGTGGATATGCGCCTCGCGGTGCCCTACTCCCGCTCCGAGGTGGTCGCCCTGTGCTACGAGTACGGGCACGTCCTGTCGGTGGATTACCGGCCGGAGGCCATCCACGTCCGGGCGGAGATTGCCCGCTCCCTTGCAGGCCGTCTGCAGGAGTTCTCCATCGCGGCTACTCCCGAAACGGAAGCGGACGCCGCGACGGCGGCGGAAGGCGGCGAGTCCGCCTGACCTATACGGGTGGCGCCTCAGAACGCGACGGGGCGCCGCCGCCCGCTCAGACTTCCCGCGCAAGCGCGACCGCGGCGTCCGGCGGCGCGGCCTCACCCTCGCTATAGTGCGATCTGAAGGCGTCTTCCCCCAGGACTGCCCGGGCCGCCGCTGCGGCGCGCTCCACGGGCACCTGCTCGGAGGGGTGCAGAGGAATGCCACTCTCGGCGCGCCGCGCGGCGGCGGCGCCCAGCAGGCGCGCCGCGCGCGCCGCATCGCCCGGCGCGGCAGCCAGAATGGCGAACGCCTCCAGGTTCCCCGCAATGTCCCCCGGGCTGTCGGACGAGAGCCGCAGGGCGAGGCTCTCCAAAAGAAACGCTCGGGCTCCCGCCCAATCCCCCCGCTCCGTAGCGATCTGGCCCAGGTTACGCAACTGCGTCGTAATCCCCTCCAGCGCGTCCATCTCCCGGTAGATGCCCAGCGCCTCCCGGAAGCGCGCCTCCGCCACATCAAGACGCCCCTGCCGAAGCGCCGTCACCCCGACGTTCGAGAGCGTCGCCGCGATGCCCGGCGCATACCCCAGCGTGCGCTTCACAGCGAGGCTTTGGTCGTACCACGCCTCGGCCGCCTCGAAATCGCCCAGCGCCAGGGCCACATTACCGAGGTTATTGAGCGCGTGCGCCTCCCCCACCCGGTCACCCGCCTCCCGGCAGATCGCCAGCGCCTCCTCCGCGGCCGCCCGCGCCGCGGGATAATCGCCGCGGTCCCAGTTCACCACTCCCAGGTTGTGCAGCGAGCTTGCCACCTGCGCGGGGCGGTCGCCCCGCTCGCGCCGAATCGCCAGCGCCTCCGCGTGGAAGCCCCGCGCCGCCTCCAGGTCCCGGCGTGACCAGGCCAGCAGGCCCAGGTTGTTCAGCGTGGCCGCCGTACCCTGCCAGTCGCCGGTCATGCGCCGCAGCCGCAGACTCTCCTCGAACAGCGGCGCGGCCGCCGCGCCGTCGCCCTGAACCCAGGCAAGCGTCCCGGCACCGTGCAGTGCTCGCGCCCGCCACGCCACCGCGTCCGCCTCCCCGTCCCCTCCGGGCCGCTCCGCCGCGGAGCGCGCCAGCGCCGCTTCCAACCACCGACGTCCCTCCCCCGGGCGCGCGCGCAGGTGCCAGAAGAGCCAGATGGCGCCCGCCATCCGCCCGGCTGTCTGCGGCGAGGACGCTAGCGCCGCCTCCAGCGCCGCGCGCAGGTTGTCCTGGTCCGCCTCCAGCCGGTCCAGCCACATCGCCTGTTCCGGCCCCGACAGCCCCTGATCAGCGAGTTCCGCGAGGCTCGCGAACCACTCCAGATGGCGCCGACGCGCAGGCGCCTCCTCGTCCGCCGCCAGTTGAGCCGCGGCGAACACCCGCAGGCTCTCCAGAAGCGAAAAGCGCATCTCTGCGGCGTCGGCCACGCTGCCGACCAGCGAGTGCGCCCGGAGGCGGGCCAGCGCCTCCGCCGCCTGATCCTCGGGGATGCCGCACACCGCCGCCGCCGCCGCCGCGGTAAAGCCGCCACGGAAGACGGCCAGATGCCGGAACGTGTGGCGCAGGTCCTCCGGCAACAGGCGGTAGCTCCAGTCGATCGCCGCATACAGGGAGCGATGCCGGTCGTCCGGCGCGGCGCGGCGATCCGTCACCAGAAGGCTGCCCGCCGCCGCGAGCTGCGCCCGCATCTGCGCGGGCACGAGCGTTCCGCCCCGCGCCGCCACCAGTTCGAGCGCGAGCGGGATGCCCTCCAGCAAGCGACACACCTCCACAATGTCGCCGCGGTTCCGGGGCGTGATCTGGAAGTCGGGGCGTGCCGCCCGCGCCCGGTCCAGGAACAGCGCAACGCTGGCAACAGCCGCCGTGGCCTCCAGATCGTCCTCCGCCGCGGGGCCTGCCGCAACAGCGACAGAGGAGACAACCGGCGGGGTCGGCAGTGGGTCCACCGGAAGTTCACGCTCACCTGGGATATGGAGGCGCAGGCGCGAGGTGACGAGCAGACGCAGTTCCGGGACACGCTCCAGCAGGGCGACCACCCAGGAGCCGCACTGATCGGCGATCTGCTCCAGATTATCGAGCACGAGAAGCGGCCTCGGGGCGTTGGTCAGGGCGGCGGCGGCGCCCGCCAGAAGCGCCTCCGGGGTATCTGCCCCGGTGGCGGCGCGGGTCCGGCGGGCCGCCTCTCCCAGGGCGTCACACACGGCGGCCGGAAATCTCTCGGCGTCGGATAGGTCGGCAAGGGGAACGAACCAGCAGGCGCCGTCCCAATCCCCGGCCGCCTCCACTGCCAGCCGCGTCTTGCCGGTGCCCCCCGGCCCGGTCAGGGTCACGAGGCGGGAGTCACTCAGGGCGTTTCGCACGGCCACGCGCTCGGCTTCGCGCCCGAAGAAGCGTGTGAGGTACAGCGGCAAGCGGCGCAGTTCGCGCGGCGGCACCGAGGCCGCTGCGGCAGTCGTAGGAGCCGTCGCGACCGGCGTCTCGGTCCGGCCGGGAGGCGCCGGCTGGCCAACGCTGGCAACGACGGGTTTGCCCCCTTCCACCTGGAGCGACGCCGCGAGCTCAGCCAGAGCCGGAGACGGCTCTCCCCCCATCTCAGCCTCCCACCGGCGGCGAAATGCTTCGTACGCTCGTCGCGCCGCGCTGGCCTGACCGCTCTGGGCCAGCAAGGGCAGGAGGGCGAACAGCGGCTCTTCGGCCAGGGGGTCCAGATGCGCCGCATGGCGCGCCAGTTCGATACCCGTCTCGGGGGGGAGCTTTCGCGCCAGAGCCGCAAGCCGTTCGACCGCCGCCTGAGACAGTCGTTCGCGCTCCGCGAGGACCCAATCCTCATACATCCCGGTCAGAAGGGGGTGGCGGAACAGGGCAACGATCCGAGCGCTGGCCGCGGCACGCTCGTCCAGGCTGGCCGTGTCCGAATCGAGGAGTTGCAGCGCGCTCTCCACCTCCGCAACGTCCGTGGCGACGGCTTCGGCGACGATCTGGACGTAATCGTGCCCGTCCGAGCGGATCACAGTGCCACCGGGGACACCGGGCGGCTCAAGTTGATGGCGCAGAGACGTCAGGGCGACCCGCAGGCGGGCCCGGCTCGTTGCTGGGGGTTCGTCTGGCCACAGAAGGTCGCACAGCGCTTCGCGCCCGTGGCGCCGCCCCCGGTAGAACGCCAGGTACGCCAACAACGCCCCGGTCTTGCGCGTGCTAAATCGGGTGATCTCTTCCTGGTCCCGGCCCACGCCAAGACTGCCGAAGAGCCGAATGTACCAGACCTGCATGACCGGGTATCCATTCGCGGCCGCCTCAATAATCTCCTCTGACAACCTGCCCGGCGAGCTCCATCAGCCCGTAGTCAGGGGGCGCCCCTGCCCAAAGTAGGTGGGCACTCGGCGCAGAACCGGCTGTAATCAGTGTGTCGGAACCACGAACCCAAAGGAGATTGCCACAGTCATGACCGTCATCACAGACCGGGAAGCGGAGCGCGCGAACGCAGTGCGTGTCGCGGCGGAGACCGTTGCAACGCGGCAGGACGAGGACTGGGCGGTGGAGACACTGACCCGCGCCTTCGCGGGCGACCGCTGCCTTCGCTGGATGTATCCCTACCCGGACCAGTACCGTGCGCACATGCCGCGGTTCATCCGCGCGTTCGCCGGGAAGGCGTTCGAAGCCGGGACCGCGCACCAGGCCGGGACCGGGCGCGGCGCGGCGCTCTGGCTGCCGCCCGGAGTTCACCCGGACCCGAAGCCTCTGGAGGCGCTGATTGAGGATACCGTGGACGTGTCCATGCGAGGGGATCAGTACGCCCTGCTGGGCAAGATGGAGGCGGTACACCCGCAGGAGCCCCACTGGTATCTGGCGCTGCTGGGGGTAGACCCGGCGTTCCAGCGCCAGGGGACGGGGTCGGTCCTGCTGGAGTTCGGCCTGCAAGCCTGCGACGCGGAGGGGCTGCCTGCCTACCTGGAGGCGACCAGCGAGGACAACGCCCGCCTCTACGCCCGACACGGATTCGAGACGACGGCAACTCTTCAGGCGGGGAATTCGCCGATGCTCTACGCCATGTGGCGACGGCCGCGCGGCTGACAGCCGCGCCGCTGACCGCCGCACCCGGAGCCACAATAAAACCCGCCCGCCCGGCGTTGCGCGACGCCGGGCGGGCGGGGTGCCGGAAGGACGATAAAAACCGACACTGAAACCAGCCTACCAAAACGATAGTGTGACCACAACTGTGATTATGCGGTTACTTACCGCGCGCCCCACAGAACGCCGGTAGGCACCCTAAAAAGGACCGCCCGCCGCTGCCTGACAGCAACGGGCGGACAAGCATTCACAACCTGTAAGTCACGGTGCCAGTCTACCCACACACAATGCCAAATCAAAACCGCTATTCGCGGTTACGGGGTGGTCGCCGGACCGGCATCTCCGCTGAGTTTGGTGATCGGGGTGAGTCGGACCTTCCGGAACTCGACCTCGGAGCCCTCGGCCTGCAGGGCGATCTGCCCCTCGTCCGCCGTGGCGTTGTAACCATGGTTGACCAGTATGCCGTTGACCCAGACCTTGATCTGGTCATCCAGCGCCTCAATCACCATCGTGTTCCACTCGCCGACCGGCTTCTCTGCCCCGTCATTGAGGTTGGCGATGCGGCGCAGGCGGTCTCCGGTCGTACCCCACCGCTCCTTCGGGCCGCGCCGGCGCTCCATGTCGGGCACCGTGATATCCTCCACGATGCACCAGAAGTCGCCCGCGTTCAGGTGCTCCATCTGGACCTCGATGGAGCGTGGGAACATGCCATAGAGCGCCCGCGGCGTCGAGGCGTGCACCAGAACGCCGCAGTTGCCGGGCTTTCCAGCGAAGCGGTATTCGACCTCCAGGCGGTAGTCCTCATACGCCGAGTTCGTGATAAGGTGCCCGCCGGGGGTGCCCAGGCTCACCAGCAGGCCGTTGCGCACCGTAAACGGGCTGCGCGCCTTCGGGTCCTTGTCCAGGGCGGGAGCGTCCACATGCCACCCGCTCAGGTCTTTGCCGTTAAAGAGGTCACGCGGCGCGCCGCCCGCCTGCGGCGCGGCCCTGGCGCACAGGCCCGCCACCGCTACGGCACCGCACAGGATGCCGACGACAACTTTCCATTTTCCGAATGCCATATCCCCTCCGTATCCGGGCGACCTCGCCGCATCCGCCCGTCGGATATTATGGCACGCCGAAAGGCCCTCCGGCAAACGCCGGGGGGCCGCGTGTCATCTCGACAAAACTAGACTTTTGTTATCGCATCACGGGTGAGAACTGGGTCGTGTGAGAACGGTACCGCATTGAGGCTAATTTGGGTGTGCACGAGAAACTACCAGTGGATCGCTCCACTCGCCTCACACGAAACTCCCCGGTCAGGTATATTGTCTGATTCCGGGGCCGCTTTCCCCATACGTACCCCTACGTATATCCGCCTGTGTACCCAGTTATGTATCTCCCGAAAGGGCCTCCGCCCGGCTCCGGCGGTGCCGGAGATCGCGGAAGTTGAGCGCCACGGTCATCACCGCGGCAAGGCCGAAGACGCCTCCCGTCAGCAGGTCGGTCGCCCGTGGCGAGAGATCTAACCCGAGGAGGGTGTGGGCAAGGAAGTGGACATACCCCTGGCTACGGTCGGCGTATCCCAGTTGCCTGCGGACCGCCCAGTGCCAGTCCGTGCAGAGGCAGTAGCCGAGGGTGCCGTACCACAGGGGGCCTATCACGAACCAGGAGAACGCGGTAAGCCCCATCGTGACGAGGTGGAGGCGGCGCGTCCTGCGCCACGCCCACCCTGCCATGTTGAAGACGACCCAGAGCGTGTGGAAGGCCAGAAAGAAAACGTCAAGTACCAGGAGCCAGGTCACGTCCCCTCCACCATAGCAAGGGGCGAACGGCCGCACAGGGGCCGTTCGCCCCCTTTTGCCGCGGGCGCCGACGCGCGCTCCGTACGGCCCTCCCTATCCCCGAACGTACTTATTGAAGAAGGTGAGCGTGCGCTGCCAGGCGAGCTTCGCCGCCGCCTCGTCGTAGCGGGGCGTCGTGTCGTTGTGGAACCCGTGGTTTGTCCCCTCGTAGAAGAACGCCCAGTACGGCACAAACCCCTCCTTGAGCACCTGTTCGTAGGCAGGCCAGCCATCGTTCACCCGCGTGTCCAGTCCGGCGTACTGGAGAAGAAGCGGCGATGTGACCTTCGCGGCGTCGGCCGGCGAGGGCTGGCCCCCGTAGAACGGCACCCCCGCCGCCAGATCCGGCCCCAGCGTTGCGGCCAGCATGTTCACTACGGCGCCCCCAAAGCAGAAGCCCACCGCCCCGATCTTGCCGGTGCCCTCCGGGTGCGCCTTCAGCCAGCGGGCGGCGGCCACGAAATCGATGTTCATCTTCGCGCGGTCCACGGTGCGGAACAGCTCCCCGCCCTTCTCGTCGTTCCCCGGGTAGCCGCCCACCGAGGTCAGACCGTCCGGGGCGAACGCCAGGAAGTTCTCCGTCGCCAGCCGGCGCGCGACATCCTCGATGTACGGGTTGAGGCCACGGTTCTCGTGGATGACCAGCACTCCGGGGAGCTTCCCGGTGGCACCGGCCGGGCGGGCAAAGTACCCCTTGATGCTCCCATTGCCCTGCGGCGACGGAACCGTGACGTACTCGGCCTTGATACGCTTGTCGTCCTTGGGAACCTGCTGCGCCCACGCATAGTTGGGCCGCAGGCTCTCCCAGAGCGCCAGCGCCGTCACCCCGCCTGTGGCGAACTTCTGCGCCCGCTCCAGGAACGTCCGCCGGTCGATCTCGCCGTGGACATAGGTGTCGAAGAGGTTCAGCAGCTCCTGGGGGTATTCGCTCGCGGTCTTTCGCTCCATCGTGAAGGTTCCTCGGTTTCCTTGAGAGTGTTTCCCGCAGTGTACCTTTTCCGCCCGACTGCGCGCGCGGTACAGTATCGGAACAACATCAGGCGGGCAGGAAGAGGCACCGGGGATGAGGACAAACACCGAACTGGACGAGTTAGGCGCCTGGGTCGCCGCGACACCGGAGCAGCGTCGCAGTGTGGCGAACCGGGTGCTGGCACGGCTCCCCGGCTTCGAGTTCGCGTACGTGAAGACCTTCGCCCCGCCTCCGGACGCGCCCTACCCGTCGGTCCCGCTCGTTACCCTTTGCCAGACGGCGACCGGCGTTCTTTTCAACCTGATCCCCGGCGGCGCGTTCCGGATCGGATTCTCAGAGCGGCAGGAGCGGGCGCTGCGACAGGCTCTGGAAGGAGCAGACAACCTGACGGAGGACGACCGGAGGGTTGCCGTGGACCTCCTTTCCGACGCCGCCGGCTTCTGGCGGCCCGTGCAGGAGGTCCACGTCGCCCCGTTCCTCCTCGCCCGCTTTCCCCTTTCCGCAGAACAGGCGGCGCGCATCCTTGGCCTCGACCCGGAAGACGAGGATGTGCCTCGTATTGAACTGCTCGGCGACCCCCGCCACGACCCTGCCGGTTTCGTCGAAGACGACGAGCGTGTCCTCCGCGCCGCCGGTTACCGCCTTCCCTCCGAGGCGGAATGGGAGTATGCGTGCCGGGCCGGTTCGGACACCCTCTTCTGGTGGGGGGATTCCCTTCCCACCGGCGCCACCTGGCCGGAGGGCGACGCGGGCGAGGAGGAGACCGACCGGCTCAGCAACGGGTTCGGGCTGGTCGCCATGGGGGCGCTGCCGGAGTTGTGCGCCGACCTCGGGCACGAAAGTTACGACGGCATCCCGGCCGACGGCTCCCCGTGGACCGAGGCGCCGGACGGGGAAGGGCGGGTGGTCCGGGGCGGCGCCGCGCTGAGCTACCCGTGGCAGGGGTGCGGCGAGTGGGCCGGAGCTTCTGTCCGCGTACCGGGGGAGTGAGGGCACCCACGACCAGGACGCCCTGCGCCCGGTCTTCCCGCTGCCTGCCCTGTAACGAAAATCGCCGGCGCGCAACAGATGAATGTTACGCGTCGGCGAATTTCTGAACGTATAGCCCGTACGGGATTCGAACCCGTGATCTCCTCCTTGAAAGGGAGGCATCCTAGGCCACTAGACGAACGGGCCACAAACGCGGGAGACATTGCCGCTCCCTGCCTGAATTGTATCCCATCGGCACAGGAGTGTCAAACCAGCCCGCGCGGGCGCGCGGTTGACACCTCGGGGCGCCGGTGTTAAAATGCAGCGGGTGGTCCGTCGCCGGTGCGTGCGTCGGACCCTTATCTTTTCTCGGACGGTGATGCGTGTGACGGACTTTGGGATCAGCCCGGACGACATTCGCAAGCTCGCGAAGATGGTCGAAGAGAACGGGCTGAGCGAACTGCGGTACGAAGAGGGCGACGTGCGGGTGACCCTGCGCACCGCGGCCTATACCCCTCCCCCGCCCCCAACCCCGCCGGGCGGAGGCATTCCTGGTTCTCTCCTGCTCCCCCATTTCGGCGCCCCCTTCCCTACGGAGACGCACGACGAGTTCGCCGTCGCGGAGAACGCGCCGCCTTCGTCTGCGCCTGCGGAGGCAGAGGTTACCGGCATTCCCATTGAGGCGCCGGTGATGGGCGTCTTCTACCGGGCCTCGGCGCCCGATGAGCCTCCCCTGGTCGAGGTCGGGGATTACGTAGAGGTCGGGCAGCCCATCGGCCTGATCGAGGCGATGAAGGTGTTTTCTGAGGTCAAGTCGGAGTACGCGGGCCGCGTGATCGCCATCGTCGCCCAGAACAAGGCGCTGGTGCAGCCGGGAGATACGCTCCTGATCTTGGAAGGCGAGGCGCCGCTATGACCGATGCCCCGCGCGAGATCCGGGTGGGGGTCCTCGGGCTGGGTGTGGTCGGCTCCGGCACGGTCCGTATCCTCCAGGAGAACGCCGACGAGATCACGCGCCGCGTCGGCGCGAAGCTCGTGGTGCGCAAGATCGCCGTGCGCAACCTGGCCAAGCCGCGCGCCGTCGAGGTGGACCGCTCGTTGCTCACCGACGACCCGTTCGAGGTGATCGACGACCCGGAGATCGACATCCTGGCGGAGTTGATCGGCGGGGTAGAGCCCGCGCACGAGTTTGTGCTGCGCGCCATCCGAAGCGGCAAGAACATCGTCACCGCCAACAAGGAGATGATGGCCAAGGCGGGCCATGACCTGATGGAGGCTGCTCACGCCGCCCGGCGCGACTTCTTCCTGGAGGGTAGTGTCGCCGGGGGCATTCCCATCATCGCCGCGATGAAGGAGTCGCTTGCCGCCAACCGCGTCCGCGAGGTCATGGGCATCGTCAACGGCACGACGAACTACATCCTGACCAAGATGACCGAGGAGGGCGCCGCCTTTGAGGATGTGCTTGCGGAGGCGCAGGCGCACGGTTACGCCGAGGCGGACCCCACGAGCGATGTGGACGGCTTCGACGCCCAGTACAAGATCGCCATCCTCGCCTCGATCGCCTTTAACTCCCGCGTCCATGTGGACGAGGTGAGCGCGCAGGGCATCCGCCACATTGAGCCGCGTGACATCGTGGTAGCGCGCGAGTTGGGCTACCGCATCAAGCTCGTCGCCGTCGCTCAGCAGGACCGCGAGAGCGGCACCATGCAGGTGCGCGTCCACCCCGCCCTGCTGCCCGTGTCTCACCCGCTCGCGTCCGTAAACGACGTGTTCAACGCCGTGCTGGTGCGCGGCGACGCCGTGGGCGACGTGATGTTCTATGGACGCGGCGCCGGCAGCCTTCCCACCGGAAGCGCGGTGGTGGGCGATATTATTGCCTCGGCGCGCAACATTCTGACCGGCGCCACCGGCCGCATCGGCTGTACCTGCTTCGAGGACAAGCGGATGCAGCCCATCGAGTCGGTTCAGACGAAGTTCTATGCCCGCGTCCACGCCCAGGACAAGCCCAAGGTGCTGGCGAGCATCGCCAACGTCTTCGGAGACTTCGACGTCTCCATCGAGTCGGTGGTACAGCGGGCGTTGCCGGACGCCGAGGCGGAGATCGTCTGGGTGACGCATAAGGTGCGCGAGGCGCACCTACGCGGCGCGCTGGATGTCATCAGCCGCCTGCCGGTCGTCCGCGCCGTAAACAACTGGATCCGGGTCGAGGAGTGATCTCCTCCCGGGATCAGGAGAGCGAATCCGTGGCATCTGAGGAAACAAAGGGGTTGTTCCCGCGCCGGGGCGTGCTGGAGCGCTACCGCCCCTTCCTGCCATGCATCACTGAACAAACCCCCATCGTTACCCTGCATGAGGGCGACACGCCGCTGATTGAGGCGCCGCGCCTGGCCGCCTGGCTCGGGCTGCCGGAGGGCTCCCGCCTCTACCTCAAGTTCGAAGGGCTCAACCCGACGGGGTCGTTCAAGGACCGGGGGATGACCGCCGCTGTCAGCGTGGCGAAGGGGCGCGGCGCGGGGGTAGTGATGTGCGCCTCCACCGGCAATACGTCTGCCAGCGCCGCCGCGTACGCCGCGCGGGCGGGAATGGCCTGCGTCGTCCTGCTGCCGCGCGGCGAGGTTGCCCTGGGCAAGCTCTCCCAGGCGCTCATCCACGGGGCGAAGGTGCTGGCGATCGACGGCAACTTCGACGACGCCCTGAATCTGGTACGCGAAATCTGCACCTCCCACCCCATCGAACTGGTCAACTCCGTCAACCCCGTCCGCATCGAGGGGCAGAAGACGGCGGCCTTTGAGGTCGTGGACGCTCTCGGGGATGCGCCGGACTTTCACGCCCTGCCGGTGGGGAACGCCGGAAACATCACGGCTTACTGGCGCGGTTACCAGGAGTACGCTCGGGCCGGACGCTCCACGCGCACGCCGGTTCTGCTGGGCTTTCAGGCGGCCGGCGCGGCCCCGATCGTCGACGGGGCGCCGGTCCCCCAACCGGAAACGGTCGCGACGGCGATACGAATAGGGAAGCCGGCGTCGTGGCAGGCGGCTGTCGCCGCGCGTGATGCGTCCGGTGGTCTGATAGAGAAGGTGACCGACGCGCAGATTGTGGAGGCTTACCAGGCGGTCGCGGCCACAGAAGGGCTTTTCGCAGAGCCTGCGAGCACCGCGCCGCTTGCCGGTTTGAAACAGCTCGCGGCGCGGGCATATTTCGGTCAGCAGCCCCCCACGATCACGGTGACATTGACCGGGCACGGCTTGAAGGACCCCGACAGGGCGCTTCAGAGCGTTGGTTCTCAGGTAGTGGAGTGTCCGGCCACGCTGGACGCCATACGGAAGGAAATCGAGTCCGTGCTGCCGTAAGTGAAGTATGTCCGTGCGAACCGGGAGGGCGCCAAACGCGTATAGGAATCAAGCGCGAAACGCTGGAACCGGGATAACACAACATGGACAATACAGCGACGGCGACGGAACCGGTTGGTGTGCTTCCAGCACACGACCCTGAGTTGGAGAAGCGATTGGCCCAAATGCGCCACGATGAAGAGGCTAAAAAGGCATCGCTCCGTGCACGCATCATGCGGGAGCGGCGTGTCCTCTTCCCGATGCTGGCGATTGCCCTCCTGGCTCTGCCCAACTTTCGGATGGGGCAGGTCAGCGGGCGTTCCATGGAGCCCCGCTTCTTCGACGGCGATCGCCTCGTGATCCTGAAGAGCTACAAGTGGTTCTCGCCCATCCGGGTCGGTGATGTGGTCATCATCCACCTGAAGCGCGAGGGCCAGGAGGAGCAGGAGCTGGTCAAGCGCGTCGTTTACGTCCAGAACGAACAGGGAAACGCCCCCTGGCCGGAGTACATCCAGAACGCCCGCGGCCGCTACCGCAGCGCCCGCCTGTTCCCGCGTGAGGTCCACGGCTTTATCAAGGTGCCTCCGGGGACGATGTACGTCCTTGGGGACAATGTTGACAACTCCGCGGACTCGCGCGACGAGGAGATCGGCGCCATCTATCCGCATGAGATCGTGGGAAAGGTTATTAACCCCTAAGCCGTGCCCGATACCGATTCTGCTTCCCCCCGGGGGGTCGTGTTAACGACGGATATTCCCGGACTGCCGCGCTTCCGCTCCGGCAAGGTCCGCGATGTGTACGCGGTGGGTGACGACCGGCTTCTGCTGGTCGCCACCGACCGCATCTCCGCGTTCGATGTGGTTCTGAACCAGGGCATTCCGGACAAGGGCCGGGTCCTGACCGGCCTTTCGGTCTACTGGTTCGGCGAAACCCGCGACGTGGTCCCAAACCACCTCATTACCGCCGACGACGATGCCATCGCGACCGCTCTCGCGGCGTCGGGCGTCTCCGTGACGCCCGATCTCCGGGCGATGCTGCGGGGCCGCGCGATGCTGTGCCGCCGGACCACCCCCCTGGCGATTGAGGCCGTCGTGCGCGGCTACCTCTCCGGCTCGGGCTGGAAGGCGTACCGGGAAGCCATGGCCGGAGACGGCGCGGCGGCGGTCGACCTGTGGGGGGTACCGCTCCCGGCAGGGCTGCGAGAAAGCGATCGACTGCCGGAGCCGATCTTCACGCCGAGCACCAAGGCCGCCGCGGGGCACGATGAGCCCATGCCGCGCGCCGAAATCGCCTCCTACATCGGCTCGTGGGCGAAGCCGGTAGAGGAAGCCGCCCTGGCGCTCTACCAGTTCGCTGCCGACCGGGCGAAGGAGCGGGGCATCCTCCTGGCCGATACCAAGTTCGAGTTCGGCACGGACGCCAACGGGAACCTCCTCCTGATCGACGAAGCGCTGACGCCGGACTCCTCGCGCTTCTGGGAAGCCTCCTCGTACGCGCCGGGCCGCCCGCAGCCATCGTTCGACAAGCAGTTCGTGCGCGACTGGCTGGAGACGGTGCCGGACTGGGATAAGCGTCCCCCTGCCCCGGACCTGCCCCCAGACGTTGTGGAGAAGACCGCCGCCAAGTACCGGGACGCCTACCGCCGCATCACCGGCGCCGAGCTTCCCGCGTGACGAACGGAAGGGACACGCACGATAGCGCGGACGGCCGCGAGGGCCGTCCGCTTTCGTCGCCGCTTCGGGTACAATGTAGGCGCACATCTGACTGTTCATGCCGGACGCCTTAAAATCCGCAGGGCTGCTGCTCTTCGCTCTGTTTCTCGTCTTCCTGAACGGCTTCTTCGTCGCCGCCGAGTTTGCCATCGTCAAGGTGCGTGCCACGCGCATCGAGGAGCTTGCGGCGAAGAACCGGTTCGGTGCCAAGAAGGCGAAGGAGGCCGTTCGGCACCTGGACGCCTACCTCTCGGCCACGCAGCTTGGCATCACACTCGCCTCGCTGGGCCTCGGCTACATCGGAGAGCCCGCCTTCGCGCACCTTCTGGAGCCGCTGCTTGGGGGGCTTACGGAGAGTAGCCGCCACCTGGTCGCGGGTGCGATCGCCTTTACGATCATCACGGCCCTCCATATTGTTCTCGGGGAGCTGGCGCCCAAGTCCCTCGCCATCCAGAAGGCGGAGGCCACGACCCTGGCCGTCATCTATCCCCTGGACTGGTTCTACCGACTCTTCAAGCTCCCCATCGCCCTCCTGAACGGGGTGGCCGGTCTGGTGTTGCGCCCCTTTGGGATACAGCCGGCCGGTGAGCACGGGAGCGAGGCGCACTCCGAGGACGAACTCCGGATGATTCTGGATGCCAGCGCCCGGGGCGGCGAGATCAACGAGTCGGAGCGCAAACTGGTGGAGCAGGTCTTTGACTTCGCGCACCGGCAGGCGCGCGAGGTGATGGTGCCGCGGCCCGACGTTCTGTTCCTGTGGACCGACCGCTCAATCGCGGAGAACGTCCAGCGGGCGGACGAGTCGGGCTTTACGCGCTTCCCTCTCGGCGACGGGTCGCCCGACGAGGTGGTGGGCATGGTCCACATCAAGGACCTGCTGACCCTGGCCCGCCGGGGCGTCGCGGACGGCACGCCGGCAACGGACGCCGAACTGCTGCGGCAGATCGCACGCCCCATGCCCCGTATCCCGGAGACCAAACCCATCGAGCAGATGCTGCGCGAGTTCCAGCGCGGACGGCAGCACATGGCGGTGGTGGTGGACGAATACGGCGGAACGGCGGGTATCGTGACTCTGGAGGACATCGTCGAGGAGATCGTGGGCGATATCCAGGACGAGTTCGACCGCACCTCCCCGGAGATGGAGCCCGTCGGCGAAGACTGCTGGACGGTGGATGCCCGGATGTCGCTGGAAAAGCTCTGCCGGACGCTGGATCTGCTCAGTCCGGAGGATGCGCCGGATGTGGAGACCGTCGGCGGCTATGTGATGGCGCTGCGCGGGAACGCCGCGCGGGTGGGCGATGCCCTCCCCTACGGAGACGCTACCCTGACCGTCCTGGAGATGGCCGGGCGGCGCATCCGCAAGGTCAAGGTATGCCTGCCGGAGCGTCCGACCGTGCCCGGCCTGGCAGCGGATTCGGAGACGCTGCACTAACGGCACCTGAGCCGCGAGGAGTTCCGCCCGCAATGATCTTGCTTGACGAACTCAGCGTTCCGCACAAGGACGCCGCCTCTCGGCGGATTGAGGTGGCACAGGGAGACCTGTCTGACCTGCCGCCGGACCAGCACGTGGACCTTCTGGTGGTCTCCGCCTTCCCGGACAACTACGAGCCCGTACCGGGCACGCTGATGCACGCCCTGCACCGTAAAGGCGTTGATGTGGAGGCGCTCGCGGCCCGGAAACACGCCGACCTGCGCGCCACCTGCTCGTGCTGGCTCTCGGAGCGCATCACCTCCGACGCGCCGGGTATCCAGTTCGACCGCATCCTGTGCTTCGAGCCGCTGATGCGGGGCACGCCGCCCGAAACGGTTGGCGACATCTTTCGGGCGTTGACGCCGTTCCTCACGGAGCCGACCAGCGTCGCCATGCCGGTGGTCGCCGCCGGACAGCAGGGTTGGGATGTCGAAGCGATCTTCGCCCCCCTGCTGGACGCCGCGGTCCACTGGATGTCCCTGGGCCTCCCGCTCACGCATCTGAAGGTGGTGGAGAAGGACCCGGCCCGCGCCGAGACCCTGCGCGCCCTCTTCGCGTCGCTCAAGCCACGGTACGAGACGGCGGTCCCGGTCGTCACGCCGTCCGAAAGCGCCTTCGACTACGACGTCTTCATCAGCTACGCCCGCGCGAACGAAGCCCACGCCTCCGCACTGGTGGCGGAGCTCAAGGCCCAGCGGCCCGGGCTGCGCGTCTTCGTGGATCAGCAGGAGCTGAACCCGGGCGCCGCGTGGCAGCAGTCCCTCTTCGAGGCGCTGGACGCCTGCCGGCGGGTCATCGCGTTGTACTCGCCGGAGTACGTCGCCTCCAAGGTCTGCAAGGAGGAGTGGAACATCGCCTGGTGCCGCCACCGGGAGTCGGACGAGCCGATTCTGTACCCGATCTACCTCCAGACCGCGCCCCTGCCCACCTACATGCGCCTCGTGCAGTACACCGACTGCCGCGAAGCGGACGCGGCGAAGATCCGCAGCGCCGCGGCCGCCTTTCTCCGCTCCCTGGACCAGTGAGACGACGTCAGTCGAACGTTCCGGTGTAGGTCTGGTCCGCGAGATGAACCGTCATGGCGCCCGGGTCCACGTCCTTCTTCTTCAGCGTCCCCTGGAGCGTCACCGAAATCCGCTGTCCGTTCTCGGTGTAATCGCCGTTCAGCGTCACGGCGCGCGTGTTCGGGTCGGCGGTGCCGGTCATACTGACCTGCGCCAGTATCTCATGCGCCCCCGCGTGACGACTCCGGCCCTCAGGCTGATCCTCATGCAGGATGTAAAAGCGTCCCGTGGTCCCCACGCCGGTGCTGTCCTTCACCGCGATGGTAAACACCCCGAACCGGTCCGTGGTCATTTCGACCCGGCCGCTGTAGTTACCCGCGATCCCCTCCCCGCTGCCACCGACGCCGGACGCCTCCGAAGAGCCGCCACAGCCGGTCAGCAGAGTGCTGGCCGCGAAAGCCGCACACGCAAGCGCAAGCGCCGCCCCCCTCATCACGCGTCGCCGGCCCCTTCTCGTCGCCATCCTCGTTCCTCTTCCTGAGTGTCCCGCGGGTCCTTGGGCCGAGCCGCACGCCCCGCCGGGTATCCGACATCGATTATATCGGTTCGAAATACGGTAGTCTGCGTCCCTGCCTACCATTGCCCCTTGAATTCCCCCCGCGGAGTGCCTATAATCCGAGTACGAAAGGGCGCCTCTTTGCATGTTTCTTGCATATACGAAGAGGCGCATGGTCGCGACGCCATGTCTGCCGCTCCGCGGAACCAGCCACAGAAGAAGCGCGCCACTATCGCCGCCGCCTGCGCGGTCTGGGCGATATGTATGGCGCTGGCGCTTCTGCTGCACGGGCCGTGGCACGACGCGGGCGACCATGAGAGGTTCCACGGGTCTGAAGACTGCGGCGCGTGCCTGATCCTTTTGCACGGCGGCGGCCCGGCCCCGGTTCCGGACGCACCGGTTACGATCCCGACTCCGGCGCTCGAACCCTCGCGCCTGCTCCCCGCGGCTCCCCTGCGGCCTGAAGTCGCACTGCGCCGCCACCCTGTTTCCGCCCACCCTCACCGCGGCCCTCCCGCCTCCGCTCCCTGCTGAACCCGTCTTCGCCTCTTCGGGACGAGCGCGCGCCGCATGTCGGTACGCCTCCTGCCGCCTGCTCTGCCTATGCTGTCTGCGGTAGGCTCCGTCCCCCTGCCTCCAGGGAGTTATATGTTCATGAATTCGTTCGTCCGTTTCACGGGCGCCGCTTCGCGCTCGGCCGCGCGCGGCTTTACCCTGATTGAGCTCCTCGTCGTCATCGCCATTATCGCGGTGCTCGCGGCGATCCTGTTTCCGGTGTTCGCCCAGGCGCGCGAGAAGGCCCGACAGGCCAGTTGTCTGAGCAATCTGAAGCAGTTCGGCCTCGCCTTCGAGCAGTACAAGCAGGATTACGACGGTCTGTACCCCATCAACCGGGAGCGCACCGACGACGACCCGCCGTCCTCGGACGCCGAGGAGACCGTCGCCTGGCCGGAGCTGGTCGAGCCATACGTGAAGAACGGCAAGGTGGTGGACGACCACGGGCACGTGCTGCACCAGGCCGGCGTCTACCTCTGCCCGAGTGACGAGATCACCGTGGAGGAGGCGGGGCCGTCCTACAGCATCAACGCCTGGTTCGAGTTCGGCTTCGGTGAGGAGAAGATCAACCGCCCCGGGGAAACCATCCTCCTCGCGGAGAAGCGGGCGAATCTGGAAGAGGAACACTTTGTCTGGTGGGCGGCGCCATGGCCCACCTGGCCGGTCGCGCAGGGCACCTCCATCCAGCCGTACGAAAACGCCATCAACGCCGTGGACCAGAACACGCCCGAACCGGCCGTTGAGGGCGGAATCCAGACGCGGCGCCACGGCGGCGGCGCAAACTGGCTGTACGCGGACGGTCACGTGAAGTGGAACCGCCTGGACCGGGTCTGGGGGGACGGCACCACCACAAACCAGTTCTGGCCGGTGCGCCCGTAAGCGGCACCCTCCTAAAGCCATCACGGGCCGGGACAAGCGTCCCGGCCCGTGATGGCTTTATAATGGTCGCCGTCGTCCCGTGGGCGCTACGTCGCGCTCCGGAAAACGTCGCGCACGGAGCCGTCCGGTGCACCGAAGACGACGCGGGCGGCAACACCGACGAACAGACCGACTTCCGCCACCCCGACAATGGCGCGCAGACGCGCCTCCAGGCCGGCCGGGTCCGGAATCTCCCCAAAGTGCAGGTCCACGACATACAGGCCGTCGTCGGTGACGAACGGGCCGTGCCCCTCCCGGGACTGTCGCAGCGCCGCCGCCACCCCGAAGGCGTCGGTCAATCGTGAGCAGGTCGTCTCCCAGCCGAACGGCACCACCGCGACCGGCAGCGGAAAGGCGCCGAGCACCGGCACCTCCTTGCTGCCATCCGCGATGACCACCATCTCCCGCGAGGAGACCGCAACCAGCTTCTCCTGCACGAGCGCCCCACCGCCCCCCTTGATAAGGTTCAGAGCCGGGTCCACCTCGTCCGCCCCGTCGATCGTCAGGTCCGGCCGGTTGGCATTGGTGAGCGGCACCACGGTGAGGCCAAACTGCTCCGCCTGTGCCCGAGCTGTGCGCGAGGTCGGGACGCAGCGCAGCCGAAGCCGCTCCTCCTGCACCCGGGCCGCCAGCGCCTCCACGAAGAACTTCGCCGTGGAACCGGTACCCAGCCCCACGGTCATACCGTCATCTACCAGCGCCACGGCGGCCTGCGCCGCCGCCCGCTTGGCAGCATCGTTCGCCATAGATAGCCTTTCAAACGGAAAGCCCCCCTCCCCCGGCCCCTCCCCCCAATTAACGGGGGAAGGGGTGGCACGCAGTGCCGGGGAGGGGGGCCGATTTCCGTTCGCGTTCTACTTCTTCGAAACGAACTCGCGCACCGCGTCGAGCTGACCCGCGGAGCCCAGGTACTCGTTGCGGCTGGCGATGAACTTGGCGTACTCCGGGATGAAGATCTTGCCCGGTCCGCGCAGGTCGAACTCCTCCGGCTTGTCGCGGAAAAATTCGCGGTGGACGCGGCACCAGACCAGACGGCCGTCCGTGTCGATGTTCACCTTGCAGACGCCCAGTTTGGCGGCGGGGAGGTACTGCGCCGGGTCCACACCCTTCGCCCCCTCCTTCAGCTTGCCACCCGCGGCGTTGATCCGCTCTACCTCGTCCTGAGGCACCGAGGAGGAGCCATGCATCACGAGCGGAACGTTCGGAAGCTGCTCCTGAATGGCCTTGATCCGGTCGAAGTGTAGGCCCTGGGAGCCGGAGAACTTGTAGGCGCCGTGGCTGGTGCCGATCGCGCAGGCCAGGCTGTCGCAGCCGGTGCTCTCCACGAACGTCTTGGCCTCGTCCGGGTCGGTCAGCATCGCGTGCTTCTCGTCGACCTGGATATCCTCCTCAACGCCGCCGAGCATCCCCAGCTCCGCCTCAACCGAGATACCGCGCGCATGGGCCGCGTCCACCACCCGCTTAGTGATGGCGACGTTCTCCTCGAACGGCTCGTGCGAGGCGTCGATCATGACGGAGGAGTAGAAGCCCGACTCGATGCACTCGTAGCAGGTCTTCTCGTCGCCGTGGTCCAGGTGAACCGCGAAGACCGCCTCCGGGAAGATCTCCTCGGCAGCCCGGATCATCCCTTCGAGCATGCGCTTGTCGGTGTAGGCGCGGGCGCCCTTGGAGATCTGAATGATGAACGGGGCTTTGCTGGCGATGCACCCCTGGAACAGGCCCATCACCTGCTCAGCGTTATTGATGTTATAGGCGCCCAGGGCGTATTTTCCGTAGGCGTGGGCGAATAGCTGCTTTGTCGGCACGATCATGGTTCGGTTGCTCCTCTAGCCACATTGCCAGCGACGCCACGCTGCGCCGGTGATGGTTCGGTTATCATTTGAGTGTAACAGAGCGCAGAATGCCCTGTCAAGGCAGACTCCGGGCGCCAGTGGTTTGACGCTGAGGGTCGCGCTTTGCTATAATTGTTCGCCGGGCACATTGTTTCATCCCGGGTTTGAAAGGATACGGGCAGCTATATGCCGCGCGCGCTTGTGACCGGCGGAGCCGGATTTTTGGGATCGCACCTGTGTGACCGTTTGCTGGCGGAGGGGATCGACGTCGTCTGCTACGACAACCTCCTGACTGGCTCACTTGATAACATCGCTCATTTGGAGAAGGAGCCGCGCTTCACGTACCAGAACGTGGACGTCAGCGAGGGCGTCTCCCTGGACGGCCCGGTGGATTACGTCTTCCACATGGCCTCGCCCGCCTCTCCCGTGGACTTCCCCACCAAGCCCGTGGAGATCTTGAAGGTCAATGGGTTCGGGGCCTACCACTGCCTGAACCTGGCTCAGGAGAAGAACGCCAAGTTCCTGATGGCCTCCACCTCCGAGGTCTACGGCGACCCCCTGGTCCACCCGCAGCCTGAGGAATACTGGGGGAACGTGAACCCCATCGGTACGCGCGGGGTCTATGACGAGGCGAAGCGCTACGCCGAGGCGATGACCATGGCTTACCGCCGCTACAAGGGCGTGGACGCCAAGCTCTTCCGCATCTTCAACACCTACGGCCCTCGGATGCGCCTGGACGACGGGCGCGTGGTGCCGAACTTCATCGGGCAGGCGCTGCGGGGCGACGCGATCACGGTCTACGGGACGGGCCAGCAGACGCGCTCGTTCTGCTATGTCGCCGACCTGATCGAGGGCATCTTCCGATTGTCGCAGACGACGGAGGGCGGGCCGATCAACATCGGCAACCCGACCGAGCGGACGATGATCGAGTTCGCCGAAGAGATCAAGCGCCTGACGGGGTCGCCGAGCGAGATCGTGTTCGAGCCGCTGCCGACCGCGGACGACCCGAAGCAGCGCCGCCCGGACATCACCAAGGCGAAGTCGATCCTCGGCTGGGAGCCGAAGGTGAGCCTGGAGGACGGCCTGAAGGAGACCATCGCCTACTTCAAGGGGAAGCTCCAGGAGCAGGGCAAGCTGGCCGGCTAACCCGTCCCCGAACGCTAAAAACGGAGAGGGCGCCCCACGGCGCCCTCTCCGTTTTTCGTCCCTACACCCGACTCAGAACGGCGTCGCGCAGAGCGGCGGCGGCGGCCTCCGGGGTAAGCGAGGCCGTGTCCAACGTCAAATCCGCAGCGGCGGGCGGCTCGTACGGGTCGTCGATTCCGGTGAAGCCGCGTATCTCCCCCGCCCGCGCCTTCGCGTACAGCCCCTTCGGGTCGCGGGCCTCGCACACCTCCAGCGCAGCGTCAACGAACACCTCTGCGAACGCAAGGCCCGCCCGCTCTGCCACGGCGCGGGCGGCGTCCCGGTCGGCGCGGTAGGGCGAGATGAACGCGGTCAGCACCACCTGACCGGACTCCGCGAGCAGCGCGGCGACGTGGGCGGCGCGGCGGATGTTCTCCGCGCGGTCCTCCGCCGAGAACCCGAGGTCCGCGCACAGGCCGTGACGCAGGTTGTCGCCGTCCAGCACCGTCGCCTGCACCCCCCGGTCGAAGAGATCGCGGCAGACGGCGCGGGCGAGCGTGGACTTGCCCGCGCCGGAAAGGCCTGTGAGCCAGACGACGGCGCCCCGATGACCGCTGCGCCGCGCACGCTCCTCGGGCGTGACAGGGGCGTCGCTCCAGACGATGTTGCGACTGATCGGGGAGACCGCCTCCGCCGTCCCCTCCCCGCCGGTGATGATGCCGCCGCCCGCAACCCGCCGGTCGCGCACGAGGACGAACCGCCCAATGGCGGGGAAGCGCTCGTGCGCGTCCCAGGCGACGGGCTTCGTCGTCTCCAGTACCACCTCCGCCACGTCGTTCTTGGCGACGCGCTCCGCGCCCTCGGTGGACGCAAGGGTCGAGGCATCAATCACCCGCTCAAAGCGCACGACGCGGGCGTCGGTCTGCTGCGTCGCCAGGCGCAGGCGCAGGGTCTCCCCCACCGTGAGGGCGTCCGGCGCCATCCAGAAGACGCTGGCGTGCAGGCGCGTGGCGGTCTTCGGCGCGTCCTCGGGGTGCGACGCCACAGCGCCCCGCTCCACAAAGATCTGCTCGGTCAGGGTGACGCCGACGCTCTCGCCGGCCACCGCATAGTCGCGCGCCGGCCCGTTCCACCGCTCGATGGTGGCGATGCGGGACACGCGCCCGCCCGGCGCAAACGCCAGCATGTCCCCCACCCGGAGCGTGCCCGCCTCCACGCGCCCGGCGACGATCCGACGGGCGTCGAAGCGGTAGATGTCCTGCACCACGAACCGCAGCGGGAGGTCGTCGTCCGGCTGCGGCGCTTCCAGGGCATCCAGCGCCCCAAGCACAGCCGGGCCGTCGTACCACGGCATCACCCCCGCCGTTCGGTTCGCGACGTTTTCGCCCTCGCGCGCTGACAGGGGGATGTACGCCCGGGCCTCCAGCCCGATCTCCTTCAGAAACGCCGCGCACTCGGCCCGTACCTGCTCGAACGCTCCCTGATAAAACCCGACCAGGTCCATCTTGTTGACGGCGACGATGACCTGGGGGATGCCGAGCAGTTTGAGCAGATACCCGTGCCGCCGCGACTGCTCACGCACGCCCTCGGCGGCGTCGATCACGAGCACGGCGGCGTCGGCACTGGCGGCGCCGGTGACCATGTTCTTCAAGAACTCGGTGTGCCCCGGGGCGTCGATGAGGACGTACCGACGCCGCGCGGTGCGGAACGGGATCTGGGTGGTGTCGATGGTGATGTTCTGTGCCTGCTCCTCCAGCAAGGCGTCCAGCAAAAAGGCGTACTCGAACGGCATGCCCTCGGCCTCGCACGCCTTTCGTATGCTCTCCGCCTTGCCCTCCGGCAGCGCGCCCGTGTCGAAGAAGATACGCCCGAGCAGCGTAGACTTGCCGTGGTCGACATGCCCCACGACGACGACGCGCAGCGGGAGGTCGTTTGTTGCCATCGCCCCCCCCGCCCCCTCCGGGGGAGCGCTGCCCGCGGGGGCCAGCGTGCCGCTGGACCGGCTGAGTTCTGGCGATTCGTCGCTCCGCGACGAATCGCCAGAACTAACACGATGCAACGGAACGTTGCCGCCCGCCGCGCAGGCGGCACCCCCGGAGGGGGCGGGGGGGGAGAAACCTTCGGGCATCACAGGAACCCTTTCGCGCGGAGCTTCTGCATCGCGTTGCGCTCGTGGTGATCCTGAGCGCGGCCGGCGCGCTCGGGGACGCGCGTCGTCTCCAGCTCCTCGATAATCTTCTCGATTGTGTCTGCGCCGGATGGGACGGGATGCGTGATCGGCCAGCAGCCCAGCGAGCGGAAGCGCTTCCCTTCGCGGGCGAAGTACATCTGCGGGATCGGAATATTTTCGCGCTGGATATAGCGCCAGATATCCACCTCCGTCCAGTCCAGGAGTGCCTGCACCCGCACGTGCTCACCCGGCAGGAGGTCCGTCGTAAACTGTCCCCAGAACTCCGGCGGCTGGTCGCGGTAGTCCCACTCGTAGCGTGCGGAGCGGGGCGAGAAGTAGCGCTCCTTCGCGCGGGTGCTGTCCTCGTCGCGGCGGATACCCGTGATTAGCCCATCCCACTGATGCTCCGCCAGCGCCTGCTGCAGCGCCACCGTCTTCAGCTCATGGGTCACCGTCACCGGGTCGTGCGTCTCGTAGCCCACGCCGCGGTTGTAGCGCGCCTCCTCGTTCACCTTCACGATCAGGTCCAGATTGTAGTGCTCCACCGCCCAGGCGCGGAACTCCAGCATCTCCGGAAACTCATAGGTCGTGTCGATGTGAAGCACCGGGAACGGAACGTGACCGCAGAACGCCTTGCGGGCCAGCCACAGGAGGACATTGCTATCCTTGCCCATGGACCAGGGCATACAGAGCTTCTGGAACGCGTGGTACGCCTCCCGCATGATGTAGATGCTCTGGTTCTCCAGCCGGTCCAGGTGGTCGAGCGACGCCGGTTCGGGGGGCGCTACTTGTGCAGACCGCATTCCGTCTTCTCCCGGCCGCTCCAGCGGCCTGCGCGAAGGTCGTCCCCGACGCCCACGGCGCGGGTGCAGTGGGTACAGCCGATGCTCGGATAGCCCTGAGCATGCAGAGCGTTCACCGGAACCCCCGCCCGGGCAATGTACTCCCACACATCGTCTTCGGTCCAGTCCCACAGCGGCGCAACCTTGTACAGGCCGAATGTGTTGTCCCAGTCCACGGCGCGTACGGAGCGGCGGGTGTTCGCCTGGTCCCGGCGCAGTCCCGCGACCCAGGCGCTCTTCCCCGCCAGCGCCTCCCGGTTCGGCTCCACCTTCCGCAGGGCGCAGCATAGGTCCGGGTCGCGCTCCCAGAGGCGCTCACCGTAACGCGCCGCCTGCTCCTCGGGCGTCAGCTTCGGCCGGAAGGCGAGCGGCACAATGCCATAGCGACGCTTCGCCGCGTCGATGGTATCGAAGGTCTCGGGGAACAGAAAGCCCGTGTCGAGGTAGAAGACAGGCACCGCCAGCCCGATCTTCGCGGCCATGTCCAGCAGAACCATCCCGGACACCCCGCCGAACGAACAGGCGAGGGCAAGACCGCCGCCGAACCGCTCGGCAGCCCACCGCAGCACGTCCTGGGGCGACGCGTTCGCAAGCGCGTCGTTCTGGGCGGCGAGTTCGGCGGGCGAAGGTCTCTGGAAAGGCGCCTGGTCCATAATAGAATACCAACAAACCCTATAGGATTTATCGGTATTCTAACAAAGAACGAGGACGCTGTCAATCAGGAGTGGCCGTTGGCCCCTGCCCTCTGGTTGTTATCGACCTCCGCCCGACGCGTCAGTGCAGTAAGCGGCGACCGTGTCAGGGGCGTCTCGCTCTGGTGCCCCGCTCGGCGGCCCGTGCCGATCCCTCCCGGATCGGGGAGGAATCGCTGCGCCAGAGAAAGGCCGTCGGCGACCGCGCCCGGGAAGACCCCATGAACCAGCGCCAGTATCTGCGCCGGCAGTGACGTCACCACCTCGGCATCCCCGTGAACCAGGGCGTCCAGCACGCGCTCCGCGGCGGCATCGGCGCTCTGTGACAGGCCCGGCAGTGAGTCGCTGAGGGCGAACCAGGCGTACTCCTTTTCGTGCTGCCCCTTAAACTCGGCGTTCCGGGGGCTCCCGGTGCGCATCAGACCGGGGCATACGGTCGTCACGAAGATGCCTTCCGGCAGGAGTTCGGAGCGCAGCCCCTCCGAGTAGCCGACCAGTGCGAACTTACTCGCGCTGTAGGGCAGCAGGTGCGGGACCGACACCTTCCCTCCGATGGAGGAGATGTTCACAATGCGCCCGAAGCCGTTGCGTCGCATGTCCGGCAGCGCGGCCTGCGTCATCCGGTACGGCGCCCAGAAGTGCAGGGCGAACGCCCCCTCGAAGTCCGCTTCGGTCATCGTGTCCATCGGCCCGACCTGGATGGTCCCGGCGTTGTTGACCAGGATCTCGACCGGGCCAAGCCGCTCCCGGACATACTCAAAGAGGCTCGCCGGCTGCTCCGGATCGGTCAGGTCGCAGGCGAAGATAAGGACATCGCGCCCCGTATCGTCCCAGATCATCTGCCGCGCGCGCTCCAGATCCTCTCGATCGCGGGCGCAGATCGCCACCCGCGCCCCTTCGTCAGCCAGGCGACGTGCCAGAAGGAAGCCCAGCCCGCGCGACCCGCCCGTCACCAGCGCCACGCGATCCCGCAGATCGATCCGGCGGCGGTGGCGTGTGAACGCGCTCAGAAGGGCGACCGCCCCTACGGCGGCAAGGGCGGCGACGCCCAGCGCCGCCGCGGCTCCGGCAGACGAAGGCGCGGCAGGGGCGCCCCTTTCGGAGGCGCCCCTGCCGCGGTCGTCGCCGGCCATAACGGTGTGATGGCCGTCCATGTTGTGTGGTTACCTTTCCGGTGTCGTTCCGGTCAGATGGCGGCCGCCGCGGGCGTCGCGCTCTCGGACGACATCCCGATGCCCTCCGCCTTCAGGGAGTCTTTGGCGGTACCAATGGTCTCCTTGGCAGCGTCCTTGAACGTCTCCTTCGCGGTGCCGATGGTGTCCTGAGCCACGCTCTGCACCTTATGGAGGAGATCCTGCGCGGCATCCCCGGCCTGCTCCAGCAGGCGGTCGCGATGGCCGCCCAGGAGGCGGTTTTCGGACTCCGACACCGGCAGCGCCAGGCCAACAAGCGCCCCCACCACGACGGCGATCGCGCCAGCCGCCAGGGGCTGCTCATGGACGAAGTGCTCCAGGCTGGAGACCGCCTCGCTCGTCTTCTCGCGGGTGGTCGTGGCAACGCCCTGGGCCTTGTCCTTGACGCTATCCACGGCGTGCAGCGCGCCTTCCTTCACCCGATGGGCGCCCTCCCCCACCTTCTCGCCGACTTTGCCGACCTTTTCGCCCACCTTGCCACTGACGTGGCTGAGCGACTCCCGAATGCCGCCTTCAGAGCGGCTTCGTGTGGCGTCGTAGGACTCGTATTCCGTGGCGTCGTAAGACGACGGTGTGTAGTCCACGGTGTCATAGGCGCCGGTGCTCCAGCGCTTCTTCTGCTGCGTCTGCTGCGCCGCGCTTACCAGCAGCCAGCCCAGTCCGATACCGGTGATGGCGGCGGCGAGCGGATTTACGCGAATCGTTTCCACAATAATCTCCCCCGTAGATTTCAGCTTCGTGCCTGCCGCCTGGGCCGTGGGCCCCAGCGACTCCGACGCAGAGTGTGCCACGTCGGTAACCGTCCCCTTGACCTTGTCCGTAACGCTGTGGACCGCCCCTCGGATCGAGTCGGCCGTGTTGGAGAGCGCCTCCTGCGCCTTCTCCTTGGCCGCGTCCTTGGCCTCCTCCATCAGACGGTGGGGGCTGAGACGCTCCTTGATGGCGTCCACTGTCTCGGTCATCTCGGCCCGGGTCTCCTCGATCGCCAGCCGTGCCGACTCGATCTCCGGGTCGAACTCGTCCTCACCGGACGTTTGCGCCGCCACGGCGCTCTCGTCCTCGGTCGTCCAGTGGACGGGCGTCACTTCGCCCGGCATCACCGGACCTGTTCTTTCGTCCATTGGACATCCTCCTTAAGGGTATCGATGGTCTCGTGCGGGGTCAGGTCGGCCTCCTTGATCGCATTCAGACCGTTCATCGCCATGAATCCGCCCACCCCCAGGGTGATCAGAGCCACCAGCAGCGACGCGGCCCAGGCTGCCATGCCGAACACCTGCACCAGAATGAGCGTCACCGCAGCGAGGAAGACAATCAGCCCCGCGAAGGCCAGCGCCCCACCGATCGCAATCTTGCCGGCGTGCGCCCCGACGTTCTTCGCCTTCTTGGTCACCTCGGCCTTCGCCAGAGCGACTTCCTGGCGCACCAGGGTAGAGGACTCCTTCGCCAGGTCGGCAAAGAGCTCCCCCAGACTCTTCTCTGGCGGCGCAGGCCTGTCCGGCAGGGGCGCTACCCGGGCGGTCGTAAACTCGGTCGCCATTGCTGTACACCCCTTACGTTACAGTGCCCGGGCGGACGCGAACTCGTTGGCGGCGTACCGGTCCGGCGACGACGTTACCAGCGTCCCCGGTGTGTCGTTTGTCGCGCCCACGAAGGCGCTGCGGCTCCGGTTGCTCTCGCTGCTCTTGAGGAACCGCGAGATGGCGACCCCCAGGAGGAACGCCCCGCCGAGGAACATCGTCGGGTTCTTCCGCGCGTAGTCGGTGACCTCGTAACGGATCTGCTCCAGGTCCGTATCCCGCAGATAGTTGGTGAACCGGTCCACCTGCGAGGCGAAGGTCTCCGCATACTCCCCGACACGGTCCTGACCGCTGCTGCGCAGGCTTTCACCGGTCTGATGGAGGGCTTCTGTGATGGAGGTCAGCCCTTCCGCGGCCTTGCCCTTCTGGGAGTCCAGAGTGGACTTCAGCGTCTCGCCGGCCCGAGAGAGGACCTTGGTGGTCGCCTGCTTCGCCTGCTCTTTCAGACCACTGTTCTGGCCGTTCTCAGAGCTGCCGTTGGACGAACCACTCGGGGTGGTGTTGACCACGGCGACGCTGCTGGTGCTGAGCGCCTCCGTATCGCGGGAATAATCCGACGCCTCGGACACTCCCGCGATCCCGGCGCCCATCCCCTCGTCCTCGGGCTGCGGGTCCATGTAGGTCTCCTGCTCTGCGGACGCCTCAGCAAAGGCGTCGCGGGCGTCGTCGGTGCGGAACTCATTGCGCTCGTCGGTCAGCGTAAAGCCTTCGGCGAGGGCCGGCTCCTCCGCCGGTCCGCGGCCGTCCTCGGCCGTTCCCTCGCTAGTGGTAAGCGGATTTTCCCGCGTTCGGTTCTGATTAGCCATTGTCATCCTCCTCGTCCCTCCGGAGAGAAACGTCTTAGCTCCCCTTAGACCTACCTGTAAGCGACCGCGCGCAAACCTAGCAGGCGGCATTTCCCTTACACGCCGGCCTCTCCCCGGGTCGTTGCGGGTACCCAGGCATGGTTCGGGTCACGGGCGGGTACGGAAAATCGTTACTGAACCAGGACTGAATCAGGGAGATCGAGCTTCGCTGCCCCGGGGGCAGCGAAGCGGACGCAGTCAGAGACGAGAAGAATCAGGAGTAGAGCATGTCCGTAACCTATAACCGAAATAACCGAAACCACGCGATCAAGGGCCGGTGCGCGGCGACGGCCGCCGCGCTGTGCGGCATCCTGACCACGGGCGCAGCGGTCACGGCGGTAACCACCGGGGCGGTGGCCCCACGCCCGGCGGCAGCTGCCGTCCAAATCCAGCTGGTGAGCGAAAAGCAGGAGCTGGAGTTGGGCCAGCAGGCGGCACGGGAGGTCGAGGCCAAGTATCAGTTGGAGACCGGAACGAGCCGGGCGCGCCTGGTGGAGCAGATCGGGCGCAAGATGGCGGCCGTCAGCGGACGACCTAACCTGCCGTGGAAGTTCCGGGTCATCAAGGAGAAGTCCATCAACGCCTTCTCCGTGCCCGGCTACGTCTATATGCATACCGGGCTTCTGGACGCCATTGGGAACGACACGGCCGCCCTGGCAGGGGTGATCGCCCATGAGGTGGCGCACACCGATGCCCGCCACGCGAAGGAGCAGATGGAAAAGTCCACTGTCGCCGGCCTACTGGGCTCCCTATTGTCGCGCGGGAATAGCAAGACGAGCGGCTGGTTCAACCTGGGAGCGAACCTGGTGATGCTCAACTACAGCCGCGACGACGAGTTCGAGGCCGATAAGAAGGCAGTCCAGTACATGCAGCGGACCGGGTACGACCCGCGCGGCATGATCCGCTTCTTCGAGAAGCTCCAGAGCATCGAGGGGAAGCGCTCGGGCGTGGTGACCTTCTTCCAAACGCACCCGTCGAGCGGCGACCGCATCTCTCGTATCCGCCAGCAGATCAGCGCGGGATAGGGCCGCACAGCGACCAGGGGCGGCGCTGCCCCCCCTGGTCGCTACACAGGAAAAGACTCTCCCCCCGACGAACCGGATGGACATGAAGATCGCGCATTTTGAACTGTTCACCGTCCCGCCCCGCTGGCTGTTTCTGAAGATCAGCACCGACGACGGGACCTATGGTTGGGGGGAGCCGGTTGTCGAAGGGAAGGCGGAGACGGTCAAGGCTGCCGTCCTGGAGATGAGCGACTTCCTGATTGGCAAAGACCCGCGTCAGGTCGAGGACATCTTCCAGACTCTGTACCGGGGGGGCTTCTACCGGGGCGGGCCGATCCTTATGAGCGCGATTGCAGGCATTGAGCAGGCGCTCTGGGACATCAAGGGCAAGGCGCTGGGCGTTCCGGTGTACGACCTGATGGGCGGCCCCGTGCGCGATAAGATGCGCGTCTACGCCTGGATCGGGGGGGATGACCCGTCCGAGGTCGCCGAGGCGGCGCTGGTGCGCCAATCCGAGGGGTACACCGCTGTCAAGATGAACGCCACAGGGGCGTTGGAGTGGATTGATACTCCCGTACAGGTGGAAGCCGCGGCCGAGCGCCTCGCTGCCGTGCGCGCCGCCGTGGGTAAGGACTTCGGAATCGGCATCGACTTCCACGGGCGGGTCCGAAAGGGTATGGCGAAGCAGTTGGCGCGGGCGCTGGAGCCGTACTCCCCCCTGTTCATCGAGGAGCCGGTGCTGCCGGAAAACAACGAAGCGCTGGTGGAACTGGCGCGCAGTACCACCATCCCCATCGCCACCGGGGAGCGGATGTTCTCGCGCTGGGACTTCAAGCCGCTGCTCGCCTCCGGCGCGGCGGACATCCTGCAGCCGGACCTGTCGCACGCCGGGGGCATCTGGGAGTGCCGCAAGATCGCGGCGATGGCAGAGGCGTACGATGTGGCGTTCGCGCCGCACTGTCCGCTCGGCCCCATCGCGCTCGCGGCCTGCCTGCAGCTCGACTTCTGTACGCCGAATGCGCTGATTCAGGAGCAGAGCCTGGGAATTCACTATAACCAGGGGTCGGACGTGCTGGACTACCTGACGGACGCAGGAACGTTCCGCTACGAGAATGGATACGTGCTGCGCTCCACCGCTCCCGGCCTCGGCATCGAGATCAACGAGGAGAAGGTGACCGAGATGGCAGCAATCGGCCACCGCTGGCGTAATCCTGTGTGGCGCACCGCGGACGGCACCGTGACGGAGTGGTAAGACGGGGTCTTACGCTCCGCCCGCGTCGACCTGAAAAACCGATAGCAAACTGCCGATTACATACGGGGACCTACAGAGACTTGGATGCCCGTTTTTTGGGTATGCATAGCGGTAGTCGGCATGTACGTCCGCCGGGTAGCCTGCACGCTTCCGCAAAATTCGGTGACCTTTCCCGAGAAGTCATCGTCTGTAAAATCGGCATCGACGGCGGCGCGCCCGTTTGGAGCGCATTCGCACTAACACAGTAAGCGATCGGCGGCTTGTGCCGCGCGTTCTCGCGCCCGGTAGTGGCGCTTCTGCGCGCGCCTGTTCACCCGCTCACTCGCGACAGCTCCCGGAGGAGTTTTAATTTGATATGAATAGAAGACCCCTGACACGAACAGTTTCTCTGGCCCTTGCGGTCCTTTCTTTTTCCGGGATCGCAGCGGCCACAGCTCACGCCCACCCGCTGCTGCCGGGCGCTTCTCTCTACAGCCTCGTTCTTGGCGTTCAGGACCCGGACACTCTCTACAACCAGGGGTTCGACGCTCAGACCAAGGGTGATATGCAGGCGGCTATCGATGCGTACACCAAGGCGATTAAGGGACGCGCGAACTTCGCGGACGCCTACTTTAACCGCGCGCTGGCTTACTACGAACTCAAGCAGTACGACAAGGCCATCGCCGACTACAACGAGGTCATCCGGCTCAAGCCGCGCATCGTGGACGCCTACGTCAACCGGGCGTTCGCCTATCGCGATAAGAACGACCACGCGTCCGCACTCAAGGACCTGAACGCCGCCGCCGCGCTCCCGAACGTCAAGGACGAGCAGATGGTGGCGATCCTGAACGCCCGCGCTCTCGTCAACTTCGGCCAGAAGAACTACGACGCGGCCATCGCCGACTACACCAAGCTCCTGTCGCTCAAGCCCGGCGATCCGCTGGCGCATGTGAACCGGGGCCTGGCGTACACCAACAAGGGCGACTACGCCAGCGCGCTGGCGGACTACGCCAAGTACATCGCGGCCAAGCCCGATGACCCGTTCGGCCACCTCAACCGGGCCGAGGCGAACATGGGCGCCAAGAACTACGACGCCGCTATCGCCGACTACACCAAGTACCTGTCGCTCAAGCCGGATGACCCCAACGGTGACGGCACCTTCGGCCGGGCCGCGGCCTACATCAACAAGAAGGACTACGCCAAGGCCATCGCCGACTACACGGCGTACCTGACCAAGAAGCCCAACGATGTCACCGCGCTGACCTTCCGCGCCCAGGCGTTCAAGGAGACGAAGCAGTTCGACCAGGCGGCGGCCGACTTCGCCAAGATCCTGACGGTCGATCCGGGCAACATGCCCGCCCTCGGCGAGCGCGCCGCGCTGTACATGCAGCAGAAGAACTGGACCGGGGCCATCGCCGACTACACGGCGTACCTGGGCAAGAACCCGCCCGCGCAGGGAGCGGTCATCGCTCACTACAACCGGGGCGTGGCTTACGCCGAGTCCAAGGACTACGAGAAGGCGGCGGCCGACTTCGACCGGGTGATCGCGGCCAGCCCGAACGATGCGGCGGCCTACAACGCCCGCGCCGTGGCCTACGCCAACCTGGCGACCAAGAACCCGGCGATGTACGACCGGGCCATCGCGGACTACACCAAGGTCATCTCGCTCAACCCGAACGGGCCGGAGGCGGCCGCGGCCTACAAGAACCGCGCCCTGGCCTACAACGCTACCAAGCAGACCAAGCTCGCCCTGGCGGACCTGGAGACCTACCTGAAGCTGAACCCGGACGATGCGCAGGCCCTGGCGCTCCAGGCGGAGATTGCCAGCGTCGGCGCGGACCCGACGGTTGCGGTGGAGATCAACAGCCGGGCCATCGCCAAGAACCCGAAGGACACGGTCGCGCTGTTCAACCGCGGCGTCGCGTACTACAACCTCAAGCAGTACGACAAGGCGGCAGCGGACTACACCCAGGTCATCGCTCTGAAGCCGGACGACATCGAGGCGTATGAGGCCCGCGCCCAGGCGTACGTTGCGATGGGCGGCGAAGCGAACCTGGACAAGGCCGTGGCCGACTACACCAAGGCCCTGACCGCCAAGCCGACCGCGGTCGAGATGCTGGCGGCGCGCGGCGACCTGTACATGACCCGCAAGAAGTACGCGGAGGCCATCGCCGATTACACCAAGTACCTCGCGGCGAAGCCGGGCGATGTGGACGCACAGTTGAACCTCGCGGCCGCCAACCTCGCCAGCGGCAAGACCGATGCGGCGATTGCGGCGTACGACAAGGTGATCGCGGCGAAGCCGGACATCCCGGCCGCCTACAATGGCCGCGCCTACGCCTACTTCAGCAAGAAGGTGTACGACAAGGCCGCTGCGGACTACGACAAGTACCTGGCCGCCAAGCCGGACGACACGGCGGCGCTGGTGAACCGTGGCTTCAGCTACTTCAGCCTGAAGAACTACGACAAGGCCATCGCCGACTTCGACAAGGCCATCGCCGCAAAGCCGGATGACCCGTCCTACCTGACCACCCGCGGCTCCGCCTACTCCCAGCGGGGCGACGGCAAGAAGGACGCAACGCCGGATCAGGCGGTTGCGGACTACGACAAGGCCATCGCCGACTTCGACAAGGCCATCGCCGCAAAGCCGGACTTTGGCCCGGCCTACTACAACAAGGGCTTTGCCCTGGTGAAGAAGGCGCAGGCGTCGAACAACGAGGAGCCGTATAAGGGCGCGCTCGCGGCGTTCGAGAAGTTCGTGCAGGTCGCCCCGAACGACCCGGATGTGGCCCGTGTCAAGCAGATCATCAACGATCTGAAGAGCCGCATCAGCGAGTAATCCGCCACGCACTCTCGCTCCGGCCGCCTCTCCCCTTGTGGGAGAGGCGGCCTTATTTTTACGTAACCCACCGAGGGTATAATCCGTTAACCGTGCGGAGGAATGAGGAATGCGCATTCGGAACGCGGGAGAACCCTGGTGGAGGGTGTACATAGCAGCAGCGACGGTGGGAGTGGCCCTTCTTGGCGCAGCGGTGGCGTCCTCGGCGGCGCGACAGACGCCGCCAATGAGCGTCGGGCGGGCGGCCCGCGCTGTGGTTGCGGGAGCAGAGACGTTCCTGCTGGGCGAGGCGCAGGCGCTCGCCGGGCCGCGCATCCGGGCCGTTTCCCCCATGCCGGACGGCCCCTACGCTCTGATCGTGCGCGAGATACCGGACGAACCGCAAGGCGCCCTCCCGGAGGAGGCGTCTGGCGGCAGGCCGTTTCATAACGGTGAGGTACAGGTGCTCCTGTGGAACCGCCGCACACAGCGCGTTTCCGTAATGTGGCGCAAACGCGCGGACGCCCGCACGGCGGTGTACGTGGATATTCCCGAGTGGTTTCCTGGTTCAGGCACTGCTCTTCTGGGTATCGGGACGCAGCGCCTCGATGGCCCGAGCCCTGGTGGCAACTCCAGCGAGGACCTTCCGGAACCGGAGACGGCCTATTACGTCGTCAACGTCCGTTCCACCGCCGCGACACGCCTGCCTATCCCGGTAGCGCGCCTCCGCATCATGGCTCCGGATCAGCCGTTCGCCGTGCTGTGCGACAGTCCACCTGACAGCGAGGACGGGAATACCGCCTGGTCGTCGTTCCGCGTACTGGGGGCTGACGGCAGCGTGAGTTCCCCGCTTCCCCTGCCGGAGGGCGCCTCCCCGATCGGCGCCCTCACCGCGGACGCCTCCGCTCTGGTCGTCCGTCTCCCCCGCAAGCCCGGTGAACGGTCACTGAGGTACGCCGCTGTGCGCGTTTCCGACGGAGCCGTTACCGCCCTCGACAAGCTACCCGAGAACGCTTCCAACGCGAAACAGGCGATGCTCCAGAGCATCGCCGACCTTCCGGTGCGCCTGGTAGGCCGTCCCGCCACCCTGACCGACGGCTCGGGTGCCCGGGAAACGGTCCACGCCGTGTGGCTGGAGCGAAACGATGCCTCCTCGCAACCCGCCGGAGCGCCCCCCACCCCGACACAGCCGCCTCCGGACACGACAAAGCCCGTGAGCGACAGGGCGCCGGTGCGACGCGACGAACTGACGCTGGTAACGCCGGATGGGGAGGCGCTTATGCTGACGCCGGACGGCGGCGCGGCGCTCTACCTGAACCGCGATGGCACACTGATGGCGGTCCCGCTGGAGCGGATGGAGACCGGCGCCTTCCTGACAGCGCGGCGCGAGGCGCAGAAGGCGCAGACGCTCCAGAACGCCAAACAGATTGCCCTCGGCGTCCTGATGTACACGATGGACTACGATGAGGTGCTACCCCCCGCGACGGGCGTAGAAGGCATCATCGCACCGTACCTCCGGAGCAGCGACGTGTTCAACAACCCCACGACAGGAGCGCCGGGCTTCCGCTTTGTGCTTCCCGGCGGGGGACCAATGGGCAAGATCGAGAAGCCGGCCGCCACGGTTCTGGGGTATCTCGAAGGGCCTGGCGGACGGGCCGTGATCTACGTGGACGGTCACGTAACGTGGGAAGACGCGAAGTGAGACGGAGATCCTCAGCGGTCCTCGGAACCACGACGGCATGCTGCCTGCTGCTTCTGCCCCCGCCGATCCGCGCGCATACCGACTACCGGCAGGTGGCAGAGCCGCCGCGCCCGGCGGCGACCCGCACCCTCGCGGCGGACCGGGAGACCTTCGTGATCGGCGCACCGGCGGAGGTGACGGGGCCCCGCGTCCACTCCGTACTGCCGGCACCGCGCGGGCCCCATGCCCTCCTCCTGCGCGAGGTGCCGCGAAACCGCTTGTCGCCCGGCGGGCAGCCGGAACAGCAGCGGTTCACGGACGGGGAGTTTCAGGTCCTTCTGTGGAACGGGCGCACGGGGCGGACCTCCGTCGTGTGGCGGCGGCGGGTGGACGCCCGAACGAGCCTGAGCGTTCTGGAGGCGCAGTGGCTGAGCGACTCCGACACCGCCGCCGTCCAACTCGCACTCGCCCCGCTCGGGGAAGACGGCACGCCATTAAAGGGACCGGACGGTGAGATGGTCCCGGGCGAGTTCCTGGTCCTTCTCGTCGGCGCGCGGGGCGGGACGGCGCGGTCCTTGCCCCTGACGGACCAGGACGTCGTCCACTTTTCGCCGGTCCAGCCGCTGGCGGTTATCGAAAGGACCGTGCCGACGACCGCGGAAGGGGCCGCGTACTTCGAGGAGATGGAGTCGAGCCTGCGGGTGCTGCGCGAGGACGGCACGACGGGCCCGGAGGTCCCCCTCCCGAAGGGGGCCGCGCTCTCGCTGGAGTTCTCCGAAACGCCGGACACGGTCTTTGTGGCGAAGCGGGAACGCACGCCGCCACCGCAGAACCGCCGCCGGTACATTCACTTCTCGCTGGACCTGAAGAACGGCGCCCTGACGCCGCTGCCGGGCGAGCCGAAGGCCGCGAAGGCGGCGCAGGAACGGCAGGCGGCCCACCTGGCGCAGCAGCCAATACGCCTGCGGGCATCGGATGGGATGCTTCAAGACGACGCGACCGGAGTCCGGGAGCCGCTGCGCGCTGTCTGGCTGGAGCGGCAGCCACACCCGGGGGAGGATGCGGGAGCGGCGACGGATGCCCGGGTGCTTATCGTGCCGGACGGCGAGGGAGTGGCGCTCCTGCCGGACCTGTCGGCGGCGCTCTACCTCACGCGCGACGGCGTCCTGCGTGCCGTCCCTATCTTCCGGAAGCCCGCGGGCGCCGCGACAGCCGTCACCGGAGCGCCGAGCGGAGGATGAGGGTCATCTCCTCGGCGGGCACGGGCTCGCTGAGGAGGTAGCCCTGCACCACGTCGCAGCCGAGGCGGAGGAGCTGCTCCTTCTGCTCCTCGGTCTCGACGCCCTCAGCGATTACCTCCATCTTCAGGGCATGCGCGAGGTCGATCACCGCACGCACGATGGCGGCGTCGCTCTCGCCCTCCGCCACCCCGAACACGAAGGACTTATCCACCTTCAGCACGTCCAGAGGGAACTGGCGCAGGTACTGGAGCGATGAGTAACCGGTCCCGAAGTCATCCACCACCAGCCGCGGGCCGAGCCGCTTGAAGGACTCCAGCATCTCCAGCGCCCCGCCCCCATACTCCAGCAGGGCGCTCTCGGTCAGTTCCAGATCGAGCAGCGCGCCGGGGAACCCGGTGTCGCGCAGCGCCCGCTCCACCCGGGCAGACAGGTTGCGCTGCGCAAACTGCCGCACAGAGAGGTTTACGCTCACCCGCACCGTGAGCCCCGTGTTCGCCCAGGCAGCACCCTGTCGGCAGGCCTCGCGCAGTATCCACTCCCCGATTCCTGTGATAAGGCCGGTCTCCTCGGCCAGGCGCACGAACTCGCCGGGCGGCAACAGGCCGCGCCGCGGGTGGTTCCACCGCACCAGCGCCTCCACCCCGACCAGGCGTCCGGAGACCAGATCGTGCTGTGGCTGGTAGTACAGCACGAACTCGCCGCGCTGGAGCGCCCGGCGCAGGTCCGACTCCATCGTGAGCCGCTCCAGGGTCGTCGCGCTCATGGCTGCCGTGTACAGGCGGCAGTCGTCGCCTCCGCCCTCCTTCGCCCGGTACATCGCCACATCCGCGTGCTTCAACAGGGTATCGGCATCGCGCCCATCCTGCGGGAACATCGCGATACCGATGCTCGCAGAGGCGTACAATTCGCGCCCCTCAATCTTCATTGGTCGTCCGAGGGCGCGCCGTATCTTGTGCGCCATCGTCACCGCCTTCTTTGGGCTACCCATCTCCGGTAGGAGGATAATGAACTCGTCGCCGCCGAGCCGTCCCACCAGGTCACCGGGCCGCACCGCTCGCTGGAGCCGCTTCGCCGTCTCCACCAGCATCCGGTCGCCGATGGCGTGCCCGAGGGTATCGTTGACGTGCTTGAAGCGGTCCAGGTCCAGGAACAGCACGGCGGCGGGAGCATAGTCTGGCCGTCCCAGCAGGATGTCCAGGCGCAGGCGAAACAGCGCGCGATTGGGTAGTTGGGTGAGCGCGTCGTGGTAGACTTGCCACTCCATCTGCTCCTCGGCGCGGCGCCGGTCGGTGATGTCGGTGCAAACACCATAGGCGCTCCAGCGGCCCGACCCGGTCTGCAGGAGGCGGACATCCTCGCGGAGCCAGTGGAGGGCGCCGTTGCGGTCGCGACATCGGAACTCCTGAGTGTAGCGCTCGCGCCCGGCCCGCAGCGACTCCGTGCTGACCCGCTCCATCATCTCCCGGTCCTCCGCCGGGCGGCTCGCCCCCCAGGCGGCCTCCCAGGAGACGCCCGGGGGGACGTCCAGAGGCAGGAATTTCTGGGCCGAGTCCACGCTGGAGACCTTCAGGTTCCAGTGGTACGGACGGGCCGGGTCGCCCGTCTCATGCACCGTGGCGTACCACAGGAGGCAGTTCGCACCGGAGAGGAGGTGCTGGAGCATGCGCTCGGACTCGTGCCGCGAGGTCAGGTCGTGGGCGATGACGCAGAGCACACCCCGCCCGCCCATCATCATGTAGCTGCCGCTCACCTCCATGATGACGCGCCCGCCGTCCCGGCGCCGATACGTCCGCTCCCCGATCGCCAGGAACCCCTCCTGGCGCGCCCGGCGCACGTTGCGATCTATCTCCTCGCGGTCGTGCCAGACGATGTCGTACAGAGTCAGTTGCGTGATCTCGTCGGCGCTGTAGCGCAACGTCCTCAGGAGTGCCGGGTTCGCCTCCAGGATACGGCAGGTTACCGCATCCACCAGGAAGATCCCCTCGGAGGAGCGGGTGACCACGGAGCGGTACCGCTCCTCGCTGCGTACCAGAGCCTCATCGGCCCGCGCACGGTTGATTACCAGCGCGCACAGCCGCGCCGCGCCTTCCATCAAGCTGACGTCTGCGGGATTGGGCGCGCCGGGACGATCCGGGTACAGGACAAACGCCCCCAGGAGCGCCCCTTCCGGCGACAGCACCGGCTGCGTCCAGCACGCTCTCACGCCCAGGCTCTCCAGAACCGACCGCTCCTCGGGCGTATAGCCCGGGTCGGTCCGGATATCCTCTACCACGATGGGCTGGCGCGAGGGGGTGACACCCGCAACGACCGCCCCGGGCCGCCGGTAGGCATCGGCCAGGCTGGGCGCCGCCGCGACCCGCAGCACCTCCCCCTCCCCGCTCTCCGTCTTCTCGGCGAGCAGCACCGCCGTGCGGAGCGGGTTCGGGCTCTGCGCCTCCACGTTGCGCGCCAGGGCGGCCAACGCCTGCGCCAGGGTGCCGCCGCCCGCCAGAGTCTCCAGCATCTGGATCTCGGCGGTGTTGAGCGCGGCAATGCGGCGGGCATCGGTGACATCCCGCGCACTGGCGTACAGGTGCGGCAGTTCCGGGTGGCGCACGGCGCTGCCGGCAAACCACCGGTAGCGACCGGAGCGCTGGCGCATCCGAATCTCGATGGGCCCCGCGGGCGGAAAGCCCTCCATGACCTGCTGCATGTAGGCGCGCGCCGCCTCGCGGTCGTCGGGGTGGACGAACGCCATAGGCTCCGCCCCGGCGAACTCGGCGGCGGAAAAGCCCAGGGTGCGCTCCCAGGCGGGGTTGGTCCGGAGCAGCGCCCCTTCGGCAGACACCAGAGCCAGCAGGTCGTCGGAAAGGTCGAAGAACTGGTCCCGCTCCTGGCGGGTGCGACGCTCGGCGGTCAGGTCGATGCCCGTCGCGATAACGTACGCTGTCTGCCCGGATTCGTCCGTCACCGCGTTATTGGACCAGACGATCCACCGCCGCTCGCCGTTGCGGGTGAGCCAACTGGTCTCGACGTGCTTGGGTTGGTGCTCGCGGCACAACTGCTGGAACGCCTGGAGGGTGCGTTCGCGCTCCTCCGGCGCGGCGAACACCTCGTAAAAGGGCTGCCCTTCCAACTCCGCCTGGGTGTAGCCGCTCAGCGCCTCGCAGGCGCGGTTGACGCGCACAAACCGGCCTGCGACATCGAGGACCGCAACCAGCGCCCCGACGGTCTCCAGCAGCGCGTCCAGGACCCCCCGGTCGTACCGCAGCGCCCGGAGCGCCTCCTTGCGCGCGGTGATGTCGTACATCACCCCCAGGGAGCCGATCACAGCCCCGCTCTCGTCCCGCCACGGCCGGGAGCGGTCGGCGATCCAGGTGAGGCGGCCGCTGCGGGTGCGCACCAGGTAGTCGGCCCCAAACGCGGCAATCTCGCCCTTCTGCTCGGCCAGCCGCACGTCGCGCACACGCGGGGGAGCCTCCGTCCCCGATGCGCCGACGGTGGGTTCGGCCGTGCCCGTCTCCCTCACCTGAAGCCCTTCCGTGCGCAGCACCAACTCCCCGAATCCCATCTGCCGCACCTCGTCGGCGGTATAGCCCGTGAGCGCGGCGATGGTCGGGGAGAGGTATTCGTAACCAGAGGGCGCGTGCCGCAGACGGTAGGTAACGACGATTTCGGAGCGCGGGTCGGTAGGCGCAGGCGGAGCGAGGATGCGAACGTGGCGAGATATCTCCCGGAGTTCCTCAGGCTCCCGGCGCGCGTCGGCGCCGGACGTCTCCTGCTTCCCCTCCGCTGCCGTCTCGCGGGCATCTTGCGTCCAGGAAATGTCGTTGGGCGGCGTGGACATCGGTACGCAATTAGGGAGGAACGTGTCGCCTGAGCACCTACGCGCAGCAGCAGCGGCGCTCCCGGTCGGTGACTCCGGCTGAAGGGATGAAGCGGTCAAGCCTACTTCTTAGGGTACCATATGTGACCCCGTTTGCAGGTGCGGCGAGGGCGCGGCGTCGAAATGATAGAGCACTTTCTGAAAGCGCGCGTCGCGCAAGGAAGGCACCGCCCCGGCGACCCGTACGGACTCTTGGAAGGAGACGGCGCATGGCCCGGACATCCCTGACGTACTGGAGACGCACCGGATTCACGTTGATCGAACTTCTGGTGGTGATCGCCATCCTCTCGGTGCTGGCGGCGATCCTGTTCCCCGTGTTCGCCAACGCGCGGGAGAAGGCGCGCCAGGCGGCGTGCCAGAGCAACCTCAAACAGCTCGGCCTGGCCGTGCGACTGTACGCGCAGGACTACGACGAGACGTACGTCCCGAAGTACAACTGCACTGTGTGGAGCGCGGCCTACCCCGACCACTGCGAATCCCCGTCCCTCCAGACAGACGGGACGCTCCTCCCCGCGGTACCGCAGTGGCTCCCGGCCGCCGTGGACCCGCCCGGCACGCCCTACCTCCTGGAGCCGTACGTCAAGAGCGATGGCGTGCGACTGTGCCCTTCGCGGCGGGAGTACCCTCCCCTTCCCGGCGAAACGCAGGCGGGCGAAGACCGGTACGTCATCAACGCATGGGACAGCTTCTACGCGCAGCCGCTCGGGTTCACCGAGACCTCGCCCCAGGGTCAGGCAGACAGCGCCGTGCCGGAGCCGTCGCAGACCCTTTTCGCATGGGAGCACACGAATAATGCGGGCGAATGTCAGGGAGGCCAGCAGGGCGGGGACCACGAGCGCCCCGCGAACGTGCCGGACCACTGGTCCGCGACGCACAATGGCGGATTCTCCGCTCTGTGGTGCGACGGCCATGTGAAGTGGATGACGTTCTCCATGCTGCGCCGCCACATGTTCACGATTCAGGAGGAGTAAGCGGGGCGGCGGGCGAACCCCCACTGCGTATGGAAGCCCTGGTGATCGAGACGCACGGCCTGCGGAAGGTCTATGCCCGCGCCCGGGCGGCGGCGGTGGACTCGCTCGACCTGTCGGTACCGCGTGGCCAAATCTTTGGCTTCCTCGGCCCCAACGGCGCCGGCAAGACCACGACCATCGGCATGCTGCTCGGGAACGTCCGCCCCTCCGGCGGCACAGGCACCCTGCTCGGTCGGCCGCTCGGCGACCGGGAAGCGCGGCGCCGGGTCGGCTACCTGCCCGAGAAGTTCCAGTTCCACGAGTTCCTGACCGCCGCCGAGTTCCTCGACATCCACGGCAGGCTGTACGGCATGACCGCCGCAGCCCGCCGCCGCCGCATCCCCGAAGTGCTGGAGTTGGCGGGGATCGCCCACCGCGCCAACGACCGCCTTCGCGACTTCTCCAAGGGGATGCAGCAACGCGCCGGCCTGGCCCAGGCCATCCTGCACGAGCCGGATCTGGTCATTCTGGACGAGCCCACGTCCGCGCTGGACCCGCTCGGGCGGCGCGCTGTGCGCGATCTCATTCTGTATGTCCGCGGGCGCGGCGCCACCGTACTGCTGAACTCGCACCTGCTCTCGGAGGTAGAGCGCACCTGCGAGCGGGTAGCCATCATCCGGCAGGGGCGCGTGGTCCGACAGGGCACCGTCGAAGAGATCACTACCCCCTTCTCGCAGGTGGTCGTCGAGTTGGAAAGCAACCGCTCTCCCGGCCCCGAGGCGCTGGCGGCCGCCGCCGCGCCGCTCGGTGCGGTGGTGGAGCCGTTTACCGGCGAGTCCGCGAACGGCGGCGCGACCGTACGGCTCCGGGTGACACTCCCGGGGGGCGACGCTGACATTCCTGACCTCGTTCACGCGGTGGTCGGCGCCGGCGGGCGCATCCGCTCGGTCGTCCCTCTGCGGGAGTCCCTGGAGGACGCCTTCGTGCGCCTGATGGAGGAGAACGCGCCAGGGCCACCGGAAGCCGCGCCATAATGGGCGCTGCCACCGTGGCAACCGTCTGTCACGCTCTCGCCACCGTCGCGACGTTCTTCCTCCTGCGGTCCCTGGTCCGGCACGATGTCGGCGCGGCGCTCGGCGCCCTGTTCTGGCTCGTCGCCGCCGTGCGCTCCGCGGACGGCCGCAGCGCGGCCAGCGGGTGCCTGGGAATTGCTGCGCTGTGCCTGTATCTGCTGCACCTGAACCGGGTGTCTCGCTCCCACAAAGGGGGGTACGCCGCGGCAGCAACGGCGTCTTACGGCGCCGCGGTCCTGTGCGATGCGGCCACCACGCTATCCCTGCCCCTGATGGCGGCCACGCTCGGGGCGCTCTGGCCGCAACGCAGGCCGAGGCCACGCCAAACCGTCGCCGCGGCGTGGCTTGCCGCCGGGATGCTTTACCTGCTAATCGCCCCGTCTCCCGCTCCCCCAGCCGCGGCGGGCCGGGGGAACCCGGCCGTCGCGGCCATGATCCTCCTGGCGGCGACAGCCGTCACGTCCTACGCAGGACGGCTGTGGAGGGCGGGTGTACGCTGGCCCGGCGTGTGTGTCGTCCTGTTCGCGGTGGCCGCCGTTCCGCCCGCTGCGACGGGGCGCGGGACGTGGTCCGGTCTGTACCTCGCCCTGCTTGGCCCCGCACTTGCGACGGCCGTCGTCACCTCGTGGCCGATGCCGCCGAACGTCCGCCGGGCGGTGCGGGGCGCGGCGCTCGCCGTGATTGCGGCCCTCGCGGCGGCGCGCTGGGCGCTGGCGCCGCGATGACCCCGCCCCGCTCTTTCCCCAACCGTTAGTCGACCGACGCGGCGGGCGGCGTGTTCGTCGGCTGCCCCTCCACCGTGATGATTACCGTGCGCTTGGCGTCGTTCCAGTCCACAACCGCGCCCAACGCCTCGGAAACAAACCGCAGCGGGACGTAGGTGGTGCCGCCGTAAACGCGCGGGTAGGCGTCGAGTTCCATCTTCTGGCCGTTGAGGAGCGCCTCGTCGGTGCCGATACGCAGACGGAACTGGTTGCTGGTGGCGGCGTGCGCGCCGGTGATCACCTTGGACTTGGCATCGTACTGGATGACACCGCCCAGTCGCTCTGTGACCACGCGCAGCGGCACCATCACGCGCCCGCCGACCACGCGCGGCCCGGCGTTGTCGGTGAACCCGACGACTTCGTTGTTGACGCTGACCGTGATCGGCACATCCGACTTGATGACAGTGGTCGTGGTCTGGGCATTGGCCACGCCCGCGGCGGTGCAGCAGGCGACGAGGGCGAACGCCCCGGTCGCGGCGATGTGATTTCGGAGAGCGGTTATCTTCATGGTAGTTTCCTGGCCTTTTCCAGTCTCCGCCAGGCAGGCGGGGTTTGCTGCCCGGTAGGTACCCAGGTGCAGAGATAGGGCTAAACCTGACACGGCGACGGGACCGGTTCCGGCATACCGTCCCATGGCGCGGGCCGCGGCAGGCAGGCTAAAATAGAGCATGCGCCCCCGCCCCCTGCTCGCCGTTCTGGCGGCGCTCCTCGCCCTATTCGTCCACCTGACCCTGCCCCCCGTCCACACCGCGGCGGGTGCGGCGCCTCCCCCCGGCGCAAAGGCGGCGCGAATCCTGTGGTACGGCGTCTACCTCGGCGAAAAGCGCGCCGGATACCTGGTGCGGGAGCGGGCAGGCGGACTGCGGCGCGACGGAGTGGAGAACGTCCAGTGGAGCCGGATGCACCTGCGCCTGGATCTGCGAGCGCAGGGAACGGCGGTGGTGACGGACCGGGAGCGCGAAGTTTGGACGACTCCTGGCGGCGCCCCCCTGGAGGAGTACGAGGTTACACGGACCGCGGAGCGGACTCGCCGCGTCCGCGCACTCTACCGCGGGAGAACGCTCACCTATACCGTCGATCCCGGCGACGGCAAAATCCAACGGGGACGCCTGGACATCGGCCCGGAGGAGCGCTTCTACGCCGCGGACCCGTTCCTGGGACGTCCCGACACGCCCCGGGCGGAGGGTCAGGCCCCGACGGAGCGCCAGGTGCGCTACCGCGACTTCAACCCGGACACGCTCCAGTTGGAGGACGCCTCCCTAACGCTCGCGCCGCGCTCGGCCGCACGCGGGCAGGCCGACGTCGAAGCGCTGGCGGAGGTGGTCGAGGTCGGCGGTGAGGCGGTGCGCGCCTTCCGGCAGCCGTTCAAGATGGGGGGCACGGCGGGCGTCAGCTACGAAGACGCGGCGGGCGAGATGCTGCGTGTGGACATCGGCCCGATCCGCATCGTGCGCCTCCCGGAGGAGCGCGCGATGGCTCCGCTGGAGGAGGCGGTCGAGGTGACGGAAATCTCCTCCTGCGCGCCGGATCGCCCCATCGAAGCCCCGCGCCGGCTCCGGGGCGCCACCTACCGGATCGAGAACCTGACCGCGCCGCTGGCCACCGGGGATGACGATGTGCAGACGGCGGCCGTGCGGCAAGCCGGGTCCGGGCGGTACGAGGCGGTCGTCACGGTTCGCACGGGGCCGCCGCCCGCGCCGGAGGCCGGCGGCGTCCTCCGCACCGCCATCCCGCGCGCCTCGTTCGCGGACCTTCTCCGCCCCAGCCAGTACGTCCCGAGCGACCGCCCCGAGGTCGTGGCTCTGGCCCGCGAGATCGTCGGCAGCGAGGAGGACGCGGGAAAGGCAGCGCGGAAACTTTCTGACTATGTTCATAGCGTAATGACCTATGACCCCGGCGTTTCCTACGGCGTCCTCCGCGATGGCGCGCAGATCCTGAAATCCCGGCGCGGGCTGTGCCAGGACTATGCCACGCTGCTGGTGACCCTGTGCCGCGCGGCGAGCATTCCTGCCAAGCACTGCGGCGGCCTGGCCTACGTGGACGGTCGGTTCTACCCACACGCGTGGGCGGAGGTGTGGACGGGGCGGTGGGTCGCCCTGGAGCCGACCTGGGGGACGCCGTTCGCGGACGCCACCCACATCAAACTGAGCGAGGGCGAGCCGACCGACGACCGCCCCACAGCGTCCCGCCTGGACGCCTTCCGGATCACCGTGCTAAGTACCGTACCCGGTGCCGATTCCCCCGAGGAGAGTGAACGCGATTGATGATAACTGAGAGTGACCGCCCGCGCAGCCGGACGTCCCGCCGCGCCAGGGCGCTCGCGCCCGCTCTGCTGCTCGTCCTGGCTCTGGCAGCCACGGTAGTCCCCCTGCGCCCCGTATCGGCCGCTCCGCAGCAGGCGTCGCAGGCGAAGGCCGCCGGTGCAACGCCGGCCCGAGCCGTCGAGAAGTCCGATTACTTCGGCATCTACCTGGCGACCGCCAACGACGCCAAGATCGGCTCGATGACGATCACGCGCACCGATGGCGTAACGACTCCGGACGGAAAGACCCCGGCCATCCGGACCGAATCCATCATGAAGCTCGACTTGAACGTCCTCGGGGCCGACTCCACCACCACGACCACCTCGCGCACCTGGAGCGACCCGAAGTCGGGGCGCCCCCTGCGCATGGAGAGCCGCACCGAAGCCGGCGGCCGCATCAACACGGTGACCGCGACCTACACCGACCGCTCGGTCACTTACTCCGCTTCGGTCCAGGGAACCCCGCAGAAGGGAACCCTGACCCTCAAGGAGGGGGAGCGCTTCCTGTTCGAGCCGACCACTGGCGGCGCGGAGTTTACGCCGAAGGTGGGCGCGAAGCTCACCGGCAAGATCTTCGTGTCGGAGTTGTTCCGCCTGATCGACAGCCGCATCGAAGTGGTAGCGGAGGAGACGGTGGTCATCGGCGGCCAGAGCGTGAAAGCGTTCAAGGTCAACGACATCAACGAGATCGGCAACTCGACGCTCTACATGACGGCGTCCGGCGACCTCCTGCGCCTAGACGGCCCCATTGGGATGCAGATGCGCAAGGAGCCGAAAGAGATTGCCCTCGCTGCGCCCGACCCGAACGCCCCCCGCCCCGACCTCGCCCTGAGCGTTGGCATTACCGCGACCGGCGAAAAGCCCGCCGCGCCGCGGGAGGCCCGCACCGCGCGTTACGAAATCAGCGGCGTTACCCGCGATTTGCCGCCGTCTGACACCGTACAGGCCGTGGAGTACCAGGCGGCGGCCGGCTCCGCCGAACCAGGCCGCGAGAAGCAGCGCACCGCGATCGTCACCGTGACCACGCGTCCGCTGCCCGAGTCCTCCCCTGCCCGCCGCTTCGCCAAGCCGGAGGCCGCCCCCGCCGCGCTCCAGCCGTACCTGAAGGCGACGACGTACGTCCCGTCCGATGCCGCCGAGTTCCGGGCGCTGGCAACGAAGGTAGTCGGAGAGACCACCGACACCGCCGTTGCCGCGGAGAAGATCGCCGACTACGTCCACACCACGGTCAAGCCGGACCCAAGCATCCCCGCGCTCCGCACCGCGCGCGACATTCACGCCGACCCGCGTGGCGTCTGCCGGGACTACACGACCTACTTCGCCGCGATTGCGCGTGCCGCGGGCATCCCGACCCGGCAGTGCACGGGGGTTGCGTACGTGAACGGCAAGTTCCTGTACCACGCGTGGCCCGAGGTCTGGGTCGGCGGGGACGACTGGATCGCCCTAGAGCCGACGTGGGGCGCCCCCTTCGCCGACGCCACGCACATTAAGATGGCGCAGGGCGAGGTCACTGACGTCGTGAACTTCGCGGCGGACATGGGCAAGTACCAGATCAAGGTGCTGGAGGTCAAGTAATGGGCATTGCTTGTGGGTCCTGCTCCCCCCCCCCTGCCCCCTCCCTCCGAAGCGAAGGAGGGGGAGTCACCTCTCCCCCTCTCCCCCTCTCCGCTTCGGAGAGGGGGAGAAAGGGGCCAGGGGCGGCTACCGCTCCACGGTACCTGTCTACATTTACCGGAGCCCGCGGAGGCGGGCTTCTCAACGGTAGCCGGGACTTCAGTCCACGGCGGCCAGGGGGGCGGGAGCCTGTACCGTACGGAGGGCGCCGATGACGTCCATCCGTGGCACCACCCGCATTGCTGGCGTCTTCGGCTACCCCGTGCGCCACTCTGCCAGTCCGCCGATGCACAATGCCGCCTTCGCCGCGCTGGGCATCGACGCAGCCTATGTCCCGTTCGAAGTCGCCCCCGAACGCCTGGGCGAGGCGCTCGCCGGGGTCCGCGCCCTCGGTCTGCTCGGCGTCAACGTCACCGTGCCGCTGAAGGAGTTGGTCGCACCGCACCTGGACGCCGTTTCCGAACGGGCAAAGGCGATTGGAGCGGTCAACACCGTGGTCAACCGGGACGGAACGCTCTTCGGCGACTCTACGGATGGCCCCGGCTTCCTTCGCGCGCTGGCGACCGAAGGCGTGACGGTCGAGCCGGGAAGCCGCGTGGTGGTCCTCGGCGCAGGCGGGTCCGCCCGCGCCGTGGTCTACGCCCTGGCCGATGCGGGAGCGGACGTCACCGTGGCGAACCGGAGCCGCGGGCGTGCCGAGGCGCTGGCCGCAGAGTTCGGGCACCTGCCCGGCCGGATCTACGTCACCGACCTGACCGAGGCGGGCATCGGTGAGGCCCTCACGGACGGCGCTCGGGTGCTGGTCAATACCACCAGCGTCGGCATGCACCCGAACGAGGCGGAGATGCCCCCGGTCCCGGCGGACGCCCTTACGCCCGCCCTGCTCGTCTCCGACCTCATCTACAACCCGTCTGAGACCCGCCTGCTTGCCCTCGCCCGCTCTCGTGGCTGCCGGGTCCAGAACGGCGTCGAGATGCTCGTGCACCAGGGCGCCCTCGCCTTCTCTCTCTGGACAGGCGTGGAAGAGCCGCCCGTGGACGTCATGCGCGAAGCAGTTCGTGAAGCGCTCGCCGCGCGGGGGTGAGGGCTCTGGACGGGCTCCCAATCGGGTATATCCTCCGAAGAGGAGTAACCCATCCATGTCCGCCGACGCAACATCCCCCGCCGCCCCTTCCAACGCTACACGCCACCGACACACGAACCGGCTTGCCCGGGAGAAGTCGCCTTACCTGCTACAGCACGCGCACAACCCGGTGGACTGGTATCCCTGGGGCGCGGAGGCGATGGAGCGCGCCAAGGCAGAGGACAAGCCGATCTTTCTTTCGGTTGGCTACTCCGCCTGCCACTGGTGCCACGTTATGGAGCGCGAGTCGTTCGAGAACGAAGCGATCGCCGCGCTGCTGAATGAGCACTTTGTTTCGGTCAAGGTGGACCGGGAGGAGCGCCCGGATGTGGACGAGGTCTATATGACCGCCGTCCAGATGATGACCGGACACGGGGGCTGGCCGATGAGCGTCTTCCTGACGCCCGATGGCAAGCCGTTTTACGGCGGCACGTACTTCCCCCCGGAGAACCGGCACGGGCGCATCGGGTTTCCGTCGCTGGTGACGCAGCTCGCGGACGCCTACCGCAACCGGCGCGAGGAGATCGAGCAGGTCGCGGACAGCATGGCGGAGGAGCTGCAGAAGGCGACCCGGCAACGCCCCGTGGCCGCGCCGGAGGGGCCGCTGGACGCGGACGCGCTGGTGCGCGCCGCGGTGGCCGATCTAGCGAAGCGCTTCGATGAGGACAACGGCGGGTTCGGCGGCGCGCCCAAGTTCCCCCCTCACCACGCCCTGAGGCTGCTGCTGCTGGCGGCCGCGGAGCGGCAGGAGGGAGCGGGAGAGCCGTTGCCCCTGCTGGTGACGACGCTGGAGAAGATGGCGCTCGGCGGCATTTACGACCACGTCGGGGGCGGGTTCCACCGCTACGCCACGGACGCTGTGTGGCTGCTGCCACACTTCGAGAAGATGCTCTACGACAACGCCCTGCTGGCGGGCGTCTACGCGGACGCCTTCGCGTTGACCGGCCGGGACGCCTATGCCCGCGTGGCGCGCGAAACGTGCGACTGGGTGCTGCGCGACATGACGGATGAGGCGGGCGGCTTCCACGCCGCGCTGGACGCCGACTCCGAGGGCGAGGAGGGCAAGTACTACGTCTGGACCGAGGCCGAGGTGAACGCGGCGCTGGGCGGGGCCGATGCCGCCGCGCCGTTCCGGCAGACGTATCACATCCTGCCCGGCGGCAACTACCGCGAAGAGGCGACGGGCCACCGCACCGGCGCGAACATTCCCTACCTTGCTGTGGGCATCAGCGAGACCCTTCTGCCGGACTCGCTGGAGCCCGGGATCGCCGCGGCACGGGAGACGCTGCTCGCGGAGCGGTACCGCCGGGTTCCCCCGGGGAAGGATGACAAGGTCATCACGGCCTGGAACGGGCTGATGATCGGCGGGCTCGCCCGCGCCGGTAGCGCCCTGGGCGAACCGCGCTACCTGGAGGCCGCCCGCCTCGCCGCCCGCTTCTGCCTGACGACACTACGGCCCGAGGGGACCCTGCTGCGCCGCTATGCGCGCGGCGAGGCGGCGCTGCCTGCCTATCTGGATGACCACGCCTTCCTGGCGGACGGCCTGCTCGATCTGCACGCGGCGACTGGCGAGGCGGAGTGGGCGGACGCCGCGCGCTCCCTGGCGGACACGCTCCTGTCGGAGTTCTGGGACCCGGAGGATGGCGGATTCTTCTTTGTCGGCTCGGGGCAGGAGGCGCTGATTGCGCGCTCCAAAGACCTGTACGACAATGCCCTGCCCTCCGCGAACGGCGTCGCGGCGCGCGTTCTGGCGCGCCTCGGGAACCTGCCCGGCCCGGAGGCCGACCGCTACGCGCAGAAGGCCCGTGCGCTGCTGCACGCGTACCACGGGGTGATCCACCGGGTCCCGCAGGGCACCTCCACGCTGGTGCTGGCGGCGCGGGAGGCGTTCGCGGGCGTGGAGCGGCCCACCGAGATCGTGACGCTGGCGGCCGGGAGCGGGGCGCTCACGCTCGCGCCGGGGCAGTCCGGGGAGGCGGTCTTTACGCTGACGGTGGCGCCGGGGTGGCACGTGAACGCCCGCCAGCCGGGCGAGGAGTTCCTCATCCCGACCGTTGCCACGGTCACCTCGGACGCGCCGGCCGCGGTCGGCCCCGTGCGCTACCCGGCTCCGGTGGACTGGCAGTCGGAGAGCGGGGCGACGTTGCCGACCTATCAGGGCGAGGCAACGTTCGCGGTGCCGGTGGCAGCGCCGGCCGACGCGGCGCCGGGCGTGTATGGGCTGACCCTCAGCGTGCGCTGCCAGCCCTGCGGCGAGACCGAGTGCCTGGCGCTGGTGGAGCGCGCGGCGACCATGCGGGTGGAGATTACCGGTTAGCTGGCTATCTCCACCCGGCTGCCGTCCGAAAGCAGGGCGGCCTCGTAGACCTGCATCAGGTGGCGGGCGAACTCCAGTGAGCCGCGACCAGTCACGGTATTGACCGCCGGGGTGTCGCCAAGCGCGGTGTCGCAGAAGGCGCGCAGCTCCGCGTACATGCCCTGGGTGAATAGCGCCTGGTTCTCCAGGGTTGCCAGCATGTTCTGCGGCTCCCAGACCACGGCGCCGGAGTCCGTGCCTGGCGGCGCGTAGTTGACCGTCCGCCCGTAGTCGAAGGGGATGCCGCGTTGCAGGGTCACACGGGAGCTGTTCTCCACGGTCAGGTGCGCCTTGTGGCCGAAGACCTGGTACATCTCGATCGGCTGGGACCCGATACCGCCCTCCGCCAGGTGCAGATTGCTCACCGCGCCGCTCGCGTGCTCCAGGACGCACGCGCCGCCGCCGCGCGCCCCGCGGTGGACCGTGACCGCGGCGACCGGCCCGGCGACGGTAAGCAGAAACGCCAGGGGATGGCAGCCGTTGGCGAGCCAGTTGGTGAACTCCCCCTTCTCCAGCACTTCGGCGCCGTTCGCGGGGATGCTCATGGGGTAGACCCCCAGCAGGCTCCGCACGGGGGCGTACGGGCCGCCCTCCCCGAACAGTTCGACCGCCTTATCGGTGGCGGGCAGGAACGCCTTCTTGAAGCCGACCATGCCGACCCGGTCTTTGCGGCGGCGGATCATCTCGTCCACCTCGGCGGCGCGGAAGGCGGGCGGCTTCTCCATCCAGACGTGCAGGCCGGCGTCGAACGCCGCGCAGGCGAGCGATGGGTGGTGGCGCGGGGAGACGCAGAGGAGCACGGCATCCAGCTCCTCCGCGGCGTACATCGCCGACGCATCGGTGTAGCAGCGGGCGACGCCGTACTCGGACGCCGTGGCCTCGGCCCGCGCCAGGTCGATGTCGCAGAGCGCCGTGAGGCGCACGGGCAGGTGGTGCAGGGCGGGGAGGATGTTGCGGTAGGCGTGCGAGCCGACCCCGACAAGCGCGACGCGCAGGCGGCGCGTGAAATCCCTCTGGTAGCTCATGGTGCGATCCCTTCGATCTCCCGGCGGAGCCACGCGATGTTCCGCTCGGTGACTGCCGCACCGTCGAACCCTTCGGGCGTGGCGCCGTGCGACGGGTTCAGGCAAATGACGGGCGCGACACCGTCCGCGACCGCCGCCTGGACGATCTCCTTCACCGGCCAGGAGGCGTCCGCGAGGTCGCTTGCCCAGACCAGGGCGTCCCCGTTGTCGCCGGTGCGCCCGCCCTTGAGGTGCAGGCCGCCCATCAGGGGCTTGAGCTGCTGGTAGACGGCGAGCGACGGAAAGACGCCCATCTGCCACAGGTTCTGGACGTCCCAGGTGAAGAACAGGCCGGGCAGGCGCGGCTCCAGCCGGGCGAAGAACCCCGTGACGTCGTCCGGCGTCGCGAGGATGCAGTGGTGCACCTCGTTCTCGATGGTGGCCTGGAATCCGGCCGCGGTGATGCGCTCCGCCATCTCCCGGTAGGCGCCGAAGATCCAGGGGTGGTGCGCGGCGACGTTCGGAAGGACGGGCTCCCCCGCGGGGGCGGCGCGCCAGGTGGCCGCCAGCAGGCGGATGACCTGGGGCTTCAGGACCGGCGCGATCTCCAGGACGTGCGCCAGGGTCGCCTCGTGCCGCTCGCGCCAGGCGGCTTCCCCGTCGTCCAGGTCGGAGAACCCGACGGAGGCGGAGAGGCAGTATACCCCCAGCCCCCGCTCCGCGGCGAGTCCCGCCAGGCGCTCGGCGTCCGGCAGGGGCAGGCGGTCGATGGCGTGCCCCCAGAGGCGGTCCTTGAGGTCCAGCAGGCGGAGGCCGAGCGCGACGTACCGGTCCAGCCCCCGCTCGATGTCGGGGCCCGCCATGCCGCTCAGCATCGTCAGTTCTACGGGCGGCGCCTTCATGCGGCGGCACCTCCGGGGTTTCCGAGGTTTGCCAGTAGCTCCGCCGCACAGCGGTGGGCGAACTCCGGGGCGTTCACCTCGCAGTCCATCTCGATTACCGGGATGTCCGGGCGCAGGTCACGCCGCAGCGCCTCGAACAGCGCGGCATCGGCCTCGGGCCAGTGGAACGGGCCGCCGGGGGCACCGATGACGCTGAGTCCCCGGAGCGGCAGCAGCACCGTCACCGGGGCGCGGCTGGCGTTCAGCTTTGCCGCCATCTGCGCGCCCAGACGCTGGCTCTCGTCGATGTCGGTGCGCATGAGGGTGACGTTGGCGTTGTGCTGGTAGAAGAGACGCCCTTTGTAGCGCGCCGGGACGGACTCGGGGACGCCGAAGTTCACCATGTCGAGGCAGCCCGGCGCGACGATCGCCGGGACACCCCGGGCCGCCGCCGCGCCGAGGCGGTCCGGCCCCGCGCTGAAGACCCCGCCCGCCAGTTCATCCGCCAGTTCAGTGGTGGTGATGTCCAACACCCCGGCGATGTGCCCTTCCGCGATCAGGTTCTCCATCGACCGGCCGCCGTTGCCGGTGGCGTGGAATACCAGCACTTCGTACCCCGCCTTTTCGAGAACGGCTTTGGCCGTTTCCACGGCCTGCGTGGTATTGCCAAACATGGACGCGGCAATCAACGGGCGGTCCGTGCCCTCCGGGACCTCGGTCTCCAGCATGCCAGCCATGGCGCCCGCGGCCCGGGCGAACACGCCACGGCTGATGCGGTTGACGCCCGAAACATCCACGATGCTTGGCACCATGACGATGTCGCTGACGCCGACGTACGCAGAGACATCGGTGCCGGCGACGGTGGAGACCATGACCTTGGGTACGCCGAGCGGCAGGGCGCGCATCGCGGCGCAGGCGACCGAGGTGCCCCCGGTCCCGCCAAGCGCCATCACGCCGTCAAACCGCCCCTCCGCCAGCAGGCGGGGCAGCAGCGCCACCAGCCCCGCCGCCATGGCCTGCGAGGCGGCGCCCCGGTCCGCGCGGGCAACGAGGCTCTCCAGGTCGGCGTTTCCGGCGCGGGCAACCTCGCTTCGCTCGATGTCGGGCGTCAGGGCCGGCTCGCCCAGCACACCGCAGTCGATAACGAGCGTTCGGTGGCCGCGCGCCTCCAGACACTCCTTGACGAAGGCGTACTCGGCCCCCTTGGTGTCGAGCGCGCCGATCAGGGCGACGGTCTTCATCGATGTCCTCCCAATTTGAGTCGTCCGAACTGCTGGGTCTGCTCGCGGATGGCTCGCTCGGTGGGCAGACGCTCCATGGAGCTGGCGCCGTAGAAGCCGTGGATACCGGGGCAGCGCTCCAGGACATAGGCGGCATCCTCGGGCTCGGCGATCGGTCCGCCGTGGCACAGCACCAGAATATCGTCCCGGACGCCGCGAGCCGCCGCCGCGATGGCGTTGATGAGGGCGACGCACTCGTCCAGCGTCTTCGCGGTCTGCGCGCCGATCGAGCCGGAGGTGGTCAGGCCCATGTGAGCCACTAGAATGTCCGCGCCCGCCTCCGCCATAGCGACCGCGTCGCGCTCGTCGAACACGTACGGCGTGGTGAGCAGGTCGCGCTCACGAGCGAGGCGAATCATCTCCACCTCGCGGTCGTAGCCCATGTTGGTTTCTTCAAGGTTGGCGCGGAAGGTGCCGTCGATCAGGCCGACGGTGGGGAAGTTCTGGACGCCCGCAAAACCCACGGCCTTAATGGTGTCCAGGAACCGGTCGATCAGGCGAAGCGGGTCGGTGCCACACACGCCGGCTAGAACCGGGGTCTTCCGTGCGACCGGCAGCACCTCGTTCGCCATCTCCAGCACGATGGCGTTGGCATCGCCGTAGGGCATGAGGCCCGCGAGCGAGCCGTGCCCCGCCATGCGGAAGCGCCCTGAGTTGTAGATTACGATGAGGTCGATGCCGCCGGCCTCTTCGCACTTGGCGGAGAGGCCGGTCCCGGCCCCGCCGCCGACGATCGCCTCGCCCGCGGCTGCCTTCGCCCGCAGCCGCTTCAGGATCGATTCGCGCGACTCTGCGCCCATGGCTGTTCCCTATTCCCCTTCCGTTTCGCGGTCCGCCGATGAGAAGCAGATTGCCATCTCGGCGTCGGCGTCGCCGAGGGCGCGGGCGTTGTGCCAGACCCCGGTCGGGATGCTGATCGTGTCGCCGGGCTCCATCACGAACTTTTCGTCCCCGAGGGAGTGTTCGAGCCTCCCGGAGAGCAGGTGCAGGATCTCGTCACAGTTGGGGTGGCGGTGGCGCGGGTTGCTCTGCCCCGCCTTGATGGTCACGCGCCCGAAGGTCATGGTCGTGGAGTTGCCCAGACCGCGGGACGCCAGCCACACGATGCGCCCCCACGGCTGCTCCAGAATCTCGCCGCTCTCGATATTCGTAGTCATTCGGTCTGCTCCCCTTCCTTTTCCGGTGTCGCGGCGCTGTGGGGCCGCGGCTCCGGCCGTTCTGTGAAGACGCCCAGGTAGCGCACCTCGGGCGTGAGCGGTTCCAGGTCGTGCTCCTCTTCGGCGTCGAAGTACAGGCTGTCGCCCGGTCCGAGGGTGTAGGTCACCACGCCGACGCGGTAGCGCATCTCGCCCTCCAGCACATAGATGAACTCCTCGCCGCTGTGGGAGAGCGCCCCCGGCCGTACCTCCCCCCGCTCAGCGACAAACAGGAACGGCTGCATGATCTTCTCGGCGCGGTTCGCGGCGAGGACATGAAAGCCGTATCCCTTACCGGTGCGCGTGGCGGGGCGCGCGGCGACCTCGCTGGCAGCGGTCACCGTGGTCGCGGTACGCCGCTCATCGTCCAGCAGGTCCCCCAGACCGACGCCGAGCGCCGCGGCGATGCGCGCCAGGGTAGCGAGCGGCGGCGTGGTCTTGCCCGACTCAATCTTGGAGAGCAGGCTTTCGGTGAATCCGGACCGTTCCGCCACGTCCTTCAGGGTGCGCTTCTGCTGGCGACGCAGGGCGCGCAGCCGCGTCGGGATGCCCTCCAGGCTCCCGCCGGCGCTTCCCTTTCCTGAGACTTTCCTTGCGTTCAAGTGGCTTGAATCATACGACAGGAGAGCGGGCGGCGTCAAGGGGCGGGGCAGCATTTCCGGCGAATGGCGGAAGGCGTGGCGGGAGCGCGTGGGAATCGAACCCACCCGGGACGGCATCACCGCCCCGCGCACGGTTTTGAAGACCGGGAGGGCCACCAGACCCCCTTCGCCCCCATACGGACTGCGGACGCGTTCATAGTACCCCACGGACGTGCGAAGAGAGACGTTACAAGGGCTTGGATTTAATCTCGGCCGGGGTGCGGGGGTAGCGCTTTGGCGTCGGGGCGGTCTTGGCGTAGACCAGGAGGCGGCGGGAGCCGGAGGCAGCGTCCTCGGCGCCGGGGACAGCGGGGAGTTCCAGAGCGAGGTCGCGCATCAGCCGCAGGTGGAGCGCCCGCGCCGCCGGCCCGGCAGCGTCCCGCTCCGCGTCCACGCCGCCCGCCTTCATTGCCAGGAAACGCCCCCCGCCCGGCGCCGCGAGCGGGCCGCACCACTCCAGCAGGGTCGGCAGAGCGGCGACAGCGCGGGCGGTCACCAGGTCGCAGCGGTCGCGCAGGTTCGGGTCGCGCCCCGCATCCTCGGCGCGGGCGTGGACCAGCGACACATTTTCGAGCCCCAGGTCCGCCACAATGCCCTCCAGAAACGACAGCCGTTTAGCGAGCGAATCGATCAGGACGATACGGAGGTCCGGGCGGGCGATCTTCAGGACAACACCAGGGAAGCCCGCTCCGGTGCCGACATCCGCGACGCGCGCTCCCTCCGCGAGGTCGGGAACGGCCACGAGCGCCGTGAGGGAGTCGGCGAAGTGCTTCACGGCCATTTCGGCCGGCGCAGTGATGCGGGTGAGGTTTACGTGCTCGTTCGCTGAGAGCAGGAGGCGCGCGAAGCGCAGGCAGGCCGCCCGCTGAGCGTCCGTCAGAGGCACCGAGAGCGCATCGGCGGCGCGCGTCAGGGTATCTGTGAAGAGTATTTCCGAGGGAGCGTCCATGAGAACGCGGTATTGTACCGCGTGAGCGGGTATGCTAACATAACTAATACGATGACACCCATCGAATCGATTGTATCGGACATAAAAATGTCGGAGAAGCCCGCGCGCACGCGCTACGCCCCGAGCCCGACCGGCTCGCCGCACGTCGGCAACCTGCGCACGGCGCTCTTCTCGTATCTGCTCGCCCGCCACACCGGCGGGCAGTTCCTGTTGCGCGTCGAGGATACGGACCAGACCCGCCTGGTGCCGGGGGCGCTACAGGACATTATCGCGTCGCTGCGGGCTCTCGGCCTGGACTATGACGAGGGTCCGGACCGCGCCAGTGTCGCCCGAGTCGATGCGGCGAAGTACGGCACGGTAGACCCCGCCCTGCTGCCCGAGGAGGGCGGCGCGTACGGCCCGTACTTCCAGTCGCAGCGCCTCGACCGCTACCGCGAGGTGGTGGACACTCTCCTGGACGCCGGAAAAGCCTACTACGCCTTCGAAACGAAGGAGGAGTTGGAGGCGATGCGCGCCGCGGCCCAGATGCGTGGCGAGCCGTTCCTCTACAACCGGCGCTACCGGGACCTGCCGCTGGCTGAGGCCCGAAAGCGTGTCGAGGACGGGGCGCCCCATGTGGTACGCCTGAAGATGCCGACCGAGGGGCCGATTCGCACCTACGACGCTCTGCGCGGGGAAACGGTCTGGGACGCGACGACGCAGGACGACTTTATCATCCTGAAGGCGGACGGCTTCCCGCCCTACCACCTGGCGGCGATGGTGGACGACCACGACATGGAGATTACCCACGTCCTGCGGGGTGAGGAGTGGCTGTCGTCGTCGCCCAAGCACTTCTGCCTCCTCCAGGCGCTAGGCTGGGAGATTCCTGTGTTCCTGCACGTCCCGTACGTGCTCGGGGCAGATGGCAAAAAGCTCTCCAAGCGCAACGGGGCCAAACCGGTGGTCGGCGTCATCAAGGACCCGAAGACCGGCGAGGACATCCCCGGCTACGTGGACCACGACGGCGTGCTGCCCGAGGCGCTTTTCAACCATCTGGCGCTGGTCGGTTGGTCTCCGGGCGAGGATCTGGAGATCATGCCCAAGGAGGAGCTAATCGCCCGGTTCGACGCGAACCGTATCTCGCGCTCACCCGGCATCTTCGACCTGGACAAACTATACGCCACGAACGGCGTATACTTGCGCGCGCTCGCGCCGGAGGACTTCGCGCGCCGCGCGCTGCCCTACCTGGCGAAGGCCGGTCTGGTGCCGGAGGATGCGGACGACGCGGCGGTGCAGTACGCGGCGGATGTGCTGGCCCTGGAGCAGGAGCGGCTGAAGACGCTTGCGGAGGCCCCGCAGGCGACGGAGTTCTTCTTCCGCGACCTGCCGGAGTATGTGGAGAAGAGCGCCAACAAGTGGCTCAAGCCGCAGGGCGCAGCCGAGTACCTCTCGGATCTCGGCGCGGCACTCGTGGACGCCTCCCCGTGGGATGCCCAGACGATCGAGTCGGTGACCCGCGAGGTCGGCGCGAGGCATGGGCGCGAGCGGGGAGACATCACCCATCCCGTACGCGTGGCCGTGTCCGGGCGCGAGGCCGGCCCGAGCCTGTTTGACATGATGGCGGTGCTGGGACGAGAGCGCGTGCTGGCGCGCCTCCGCCGCGCCGTGGAGATTGCCCGTGCCTGACCCGGAGTCGCCGTTCGACCTGTACACCGTCTTCGGCCCGGTCCCGCCGCTGGGCGGGCGGGGCGGCATCGACGCCCTGAAACAGACGCTCGTCCGGCATAAGGTGGGCGGCGCGGTCGTGGTATCCACCCGCGCCGTGCACGCCGACGCTGCCTCAGGCAATCAGGAGGCGGCGGACGCTGCCGCCACAGCGACCGGGGACGAGGTAACGCTGGTACCGGGCGCCGTGGTGAACCCCTGCTCCCTCTTCGTGGACGCTCCGGACCTGAGCCGGGCACGGCTGATCTGCCTCCTGCCGGGAACGCAGAACTGGCCCCTCCCCTACGCGCCGGTTACCGCCCTGTTCGCGAGCGGCGGCCTGCCCCGGACCGTCCCGGTGCTGGTGGAGACGCGGCGCCCCGGGGACGCCACAGCGGTCGGAATGCTCCTGAAGGAGGTAGGCTGGAGCGGCGGCCCTGTGCTGCTCTCCGGCGCAAGCGGCGCCGTGCTCACCGAGGCGCTGGCTGTGGCCCGCGCGAACGAGCGTGTGGGGCTGACGACGCATGGCATGCGCGGCGTCGGCGAGGTGAAGTTCGCGGCGACGCAGATCGGCGCCGGACGCGTGTTCTTCGCTTCGGGCACCGTGGGCGAGTCCCTGGGCGCCGGGCTCGCTCTGGTAAAGCTGGCCGGGCTCTCGCCGGAGGAGCGGACCCAGGTGCTCGGCGGCAACGCGCGCCGGATGCTGGGGGTGACGGCATGAGCAGCGAACTGCACTACGTGGATGTACACTGCGGCTGGGGCGGCACCACCTGCGCGCCCGGGTGGTCCGACGCCTCCGAGATACGGACGGCGCTCCAAATGCGCGGCATCGGTAAGGCGCTTGTGGCGTCGCGCACGGCCCGCCTGTTTGACCCGGTCGAGGGGAACGACGAGCTTGCGGCCGGGGTGGTGAACGAAGGGGGCGCGGTGGACCTGCGGGGGTGGCTCGTTGCACACCCGGCGCGCGTCGCCGACGCCGTCGCCCAGATGCGCCGCTACCTGCTAAGCGACCGGTTTGTGGGCGTGGCGCTCTACCCCGATCCCTTTACCGGGCGCCCGGTGACGGCGCGCGACGCGTCGGAGATTGTGAAGGTCTTCCTGCGCTACGGAAAGCCCCTGCTTATCCATACCCCGAGCGCCGCCGCGATGGCCGAAACGGTGGACATCGCGCAGATGTTCAGCGGCGTAAAGGTTATTGCGTCCGGCATGGGCGGCAGCGAGTGGCGCGAAGCGCTGCGTATGGCCAGCAAGCCGAGCAACCTGCTGATGGACATCTCCGGGGCGCTCTGCCCGGAGAAGGTGGACTTCGCCGCGGAGACGATGGGCGGCGTCCGCAAGCTCCTCTTCGCTTCAGGCGCGCCGGAGACCGACCCGGCGGCCGTGCTTTCCGTGCTCTTTGAATCGGGCCTGTCGCAAGAGGATCGCGCGCGCATCCTCTACGGCAACGCCAACCGCCTGTTCGACCTCGCTGAGGACGAGGAAGAGCCGGTGGTGCTGAGCGCGATGAACTCTCTGACTCCCTGACACTCCATGACAGACGCTTCTGAAGACAATCGCCCCTCCGCCGCCCCGGCTCTGGTGACCGCGGAGGCTATGCGCCGTGCCTATGCCGGCGTGCTGCGGGAGCGCATTCGGCGCACCCCGCTCTACACCTCCGCGAGCATCGCGGAGCGGTGCGGCTGCCCCGCGCGCGGCGCGACGCTGCACCTGAAGATGGAGAACCTGCAGCGCACCGGCTCGTTTAAGATACGCGGGGCGACGCACAAGATCTCCACGCTCACGCCGGACGAGCGCCAGCGGGGCGTCCTCACAGCCTCCGCGGGCAACCACGCGCAGGGCGTGGCGCTGGCGGCGCGGGACGCGGGCGTGCCCGCAACGGTCTTTATGCCGCGCGTCGCCTCGATCGCCAAGATACAGGCGACCGAGAACTACGGCGCCACGGTAATCCTGGAGGGCGGGAACTTCGACGAGGCGGTAGCCGCCGCCAAGGCGCGCGCCGCCGAAACGGGCGAGGTGTTCGTCTCCGCCTACGATGACGACGGCATCATCACGGGCCAGGGTTCGCTCGGGCTGGAACTGCTGGAGGACCTGCCCGAGATCGACACGGTGCTGATTCCCATTGGCGGGGGCGGCCTGTTTGCGGGAGTCGCAACGGCCATCAAGGACGCCCGGCCGTCGTGCCGGGTGATCGGGGTGCAGGCCGCAGGCGCGGATAACGCCGTGCGCTCGTTCCACGCCGGGGAGCTGCTCTCGCGCGACGCGCCGGTAGATACCATCGCGGATGGCATCGCGATCAAGTCCCCCTCCCCGCGCACGTTCGCCTATATCCAGCGCTACGCGGACGATATGGTGAGCGTGACCGATGAGCGCATCGCCGAGGCGATCCTGCTGCTCATCACGCGGGCCAAGGTCATTGTGGAGCCGAGCGGCGCGGCCTCGCTGGCGGCGCTACTCCAGCACCCGCATCTGGCGCAGGGCAACACCGTGGCGGTGCTGTGCGGCGGCAACATCGATGTCCGCTTCCTGTCCGACCTGATCGAGCGGGGCATGATCCGCGCCGGTCGGTACTTCCACTTCTTCACGGCCTGTCCGGACAAGCCCGGCGGCCTCGCGCGCCTCCTCGATACGGTAGCCCAGGCGGGCGGGAACGTTATCGAGGTGACACACAACCGTATCTCGCCCTCCGTCACCTATGGCAAGACCGGGGTGGAGATGCTTCTGGAGGTGCGTGACGACGGGCACATCGCCGAGATCGAGCGCAGCCTCCGCGCCCGCGGCTACCCCATCACCCGGCTCGATTAGGCGGCCGTTACCACTCCCGCGTTTGTTCCCGCTCCGGCACAGCCGGAGCGGAGCGGCCGCTGGCGCCCGCGGCGCGCTCCGCCAGGACCGAGCGGTAGACCTCGATCATGGCGGCGGCCATCGCCTCGGGAGTCGGGCGGAGCGGGCTGGCCAGCGCCGCAGCGGAGAAGGAGCGGCGCAGATCGTGGTCGGCGAGCAGGCGGCGCACCGCGGCGGCGAACGCCTCGGTATCGCCGGGCGGCACCACCAGCGCGTCCACGCCCGCGCGCACGAACTCCGGCGACCCTCCCCCATCCACCACCACGCACGGCAGGCCATGCCCCTGCGCCTCGGATAACACCACCCCCTGCGTCTCTGTGGCGGAGGGGAAGGTAAAGAGGGTCGCGGCGGCGTACACCGGCGCAAGCTGCGAGCGCTTGAGGAACCCCGCGAATCGAACGTACGCCTCCATGCCGACGCGCCGGACGCGGTCACGGCAGCGACCGAGGTCCGGCCCGCTCCCAACAATCAGCAGAATCGGGTGCGTCGCCGGGTCGTCCTTCGGGTGCGCGGCCGAAACACGCGCGAAGGCGTCAATCAGCAGGTTCATACTCTTCTCGCGCGCCAGACGCCCGACGTACAGCAGCACCGGCGCATGGGGCGGCAGCGAGAAGGTCTTGCGCATCTGCTCCACCGCGGCCGGCATGACAGAGGGGGTGGCGGGCACCCCGGTCGGGACCACATGCAGCAGACCCGACGGGACGCCCAGCCCTTCCAGAACCCGGCCGGCGGCGCGCGACGGCACCACAACGGCGTCACAGGAGGCGTAGTAGCGCCCCAGGTGACGGGAGACGACCGCGCGCACGAGCTGCGGCGGGGCGAACGGGGCGTAGTGGACGTACTGCTGGTAGAGCGTGTGGAAGGTAGAGACCAGCGCCGCGCCGCTGCGCCGGGCGCAGACGCGACCGTGCAGTCCCATCCCGAACGGCTGCTGGGTGTGAACGATCGCAAAGCCGCCGTCGCGGTAGGCGCGCGGGGTGTACAGGCCCGTAGGTGGGTAGGCGAAGGGGTTCTCCGGGTTCAGCAGCGTGCGCCAGGAGGGCAGACGGCGCACCTCAATCCCGTCCGAGGCGGAGTCCACGTCCTCGTAGTCCGGGTAGCGCGGCGCGATAATGACCGGGTCGTGTCCTGCGCGGACCAACTCCGCAGCCAGAGTCTTGACAGAGGTAGAAACCCCGTTGATAACGGGGTCGAAGCTTTCGGTGAACAGCGCTACGCGCATGCCCGATTATACCCCGTCCCTGAGGAGAACGTCGCCCGCCCGCACCCGTCCTGCCAGGCAGCCGGCGGGCATCTCCCAGGCGACCGCCGCGGCGGGAATCCGCGGGCTGATGCGCCAGGGCGCCAGCGCCGCCACCAGACGCACGACCCGCCCCGCCTCGTCGCAGAATGCGATATCCAGAGGGAGGGCGAGGAGCGCAGTGTGGACCTGACAGCACCCGGGCAGGCCGAGGGCGAATTCCGGGTCGGGCGCCTGTCCGATCAGGCCCACCAACTGCTCCCAGAAGCCGGAGGCGAGCCGCGCCCGCGCCGCCAGAACCACGCCTGAGGTGGCATTGACGAGGCGGCCAGCGGCGGCGGGACGCTCAGACCTTCGCGTTTTCGGCTCCCAGGTTCTGGCGCGCGGCCAGCGCCTCCGCAGTCTTCTCGGCGCGGCGCTTGCGGGCGCGCTGCTGCCGCTCCAGGAACGCGAGCACATCCGACAGGCGGAAGCGGCGCTGCTGCCCCACGGTCCGGTGGTGCGGGAGGACGCCGCGATTGGTGTAGCGGCGCACGGTGGTCGGGCACACGCCGAGCACGCGCGCGGTGTCTTCCAGGGTGAGGGTGGGGTCAAGAAGCCGCTCGATGAGCTGCCCGCGCGACTCCTTGAAGTTGCGGGTGTAGTACTTCTGCGCGACCTCCGCCTCTTCGCTCTTCATGCCCACCAAAAGCTGAATGTGCCGGGGGAGCGTGCGCCACATCTGAACAATGTCGGCGTCCGAGAAGAGCGGGTCTTCGTCGCGGGCGGCGGACGCACGCCCCGAGGCGACCGGCCGCGGACGCGCTGGCGCATCCGCGACCTGGGTCGGCTCGTGCGCCTCGATGATGGGAGGCAGGTACTCCGGCGCGTCGGGCGCGGGGTCGGCCGGCGCCGCGCTGGCGGCGGGCTCGTCTGCGGGCGGCGCGGCCGGGGCTTTCGCCGCCGGGGCCGACGCGCCGGCGCTCTTGCTGCGCGACTTGCGCGGCGGCGCGGGGCTGGTGACGGCGGGGGCGGCAGCGGCCGAGGTCTCGGCAGACGGTTCGGCAGGCGGTTCGGCAGACGGTTCGACAGGCGGCGCCTCGGGCGCCTCGGGTGTCGGTTCGGGGTTCACTGAAGCCGGGGAAACCGTCCCCACCGGGACGGCAACCGTGACCCCATTCCTCAGGACATAGCGCACACCCGGTTCGGCCGAGCCCGGCAGGGAACCGAGCGCCGGACGCCGGGCCGCGGCGCGTCCGGAGGCGGCTCCTCCCGTCCCCGGGGCGCTGCCGCCACCGTCGCCGTTCTGGCGCTCACCCGCGCCCTCCTCCGAGCGGCGCGCTTCGGTCGCGACGTTCGGCTTGTCCTGTCGGTCCAGGTACCGGTAGAACTCGTCCAATCCGGGCACGTTGGAACTCCCCTCTTCGATAAAAAAACTGCCCTCGACACGAGCCGCCGCCGGGCTCACCGCGGCCTTCCGTCGGGCACGCAGAACATAGCGTCCCCGAAGCTGAGGAACCGGTACTCCTGAGCCAGCGCCGCTTCGTAGGCGCAGCGCATCTGCGCCCGCCCCAGGAAGGCGGCGACCAGCAGCAGCAGTGTCGAGTGCGGCTGATGAAAATTCGTTATCAGGCCGTCCACGGCCTTAAAATCGTACCCCGGCAGGATGAATAGCCGGGTGTCGCCGGCGTGCGGGCCGACCCGCGCACCGGCCGGAGCGGCCGGAGCGGCGCTTTCCAGCGCGCGCACCGCCGTCGTTCCTACCGCGATTACGCGGCCCTTGCAGGCGTTCACCGCGTCGGCGGTCTCTTCTGGTACGGAGAACGCCTCGGCGTGCATTTCATGCTGCGTCACATCTTCGGTACGGACGGGCCGGAAGGTCCCCAGCCCCACGTCCAGACGGACCCGGGCGAAGCGCACGCCACGCTCCTGCAAACGGTCCATCAGTTCCGCTGTGAAGTGCAGGCCCGCTGTGGGGGCCGCCGCCGAGCCGGGCGTCCGGGCGTAGACGGTTTGATACCGCTCCCGGTCCGCGAGGGGCTGGGTGATGTAGGGCGGAAGCGGGACACGCCCGCGCGCATCCAGAAGCGCAGCGACATCCGCCGCGGCGTCGCTCCCGAGCGGGTAAAGCCGAAGGATGCGCCCCCCGGACTCCGGCGCCCGCGCCACCACCTCTGCCCCCAGGCACGCCTCGGCGAAGACCAGCCGCTCGCCCTCGCGTACCTTCTTGCCGGGACGCACCAGCGCCTCGTAGTGGTCCTCGCCCCACTCCACTGCGGGGCGCAGTACCAGCGCCTCCACGGCTCCGGAATGCCCCTCGCGGTGCCCGATCAGGCGGGCGGCGGAGACGCGGGTCTCGTTAACCACGAGCAGGTCGCCGGGTTGGAGGAGTTCGGGAAGGTCCCGGAACACGCGGTGCGCCAACTCGCCCGACCCGCGCGGAACCACAAGCAGACGCGCGCTGTCACGCGGCGACGCGGGCACCTGCGCGATCCGGTCCTCCGGGAGTTCGTAATCGTAGTCGGCGAGCAGCATGGCGGCAAATAAAGAAGGGGAGGTTGGCGGGGACGCTCGGCCCCGCCGACCTCCCCTTCGCCGTCCGCCGGACTAAGGCAGCAGTTCCTCGTCGCGGAACCAGAGGCTAATCTCCTCCGCCGCGGTTTCCGGGGCGTCGGAGCCGTGAATGAGGTTGCTCATCACGTCACAGGTGTAGTCGCCGCGGATGGTGCCGGGCTGCGCCTCCAGGGGCTTGGTCGCGCCGATCATCTGGCGGCAGAGCTTGATGGCGTCCGGCCCCTCCCAGACCATCGCGACCACAGGGCCGGAGGTGACAAAGGAGACCAGGTCGTTGAAGAACGGGCGCTCGCGGTGGACAGCGTAGTGCTTCTCCGCGATCTCGCGCGTGGGCACGAGCATCTTCAGGCCGACGAGTTTCAGGCCCCGGTTCTCGAAGCGGCGGATGATCTCCCCCGAAAGGCGGCGCTGCACGCCATCGGGCTTGACCATGATGTAGGTTCGTTCCATAGTGCTGGTGGTTCTTCTTTAAAAAGGCTGTGGCGTGCGCGGGATGATCTCGGGCCTGCTCGGGCACCGGGCTCACGCCTCTGGCATTGTACCACCGGATTCGGCCCGGGCAAGGTACGCGCAGACCGCCGCAAGGTCCTGCGCCCGGTCGCCCAGCGCGGCGGGAACAACTTGCAGGCCGTCGGTATTTCGGGGCCACGCCCGCTCCCGCGCCACGCGTTCAATCTCCGGCAGGAGAAGGTCCCCTGCGTGTACCGCCAGCGTCCCGAGGACAACCCGCTCGGGGTTCAGGAGCATGGCGAGCGCCGCGATGCCGCGCCCCAGCATCTCCCCGGCCTGACGGACGGCAAAGAGGCACGCGGGGTCCCCGGCGCGGGCCGCCGCGACCACCGCGCGGCCGTCCGCCTCGCCCGTGTAGCCCCGCTCCCGCGCAACCCGCACGATGCTGGGTCCGGACGCATACGCCTCCAAACAGCCGGACAGCCCGCATGCGCACGCGCGCCCCCCTTCGGACACCACGGCCATGTGCCCGACCTCGCCGCCCGCGCCGCGCGCCCCGCGGTGCAGGCGGCCGTCCAGGATCAGGCCCGCGCCGATGCCGGTGCCCACGGTCAGGAACGCCATCGTCCGCGCACCGCGGCCCGCGCCAAATTGCCACTCCGCCAGCGCCGTCGCGTCCGCGTCGTTCTCCAGGAAGACGGGCAGGTCGCCCCCCAGTTCGCGGGCCACGATCTGCGCCAGCGGGGTCCCCTCCTCCGGCCAGCCCGGCAGGTTGGGTGCCGGATACACAAGTCCACGCGCGGCGTCGGCCGGGGCTCCCGCCGAGATGCCGATTCCGGCGACCCGCTCCCCGGGCGCCAGACGCGCCCGCGCCTCGCGAGCCAGTTCCACGAGCAGCTGCACAACCGCCGCCGCGCCGCCCGCGGCGGGGGTCGGTGCGGACACGCGGTGGAGCACCTCCCCGCCCGTCGTGGCGATTACCGCTGCCGACTTCGTGCCGCCCAGGTCGATGCCCAGCACCAGCGCCCCCCGCTCGCCTGCCCGTTTCGTTGCGTCCATGCCTTCGGGTTCTCCCTCGCCGGGCGCCGTCCCTCCGCGCGTGTGCGGTCTGGTTGCCATCGTTTTGCCCTCGTTGACAGAGAATAGCTGCTATGATAGGATTTTCGGGGCTTCTCCCCGCTTTGTCGCCGCGGGAGCCGCGCGGGAAACATACTGCCGCGCGCCGACGTAATACCCTAAAGGCGGCCCGCGGCCGACCGCCCCGTGATGGCCTGCCGGGTCCCGTCGCTGCCGGGCGAACCGCGGACCTCGCGGCTATCATCCCAGCTTTTGCACCCATCAGTACTGTCCGAAGGCCGTAGTCAGGAGACGATTCTTGAAGCGCACTACCCCCGCCCCGGCGCGTCGCGCCGTTCTCGCATTTACCGCTGCCCTCGCCGGAGCGTCGCTGTTGACCGGTTGCAGCGGCAAAAACGACGTTTTCGCTCGGGTCAACAACCAGGTCATCACCAAGGACGAGTACATTCAGGCGCTGGAGCGCCAGATGGTCCAGGTGCCTGGCGGTCAGCCTACCAACGCGGAACGGCTCGTACTCGACCAGCTCGTGGGGAACCGCGTCCTCCTCGCTGAGGCGTCCAAGAACAATGTCCTGCCGTCCGACGAGGACGTGAACAAGCTCTTCGAAACCCAGAAGCGGATCTTCGAGCAGCAGGTACCGGGGAAGTCCTACGACGAGATCCTGAAGGAACAGGGGACCACCGTCGAGGAGATCAAGAACGACCTCAAGGTGCAGATGGCCGAGACCAACCTGTACGCCAAGCTGCTCAAGCTCGAAGAGAGCGAGGTCCGCAAGGCCTATGACGCGGGCAAGGATCGCTATAGCCTGCCTCAGCGCGTCCAGATCCGCCTGATCGTGGCGCAGTCGCCCGCGGACGCGAAAAAGGTGGAGAAGATGCTGGCGGACAAGAAGAAGTTCGACGAGGTCGCCACGGAGATGAACCCGCCGCAGCTTAAGGCGAACGGCGGCCTGATCCAGCAGACCACGCCGATCGCGAACCTGCCGATTCCGTGGCAGTCCAAGATTCAGCCCACCGCCGAGGGCAAGTACTTCGGCCCCGTGGACTTCCCCGGTCAGCCCGGCACCAAGTCCTGGGTGATGGTGGAGAAGAAGATGCCCGCCTTCAGCATCCCCTACGAGGACGCCATCCCGATCGTTCGCCGCGAGTTGGTGCAGTTCAAGATTATGGAGCCGGCGAACGCCAAGGTCCGGAACCAGATCATCAAGCAGAAGATGGACGCGACCTTTGAGGCGACGGACAAGTCGTACGAGACGGTCTGGGCGGCCGTCAAGTCCGCGGCGGAGAAGGCCGGCATCGGCAAGTCGTCCGAGGGCTCCACGTCGACCGTCCCGCCTGTGGCTCCGGGCGGCGCCGTCGCCCCGCCGGCGGCCGGCACAGGCACAAGCGTCGCCGCCCCGCAATAAGCAGCGGGGATCGCCGCGTGGGTGCGATATGAGCAGCACGCGCGGTGGAAGTACATACCGGAGAAGGGCGGCGCGGGTCATCCGCGCCGCCCTTCGCGCGTTTCTGGGGAAAGAAGACAGTACTATGCTCCACATCGTCGGCCTGGGGCCGGGCGCCCCGGACAGCGTTCCCCCGCGGAACCTGGCCCTGCTCACTTCGGGCTCCGCGCCCGTGCTGCTGCGCACGGCCCGCCATCCCCTGCTCGAATCGGGCCCCGTGGCCGAGGCGCTTGCCGCCCTGCCGGAGGGCGCCGTTACGTCCCTGGACCACGAGTACGAGACCGGGGAGACCTTCGCACAGACCTACGACCGTATCGCCGGACGGGTCCTCGAAGCCACCGAGCGCGGGGATGTGGTGTACGCGGTGCCGGGCCACCCGCTGCTCGGTGAGAGCACGGTGGCGCTTCTGCTGGAGCGGGCGGCGGAGCGGGGTCTGCCGGTGCGCGTCCTGGGCGCGCCTTCGTTTGTGGACGCCGCCCTGGAGGCGGCCGGAGTCGCGGTAACGGGAGACCTGCACGTGGTGGACGCGCTCACCCTGGACTCCGGCGGGGCGAATGCCCCGGCCTCGCTCCGCAGCGGCGGCCCCCTCCTGCTGTATCAGGTCCACTCGCGGGCGGCGGCCTCTGAGGCGAAGCTGGCCCTGATGCGAGCGGGCTACCCCGATGACTTCGCCGTCACGGTAGTCCGGTCGGCGGGGGTGCCCGGCCGCGAGGCGGTGTACCAGACGCCTCTGCTGGCACTGGACCGGACGAACGACCACGACCACCTGACCAGTGTGTACGTCCCGGAACTGCCCGCGGAGCAGCGCCGGCCGGGCTTCCCGGAGCTGGTGGAGGTGATGGCCCGACTGCGCGACCCGGAGGGCGGCTGCCCCTGGGACCTGAAGCAGAGTCACGAAACCCTGCGCCGGTACGTCATAGAAGAGGCGTTCGAAGTGGTGGACGCGGTGGACAGCGGCGATCCGGACCTCCTCACCGAGGAGTTGGGAGATCTGCTGCTCCAGGTGGTGTTCCACGCGCAGTTGGGCCGCGAGGAGGGCGTCTTCGACATTGACGATGTGTGCGCCGGGATTGTTGAGAAGCTGGTTCGCCGGCACCCGCACATCTTCGGCGACGTGAAGGTGGCCGACGCGGACGAGGTTCTTACTAACTGGAACGCCATCAAGGCGGCGGAAAAGGGCGCGGCGGGCCAGAGTCCCCGGGAGTCCGTGCTCGATGGCATCCCCCGGAGTTACCCGGCGCTCCTGGGCGCTCTGGAGGTCAGCCGGCGGGCAGTCAAGGTTGGCTTCGAGTGGCCTGACGCATCGGGCGTACTCGACAAGCTGGAAGAGGAGGTGGCCGAACTCCGGGCGGAGGTGCTAACGGACACGCCGGATACGGCGCGCGTGGCCTCCGAACTGGGCGACCTGCTCTTTACAGTGGTCAACGTGGGCCGCAAGCTGGGAATCGACGCAGAAACGGCGCTGCGGCAGCAGGTCGCGCGCTTCTCGCGGCGCTTCCGGCACATCGAGGCGCGCGCGGCCGAGTCCGGCAGGCCGGTGGACGCACTCACGCTCGAGGAGATGGAAGCCTTCTGGCAGGAGGCCAAGCAGCGGGAAGCCGCCGCCGCCGCAGAAGCGGGCGGGATCACGACGCAGGAAGGGACGAACGAACCATGAAGCGGTTACGCAAGAGAAATATAAACGGCAGAGCAGCAGCAAGAGCAGCAGCGGCAGCAGCGGCGGCGGCAACCGTCCTGGCGCTGGCGGCAGCAGCACAGCAGCCGGCCTTCGCCCAGGGAGGCTTCCGGGGCGGCGGCTACAGCCAGGGTGGCTTCAACCGGGGCAACGAGGAGATCGCCAAGTCAGGCGGGTGGGAAGCGCGACTGCGCACCGACCGGACGCAGTATCAGCCCGGTCGCGGCGTAGAGTTGACCGTGATGCTCACCAACGTCGGCAACCGCCGCCAGCAGATCATCGCGGACGGTCGGTCGCAGGAGTACACGCTGACGGTGCGCGATGCCCGCTCCAACCGGATTGTATGGAACGCCTCGCGCAAACTATCGGGGATCACGCTGAACCCGGGCGAAACCCGCCTGAACCGGGAGTTCTGGGACCAGCGCGGCACCGACGGCCGGCGCGTGCCCTCCGGCTCCTACCGGGTGGAGGCGCGCGTGCACCCGGGTCTGGTAATGAATACGACAATCTTCCTCCAGGACAGCGGCGGCGGACGGGACGAGGACACGCCGGGCCGCCCCGGATTCCCGAACCGCCCCCCGGTGCCGCCCGGCCGACCGGGTATTCCCGGTGACCTGAACCCGCCCGGCGGTGGGGGCGGCGGCGCGTTCCCCGGCCGCCCGGGGTTCCCGGGCGGAGGCGGCACCACCAACCGGGATGTCCGGGCGGTGGTGCGCCCCGACCGGACCACCGTCCGGCCCGGGGACCGCGTGGGGTTCAACTTCACCGTGGAGAACTCCAGCCGGATGCGCCAGAACTATCGGTTCTCCTCCGGGCGCCAGTATGACGTCGAGGTGCGTGACTCTCGCGGCCGGCTTGTGTGGCAGTATACGCAGAACATGCGCTTCCTGCAGGCGCTCACGGAGTTCTCGCTGGACCCGGGGCAGTCGAAGAACTTCTTCGCCAACTGGACCGTGGATCGTGACCTGCCACGGGGCACGTACACGGTAGTGGCGTACCTCCCGACCACGCTCGGGCAGGTCGGTGAGGCGCACAGCCGCATCACGGTCGAATAGCCGATCCCGGGCGCGACCGCCCCGCCTCGGGCTCTCCGCGGCGGGGCGGCGCGATACAATCGGGGTATGTCGCCTTACCTTCTCCGGCAGATCCCCTACGCGATCTTCGTTATCGGTATCTTCCTCGCCTACGGCCTGAGTGTGCGCAGCGGGCGCATCCGGGGCCGCCGCGTCCTTACTGTGGGCATCGCGGTGGGCGTGCTTGCGATTCTGGCGGCAGCACTTACCAGCCTGCCGGAGCTGCGAAGCGGCCGCATCAGCTTTGGCGCCTTCCTGGTGAACCCTCTGATGATGGCGTTCACGGCCGCCTACTGCATCCTCCTCTCCTACCGGCTGCATCAGGTGTTCGACATCGCCACCTACACGCTGGGCGACACCAAGATCCTGATTCGCGCCTGCGGTGGCGGCCAGTTGCCGGACGCCCACGCCCTGCTGCTGCCCACGAATACGCACTTCCGCATGGCGGGTGGCGCGGCCGGGCCACTCGGCGTCGCGGGCGGCCCCGAAATCGCTGCGGAGGCGGAGAAGGCGGAACCGGCTCCCCTGCTCAAGGTCATGGCGACCGGCCCGGGGAAGCTGGAGGTGGGCCGCATCTACCATGTAGCGGTACATGAGCCGGGCAAGCCGGTGGATGCGAAGGCGCTGCGGCAGGGCATCGAGAACGCTGCGCGCCAGGCCCGCAAGGCCGGCGCCGAATCGGTCGTGGTGCCCGTGGCGTGGTACCGCGGTCTGGCGGCGGATAAGATGGCGCGCGCCGCGGCCGACGGTATGCTGCGGCAGCGTAAAGCCTTCGCAGAGATCGTGTTCGCGGTGCTTGACCCGCGGGACGCGAAGAGCGCCCACGAGGCGCTGCGGGCGGCGCTGGAGGCGGTCGAGCCGGGTGTCACAGGCGCCGCCGGAGACAGCGAAAAGGACGCCTCCGGGCGCAGGTGAATCGTTCTCGCCCGGTGAACCACTTCCCGTGACCTTCGCAGCACCGCCCCCGGTTACCGGTTACCGATTACCGAAGGGGACACGGTCACGAGCGGTCCGCCGGGTCTGAAGAAGTGAGCGATGGCACAGCAGCAGTCGGAGCCATCGCAGCAGGAGGGTCAGGAAAGTGGAAGCGTACTGCCTGAAGTGCAAGGCGAAGCGAGAGATAAAGGACTCGGTGGAGATGCGGATGAAGAACGGCAAGCAGAGCATCACGGGGACATGCGTCACGTGCGGCGCGAAGCTCTTTCGCATCGTCGCCTCCACCCCGGCGGAGAAATGAGCGAAATGTGGCGGCACGCACACGCCCGCGGGCGCGCTTTCCGGGGAATGCTGGGCCGTTTGACAGGAAAGTCCGCCCGTGGTAGAGTGTTGCGGTCGCAGACGGAAAAACCGCGGGGATTCGGATTGCGCGCCGCCTGATGCCGGGGGCGCGTTTTGTCTTTCCGGGCTGTGGCATCATCGAATCGACGCGGGGCCGCTTATGTTGCGGTGCGCCGCGGGCGTGCGCTCTCCCGAGGGGAGGGAAGCGCAGGCTAGTGCGAAACTTCCACCTAAAGGAGCGAAGGACCCCATGCCGTTGCCCAAGGAGACGACCGTCTCCGTTATCGCCGAAAACAAGACCCACGAGACCGACACGGGGTCGCCCGAGGTCCAGATTGCGCTGCTGAGCGCCCGGATCACCCAGCTTACGGACCACCTGCGGGTGAACAAGAAGGACCACCACTCCCGTCGTGGTCTGATGATGCTGGTCGGTCGGCGCAAGCGCCTGCTGACGTACCTCAGCAAAGTTGATATTGAGCGCTACCGCGCTCTGGTCGGGAAACTCGGCATCCGTTCCCGCCTGTAACCACCGCGGCCCGATCACGAGGCGGGCGCGCCGCCCGCAACAACGACCGGCGGCGCGCCCGCCTCGTTTTTTACGCGCCGGCGCGAACGGGCCGCCATACTGCGTGCGCTGGAAGAGAAATAATACAACCCATGTCCGTTCAATCTGTCGAGATGACGCTGCCCGGCGGGCGCGTCGTTTCCATTGAGACCGGTCGGCTGGCCAAACAGGCCAACGGAGCCGTCCTGGTACGCGTCGGAGACACGATGATCCTGGGCACCGCAACGATGGGGGCTGAACCCCGCGCGGGCCTCGACTTCTTTCCCCTGACCTGCGACTACGAAGAGCGCAAGTACGCCGTGGGTAAGATCCCCGGCGGGTTCGTCAAGCGCGGCGGCCGCCCGAGTGAGCGCGCCGTGCTCATCAGCCGCCTGATCGACCGGCCGCTGCGCCCCCTGTTCGACAAGGGCATGCGCAACGAGACCCAGGTCATCGCGATGCCGCTGTCGGCGGATATGGAGCACTTCCCGGATGTGTACGCGGTGTTCGCGGCCTCCGCAGCGCTGCACATCTCCGATATTCCGTGGGCCGGCCCCATCGGCTGCGTGCGCGTCGGCATGGATGCCGAGGGCGGGTTTATCATCAACCCCAGCCAGGAGCAGATCAACGCGTCGCGGCTCGACCTGGTGGTCGCCGGGACCGCCAAGGCCATTCTGATGGTCGAGGCCGGCGCCAGCGAGGTCTCCGAGACCGATATGCTGGAGGCGTTCGACCGGGCGCACGATGTCATCAAGGAGCAGTGCGCCGCGATCGAGAAGCTGCGCGAGCTGGCGGGCAAGCCGAAGGCGGAAGTTCCGCTGCACGAGTATGACCCCGAGATTCTGGAGAAGGTGCGCGAGCGGTTTGCCGCGGATCTGCGCGCTGGTCTTCAGGACCCGGACAAGGCCAGCCGCGAGGCGGGCCTGACGCTCCTCATCAAGGGCGTGGTCGAGCAGCTTGCGGAGGAGTACCCGGAGCGCAAGGCGGACGTTGCCGAGGTGGCGGACAAGGTCGTGAAGGAGCAGCTCCGCGACCTGATCCTCACGGAGGGCAAGCGCCCGGACGGCCGCGGCACCCGCGACATCCGGCAGATCGACTGCGAGGTCAGCCTGCTGCCGCGCGTTCACGGCTCCGGCCTCTTCACCCGTGGCCAGACCCAGGTCCTGACGGCCCTGACCCTCGGCTCCGGCGGCGACGCCCAGATGGTCGATAACCTGGAGGAGGATAGCGAGAAGCGCTACATGCACTTCTACAACTTCCCCCCCTACTCCGTCGGCGAGGCGCGGCCGCTGCGCGGCCCCGGCCGCCGCGAGATCGGCCACGGCGCCCTGGCGGAGCGCGCCCTGCTGCCCGTCCTGCCGGACAAGTCGGAGTGGCCTTACACCATGCTCCTGACCTCCGAAGTGCTGGAGTCGAACGGCTCCACGTCGATGGCCTCGACGTGCGGTTCGACGCTGGCGCTGATGGACGCGGGCGTGCCGATCAAGGCGCCGGTCGCGGGTATCGCGATGGGCCTCATTACGGACGGTGACAAGTTCGCCGTGCTGACCGACATCCAGGGCATGGAGGACTTCTCCGGCGACATGGACTTCAAGGTGGCCGGGACCGAGGCGGGTATCACCGCGCTCCAGCTCGACACCAAGATCCAGGGCATCCCGCGCCCGGTGTTCGTGGACGCCTTCGAGCAGGCCCGTGAGGCGCGCCTGTTCATCCTGGGCAAGATCAAGGAGGCGATTGCCGAGCCGCGCACCGAGCTTTCCCGGTACGCGCCGCGGATCATCACCATCAAGATCGACCCGGAGCAGATCGGCACGGTCATCGGCCCCGGCGGCAAGACGATCAAGAAGATCACGGCCGACACCGGCGCCAAGATCGACATCGAGCAGGACGGTACGGTCAACATCGCGGCGGTGGATGGCGAGGCGGGCGACAGCGCGCGGCGCATCATTGAGGCGATGACCAAGTCGCTCAAGCCGGGCGACATCTACGAGGGCAAGATTACCCGCTTCCTCCAGTTCGGCGCGTTCGTCGAGGTGGTGCCGGGCAAGGATGCTCTCGTCCATGTCTCCCAGATCTCGGACCCGCCCCCGGCGCGCCCGGATCAGGACCTGAAGCTCGGCGACACGCTGCGTGTGCGCATCACCGAGATCGACAGCCAGGGCCGCGTCAACGCCACAGCGCGGGGTCTGGACGAGCCGTTCGACCCGGACAACCCGGAGCCGGGCCGCCCGCCCCGCGGCGCGGCGCGTGAGGGCGGTGATCGCGGTGATCGCGGCGGACGTGGTGGCAGCGACCGCGGCGGACGCGGCGGCGGCGACCGCGGCGGGCGCGGTGGTGATCGCGGCGGACGCGGCGGCGACCGCAACGGGGGCAACGGCGGCGCCGAGGCTTCCGCTCCGGCGGCGGCTGCCGCTCCGGAACCGGAGGAGGGCGACGACATGCCGCGCGCCCGCTTCCGCCCGCGCCGCTGACGCGCAGTAGCGGAACACGCAAGCGCACGAAGCCCGGCGGCTCTATGGAGCCGCCGGGCTTCGTGCGTAGAGGCGCAGATAGAGGCGCAGGTGTCCACGGCGACTGTGCCGAACTCTCCCCCAACCTGTAATGGAGAGGGAGGTCCACGCCATGAGTATTCCCACGACACCGCAACCGCCTCCGACGCCAGGCAGCGGCGGGAACCCCTGGCAGAGCGGCGCGAGCGCCACCACGCCGCCTACCAGCGGCGGGACGGTGCCTCCACCGTTTCCGCCCGCCCGCCGGAGCGGAGGCGGAGTGCCCGCCTGGGCCTGGGCCTTACTGGGGTGCGGGGGCTGCCTGTTCGCGGGCATCCCGATCCTGGCTGCCCTCCTCCTCCCCGTGTTCGTACACGCCCGCGAGAAGGCGCGGCAAGCCGCGTGCATGGCGAACCTGAGGCAGCAGAGCAACGCCCTGATGATGTACTGCCTGGACCACGACGGCCAGCTTCCGCCCGCGGCGGTCTGGATGGACGTGAGCGCGGCCTATGCCGGGGGAAGCACCGCCGTGTACCGGTGCCCTGAGGTGAGAAAAACGGCCTCCTTCGGCTATGCCTTCAATGAGCAACTGTCGCAGAAGCCGACGGGAAAGATCGCAAACGCGGCAACGACGCCGCTGGTGTACGACTCGTACGACCTGAGCCGCAACGCCCACGATGACGCCATCAGCATGCCGCGGGCGGGACGGCACCGGAAGGGCAACAACGTCGTGTACGCGGACGGCAGCGTCCGCTTCGCTCCGGTACCGGTACACCCGATGGGCGCGCCCGCCCCCGCGGCGGCGGCGCCGCCGCCCCCTTAGCGCGCTTCCTGACGCGGGGACCAGACCGGGCTGGAGTTGCTGCCCTTCCCCTGGGTCAGATTGACCGGGGTGGCTCCGGGCTGTGTGGGAGCAATGAAGATGTCGCCCTCCGAAGCGAAGACGACCTGGGAGCCATCCGGCGACAGCGAGGGGCTGCGCGCAGGCACGGTGGCGATGGGGCCGCCATTCGGCGAGCCGATGCCGACCAGGAAGACGCCCTGGAGCTTGCCCTCATCGGCGGTGAAGACGGCGATCTTCCCGTCCTTCGAAATGGCCATCCCGTTCGGCTGCACTTCCGTGGGCAGCTCTCCCAGCACGGTGAACTCGCCCTGGTCGTTCACCTGCACCAGGAAGTTCTCCTCGGACGGCGGGATGAACGGAAGGTCGGGCGCCTTCGGAGAGAGTTCCGGGTCAAAGACCAGAAGCGGCCCCGGTCCCTGCGGCGCCCCCTGCTCGTCTCGCATAAGGGAAGGCCCGCCGCCGAAGTAGGCGACGACCAGCCCTTCGGATGTCTCCTGCGGCACAATCATCCGGGCGGAGCCGCCGTAGGCAACCTGGCGCGACCTCGGGAAGTACAGGAGAAGCGCCTCGCCCTGCTCCTGCTTCACGGCGGCGGCGATTCGGCTGCCGTCCTCCGACACGGAGAAGCGGACCACGCCTCCGGCCGTGAAGAGGTTGGCGAGTTCGTCCTTCTTCTGCATGGCCGTCGGGAATACGGCCTCAGTGCTGGGCGAGTTGAGTTCGATGCTGGTGATACGGCCGGCGTCCAGGAAGTAGAGCACATTGCGGCCGAAGGCGGGCGCCTCCTTGGTGGACCGGGTGTTCGTCCGGTTTACCACGCGCGAACCGGGCGCGGCGTCCACCACGTAGATCTGGCGCACGGACCCGGAGCGGTCGGAGGTGAAGGCGATCTGGGCGCCCTCCCGGTTCCAGGCCGGTTCGGCATCGTTGCCGGCACCGTCCCCCGTGAGCGCCACGGGTTCGCCGGTCCCGCTCGCGTCCATCATGTAGAGCCCCTGCTTGCCGTCGCCGGCCCGGTCAGAGACGAAGACGATCTTCCCGGCGGTGCTGGGCACCTCGCCAATCCCGAAGATCTTGCCGCCGGAACCGATCCAGCGCCAGAACCCGACCAGAATGACGGCGGCCACCAGCACCAGGATGAGGTTGCGCAGCGTAAGCAGTTTAGGACGCATAACCGCAAAATACCCTGCACGCAGGGGGCTGTCAAGGCGGGCAGACGGGAGGGGGTGGGCGGGCCTGGGCGCTTGACACCCGCGAACGCCGTTGGTACAATACGCTGTTTACAGGGGGTCTATCGGCGCCCTTGCTTTTGGTGTCGCTGCCAGAGGCGCGCGCCGGGCGGGACTGCGGGATAATCCGGCAGTCGATGAGTTCAGGAGGCTTAGTATCAATAGTCGTGATCCGCGGGGTTTCGACCGCAACCGGGATATGGGACCGCGCATCAACGAGCGGATCCGCGTTCGCGAGGTTCGCGTCGTCGATGACGTTGACGGCCAGTTGGGAATCATGTCGCCGCGCGAGGCGCTGGAAATCGCCCGCGAGCGGGGACTGGACCTGATCGAGGTCGCTCCTAACGCCAATCCGCCTGTCTGCCGCATCATGAACTACGGCAAGTTCAAGTACGAGCAGGGCAAGCGGGAGCGCGAGGCCGCGAAAAAGCAGCGTCAGGCAGCCGAGATCAAGGGAATGACCCTGCGACCCGGCACCGACGACCACGATCTTGACTTCAAGATCAAGAACATCACCAAGTTTTTGAGCGAAGGCGACAAGGTCAAGGTCACCGTCCGCTTCCGGTCGCGCGAGATGAGCCATCCGGAGTTCGCGCAGGCCGCGCTGAACAAGATCGTGAACGCGGTGACCGAGGCGGGCGTAGGATCGGTCGAGCGCCACCCCATCATGGAGGGGCGCCAGATGATCATGGTCCTGGCCCCGGCCCGCGAAGGCGCGACCGGCCCGAAGAAGCCGGCGGCGCCGAAGGCGTCCAGCGCGAGCTCTGCGTCGGCGTCTTCCGCTCTCGCGGCAGAGCCTGCAGCAGCGAGCAACAGCCAGAGTGCGCCTGCTCCCGCCGCCGACGCGGCACCCGCCGAAACGGCGGCGCCGCCGCCCGCGGCGGAGGCCCCCACGGCGGCCTGAGAAGGCAAAGCCCGGGGGTCATACAGTTTAGCGACATTTCGCCAGGAGCGCCCGGCGGCTTCGCCGGGCGTTCGCTTGCGCCCGGTCGGAAAATCTGACGAAAGGAGAATAGTCGGTCACCATGCCTAAGGTAAAGACCCGCAAGAGCGCCGCCAAGCGCTTTAGCGTGACGGGCACGGGCAAGCTGATGCACCGCCACACCCGGCGCGCGCACTCGATGATCAGCAAGAGCCCGAGCCAGAAGCGGCGCCTGTACAACGAGTCCGTCCTGGACCCGGGTAAGGCCAAAGTCGTCAGCCGCCAGCTGCAGAACGGAGCGACCCTCTAAGGTCGCCCATGTTTCGGCCGCCCGTGCCCACAGACGCCGGGTTGGCCGTCGGGATGCCGACGGCGGCGGGCTCATTGCGTAGCCGCGCCGCGCCCGAAGGAGAAAAAACAGAATGCCACGCGTTAAACGTGGGGTAATGACCCACAAGCGCCACAAGAAGATTATCAAGAAGGCCGAAGGCTACTTTGGCCTGAAGAAGAACGTCTACCAGGTCGCCAACGAGGCGGTCATGAAGTCGGGCAACTACGCCTACCGTGACCGCCGCAACAAGAAGCGCGATTTCCACCGTCTGTGGATCACGCGCATCAGCGCGGCCTGCCGCGCCAACGGCGTCACCTACTCCCGCTTCTGGAACGCCCTGTCCAAGTCGGGGATCGGCCTGGACCGCAAGGTTCTGTCCGACATGGCGATCAACGACCCGGGCGCCTTTACCGGGCTGCTGACGCAGCTCGGGTTTACGCCCGTCGCCACCGCCCCCGCCGCGTAGGCCGCGTGCCGTTTCACTGACGTTCGAGGAGGCCCGCAGCGGGGTAAACGCTGCGGGCCTTTCGCATGACTGCCGGAAGCAGGGACAGGACATGACCGAGGAACTGAAGGCGATGGAGGCGGAGGCGCTGCGCGCCGTCGCGGACGCCCCCTCCACAAAGTCACTGGAAGAGGTCGAGACGGCCTACCTGGGCCGCAAGGCGGGCCGGCTGACGTCGCTCATGCGCGGCCTGGGCGCCATGCCGCCCGAGCAGCGTCCGCAGTTCGGGCAGGCGCTGAACGAGGCGAAGAGCCGCGTCGAGTCTGCGCTCGCCGAGCGGCGCGAGGCGCTGAAGGCGGCGGAGCGGGCGGAGCGCGAGCGCGCCGAGGCCATCGACGTGACGCTGCCGGCGCGGGGGCGCCCCCGTGGCCGGATGCACCCCCTTTCGGAGACGATGGCCGAGGTGCGGCGCGTGATGATCGGCCTCGGCTTCGAGTTTGTGGACGGTCCCGACATCGAGGACTACCACTACAACTTCGACTGGCTGAACTATCCGCCCGACCATCCCGCGATGGACGAGCAGATGTCGTTCTACGTGGACCCGACCCACCTGCTGCGCACCCAGACCACCGCGCTGCAAGGACGCATCATGGGCGCAGAGGGGCGCAAGCCACCGTTCCGCATCGCGACGGTCGGCCGGTGCTACCGCTACGAGGCGGTAGACGCCACCCACTCGCATACGTTCCATCAGGTAGACGGCTTCAGCGTGGATGAGGGCATCTCCCTGGCGGACCTGAAGGGCGTTCTGGCAGCGTTCGCGCGCGGCATGTTCGGGCCGGATGTGAAGGTGCGCTTCCGCCCCGACTTCTTCCCGTTTGTTGAGCCGGGTGTCGAGGTCGCGGTCTGGTGGGGCGGCCGGTGGCTGGAGCTCGGCGGCGCGGGCCTGATCCACCCGAATATCCTGAAGCGCGCCGGCCTCGATACGGAGCGGTATACCGGGTTCGCCTTCGGCCTGGGCATCGACCGGATGCCGATGGTGCGCCACGGCATCGACGACCTGCGCCTGTTCCTGGAAAACGACCTGCGCTTCCTGCAGCAGTTCTGAGGCATACGCTATGAAAATCCCTGTCGCGTGGCTGCGCGAGTACGTCCCCGTGCCCGAGGACGAGGCGGGCCTGCAGGCGTTCTGCGACCTGCTGACGATGGCGGGCCTGGAGGTGGAGGAGGTGCTGGACACCCCCGCCGGGCCGACGCTCTACACCAAAATTACCCCTAACCGGGGCGACTGGGCCTCGGTCTATGGAACCGCCCGCGAGGCGTCCGCCGCCGGGAAGCTTGCGCTCGCCCCCTACCCCGGCTACCCGGAGCGCTCGCCGGACGCCACCGCCCTGTCGCTCGCGGGCGAGGGCGCCTCCGTGACCATTGAGGACCCGGAGAACTGCCCGCGCTACTCCGCCACGGTCATCCGGGGCGTCACGATCGGCCCGACGCCCTCGTGGATCGCGGAGCGGCTGAGCGCGGCGCTCGGCGACAAGTACAAGCCGATCAACAACGTAGTCGACATCACTAACTATGTGATGCTGGAGGCCGGGCAGCCGCTCCACGCCTTCGACCTGGACACGCTGCCGGAGGGCGCCATCGTCGTCCGCTCCGCCCGCGAGGGCGAGATGCTGGTCACGCTGGACGGGGTGGAACGAAAGCTGACGCCCGGGATGCTCTGCATCTGTGACCAGGACAAGCCGATCGCCGTCGCCGGAATCATGGGCGGCGGGCCGACGGAGATCACGTCCGGCACAGTGAACGTGCTGCTGGAGTCGGCGCACTTTGACGCGCTGTCGATTCGGCGCACGTCCAAGCAGCTTGGCCTGGCCACGGAGGCGTCGTATCGGTTCGAGCGGTACGTGGACCCGCTGCTGGTGGGGGCCGCCGCGGCGCGCGCCGCCGCTCTGATTGTGGAGTGCGCGGGCGGCACCGTATCCGCGCCGATCGACGTTGTGGCGAAGCGCTTCTCGCCACGGCACGTTCTGGCGCGCGTGGACCGGGTCCGGAAGCTCCTCGGGGCGGATGTGGACCGGGATGAGGCCATTGCGGGTCTGGAGCGGCTGGGTGTGCGGGTGGACCGCATCGCCACCAACCTCGACTGCATTATCCCCTCCTGGCGCCCGGACCTGACCATCGAGGACGACATCGCGGAGGAGATCGGGCGCGTGGCGCTCGGCTACGAGAACCTACCGGAGACACTGCCGCCGCTCCGCTCGGAGGGTGGGAAGGACTCGCCGCGCGGCCGGTTCCTGGCCACGGTGCGCGAAACGCTGGTGCGGGCGGGCCTGCAAGATATCCACTCGCACTCGCTCACCGCGCCGTCGCCGCTGGCGACCGAGGAGGAGGCCGCGCAGCGGGTATATATCCGCTCGGCCCTTTCGCCGGAGCTTTCGAGCCTGCGAACGTCGCTCCTGCCGAACCTCCTGACGGTGACCCGGAACGCCTTCGCGGGCGGCATCCGCGACATCGCTCTGTTCGAGGTTGGCACGGTGTACCGCAAGGCGGAGGGCGGCGGGTACGCCGAGCCGCTGCGTGTGACCGGTGTGGTAACCGGTTCGGCGATGCCGCAGGCGTGGAGCCTGAAGCCGGACGTCTACCCGGCGGACTTCTACTTCACGCGGGGCGTGGTGGAAGATCTGCTCTTCGCCCTCGGGGTCGGTCCGGTGACGCTTGCTCCGTCCGAGGCGACGGCGGGCCTGACGCACCCCGGGCGCACGGCGACGGTCACGGTCGCGGGCGAGACGGTCGGTACGATCGCGGAGCTAAGCGAGGCGGTGACGGAGGCGAACGATCTGCCGCGCCGCGTGTACGTCTTCGACCTGGACGGCGACCGCCTGATGGCGCTCTCGGCCGGCGCGGGACACGCGGTACGCTACACCCCGCTGCCGAAGTACCCGGCGGTCACGCGCGACCTGGCGCCGGTCTTCCCGGCCTCTGTGCCGTATGCGCAGATCGAAGCGGTAGCGCAGAAGGCGGCGGGTCCGCTTCTGGAGTCGCTGCGCCTGACCGATGTGTACGAGGGTGCGAACCTCGGCGCCGGGCGGCGCTCGCTGACGCTCCGCTTCACCTTCCGCTCCCGCGAAGGCACGCTCAAGGACGCCGACGTGGAGGCTGCGCTGAACCAGGTGCGCGCCGCGCTGGTGGAGCAGACGCAGGCGGACCTGCGCACGGGCTAACCAGGCAAACGTTACCACCAAACCGACTGAACAACGCGGGCGTCCGTGCGTCTTCACAGACGGCGGACGCCCGTCCGTTTTCGAAAGGAAGCACGCCATGACCCGGAACGCACGATACGCCGCGCTTGCGCTCGCGCTGCCCGCCGCCGTGGCCGCCGTGGTCCTTGCGTCCCCGGCGGCGGTGCGGGCGCAGTCCCCGGCCGCCCCCTCCCTCCCCGACGCCCCGACGGCTCCGGCAGTGTTGCCGTTTGCAGACGAAGTCGCGGGGCGCCGCGCGCTGTTTGCTGCCCGCGACGCCTACCGCAACGGCGCCGGGGTTCGGTTCACAGCCACAGTGAAGACGCTCAATCGGGCCGCAGGGCAGACCGCCGCCCGGGCCGTGGGTCCGGCGCTGGTCGAGAGCGTGACCGCCGCGCCGCAGAGCCAGCGCCTGAACCTGGCGCAGGAGTCGGGGGCGCCAGGCAGCCGGGTGATTCGGCGCGTCATCTCCAACGGCGAGAGCCTGGTGGTCACACGCTTTGAGGAGAAGCCGAAGGGGGCGCCGCCCGTGCGCGAGGTGGTGCGCCTGCCTCTCGTGGGCGAGGTGCAGACCCTGGAGCGGGGCCTGACGATGCTGAAGGTGCGCCCGGAGACCGAGGCGGGGCGGCTCGCCCTGGAGCCCGACTGGACGGTGCGTGGCACGGTCTGGCGGGTTGGCGCCCCGGCGAGCGGTATTGAGACAATCGCCGAGGCGGAGGCCGCGACGACCGACGGGCGCGTGCGCCGCCAGCGCTTCCGCCGCTACCGGCTGGATGCGAAGACACGACTCCTCCGCTCGTTCGAGGAGTGGGACGTGATGCGCGACCTGCGCAACGGCGACGGCAAGAACAGCCGGAGCCGCACGACCTACCGCCGGGAGGACTACTCCGGCGCCTCCGCGGGCTCCCCGCCCCCGGCGTCGGCCTTCGTGCAGACGGTCCCGGCGAACTATCAGGAGGTGGCCGTCCCCGCAGGGGACATCCCCGAGTCCACCGGTCCGCTGGAGGCGGATGCCCGCGCGCTGGCGGTGCTGGACCGCTGGGACCGCGCCTGGAAGCGCTTCACGTCCCTGAGTTCTCAGGTAACGCTGACCACGGATGCTCTGGCGAAGGCTGTCGACAGCCGCCCGGTTCCGGAGGCGTGGCGCGACCAGCAGGCGGAGTTCACCGTGCAGGTGCGCCGCCCGGCCCGCGTCTACGTGCGTGTGGCGCCTGTGGCAAAGCCGGCCGCGGCGTCCAGCGCCGGGAACGACCCGCGCGGCCGGCGCGGCGGCAGAGGCGGGCGGGAGGAGAGCCCGTTCCCCGCACAGACCGTGGTGTCGGATGGAGAGGTCGTGGCGCTGACCGAAGGCGGCGCGGGCGGCGGGCGGCGCGCACGGCCGGTGGAGGTCGGCCCCGACCCGGCGCGTCTCGGCGAGCGGATGCGGCGAGCGGGCTACGCCGACGCGACGCAGACCCTGAACTGGCTGTTCGACGGGCCGCGCTCCGTCTACGCGGGCGCCGATACGGTGGCATACAAGGGCGAGACGACGGTGGGCGGCGTGGTCACCGACGTGGTGGAGATTACGGAATACACGCGGAGCGCGGTCGGCGGGCGCCGCCGACGCGGCACGGGACAGATCGAATCCACCGAGGTCACCCGGGTGTACATCGGCAAGGATGGCCTGCCGCGCGGCACCGAACGGTACCGCACCCAGAGCATCGAGGGCGGCATCCCGCGCGACGACCCGCCTGACCTGCTGTTCCGCGCTCTGTACCGGAACGTGCAGGCGGACACGCCGGTCGCCATGGAGATGTTCCGTCTGCCCACCGCCGTGGTTCAGGCCGCCCGCAGCCGGTAGCCTCCGGTCCCGGGCAGGCTCACAGCCGCTCCTTCATGGCGCGGAGGCGCTCCACGGTGGCCTCAGGCAGGCGCGGCAGGCTCGGGTCACGCTCGCATAGCTGCACGTACTTCAGGAAGAAGTCCTTCGGGCCGCGGGTCACCGTTTCGACGAGGGCCTTGCGGCCCATCTTCTCGTCAATGGCACGGGCGATGCCGTGCCCGAGGGTGTAGAAGGGGCCGCCGCTGTCCATCCCGGTCGCGTAGACCTGGGCGAAGCGGGGCCGGTTGAACGTCGGGAACGCGCTCGCCGTCAGCGGCCCGAGCAGGGAGACCGTCGCCGGGAAGTCGCGGATGCGCTCATAGTCTACAGCGCGATAGTAAAACCCGTAGCTGAACTCTTCATACGGCCCGGGGTCGGTCTCCACCTCCACCAGGCGCGCAGTGCCTTCTCGCTGAATCTTTGAGAGCGCTGACAAAAACGCCCCCTCCCCCGACGCCTGGTCCTCCGGGTTGCCGTAGGCGCGGTTCTGAACCGTGTGCATCGCCTCATGTGCCACAATCATGTTCAGGCCGTCCCAGCCGGGCCGATGGTAGTCGTGCCAGTAGTGCATGTTGAGGTAGATGTCGCCCTGGACGTTCAGCGCGTCCCACGTGCCGCCCAGGTGCAGGTAGACCGTCGCCGTCACCGTCTCCTTGGCGACGTCCTCCGGGCAGAACGCGCCGACACGCGCCCCAATCACGCGGGTGCGGGCGTCCGCGCTGTTTCGCAGATCATCCAGCATCCGGCGGTACACCTCGGGCCGTGTGACGAGCAGGCGAGCCGGGTCATGGGGAGGCTGGTTTGCCGGCGTGGCCCGCCCCTCGATCACGGCCAGGGCGCTCTCCTTTAGCTGCGCGCGCGTAAGGGAGCCCTCCCGCGCGCCCACACGCAGCAGGTTCTGGTTCGCCGGGAGGTCCAGCCAGCGCTCCAGGCTGGCGTCCGTCGTGTCCTTCGCCGCTATCAGGTCCAGCAGACCCCGCACCGCGCTGTCGTCAAAGCGCACAACGATGGGCGGTGACGGCGGCGGCTCTGCCCGAGCCGCCCGTTGAGGCGCCGGCAGGAGCAGGAGCAGGACGACAAGGTGCAGCACGAGCGCGAGCGTTTTCATAGCCATTGTCCCTAGGTTCGGCCCCGCGTCCCGCCTTGCCTTCCTTGACACCCGGCCAGGTACTGGTTACAATGAGCGGGCGATTCCCCCGCTCGTGCCGCCATGACACCCGCTGACGATGCCACCACCCCTGCGGTAGGAGAGGACCCCGATGCGCCGTTAGCGCCGCCCGCGACGGGCTCCGACGCCCTCCCCCCGCCCGCTTCTACCGTGACGCCTGCGGTGGCAATGACCGTCCTGCACGAGATCCTCACCGCGCTTGCCCACGACGCGGCCCCCGAAGCCGTTTTCACGCTCATCGCCCAGAAGGCGGCCCTGCTCACTGGTAGCGCGTCGGCCGTGGTCGCCCTGCTGGAGGGGGCGGGCCGCGATGAGGTGCGCTTTGCCGCCGCGGCCGGTGACGAGGTGGGAGAACTGACGGGGACGCGCGCCCGCGCGGACGACACCCTGGTGGGAAATACCGCCCGCACGGGCGAGCCGTTCCTGGCGTACCGGCCGGATGGTGAGTCGGTCGGCGGCGGCGCCGTGAGCGCGCCGGTCTGGTCCGCCGCGGTGGTGCCGCTCTACGCGGGCGGCGTGCCCGTGGGGGCGCTGGCCGCGCTGAACAAGACACAGCGGCAGCCCTTTACCGGCGATGACATCCTCACCCTCTCGACCCTGGCGACCGCGGCGTCGGTCGCGCTGGTGGGCGCCGGGCGCCGGGATGAGTCGCAGCGGCAGAGCCGTGAGCTGTCCATTCTTTATGATGCGCTGCGCAACATCTCCGGCCACCTTTCCACGCAGGAGGTGCTGCACGCGCTCATCGCGCAGGTCTCGGCGCACCTCAGCAACAGCGCCGTGGCGATCTTCCTGCTGAACGACGAGCGGACGCACCTGTACGTCGCGGCGGAATCGGGCCTCACGACCGATCAGCGTGAGCGCGCCCTCCCGGCCGACGACAGCCTGGGGACGGCTGTGCTCTCCAGCACCCGGGCGCTGTTCCTTTCGTTCCGGGCGCCGGAGGACGAGGAGGACGACCTGCCAGGGGGAGCGGAGCACGCCGCGGCCGGCCGGCCGCTGGAGTCGCCGTTCCCGGAGTTGGGGGCGCGTTCCGGCCTGGCGGTGGCGCTGCGCGCCGGGGACGCGGTGCATGGCCTCGTGCTGGTGCTCTCCAGCCAGGGCAGCGGCGCGTACACGCTGGCAGACGCCAACCTGCTCACGGCGCTGTCGGCGCAGGCGGCCATCGCCATCGAGGGGGCGTACCTGTACGAGGACGCAACCCGCCGCGCCGAAGAGGCCGCTGCGCTCTATGAGATCTCGCAGACCGTCACCTCCACGCTGGACCTGGAAGACGTCCTGGAGCGGGTGGCGGAGTCGGTGCTGTCGCTGCTGGCGGTGGACCGTTTCGCGCTGTTCCTGCACGAGGCCAAGGCGAACCGCCTCCGCCTCGTAGTCTCCCGGGGCCTGGAGGAGGGCGCGGAGCAGCGGCTTTCGTTCGGCGCCGGGCAGGGCATTCCCGGCTGGGTACTGGAGTTTGAGACGCCCACCGCGGTGCGGGATGTGGCGGCGGACCACCGGAACACCTCCGCGCCGCTGCACCCCGAGGGCGTGGTCTCCCTGGCCTGCATGCCACTCCAGGTCGGCTCCGGCACCATCGGCGTCCTGTGTGCCATGAGTTCGCGCCGCCGGCTGTTCACGGTCGCCGAGATGGAGCTGCTTTACACCATCGCGAACCAGGCGGCCATCGCCATCGAGAACGCCCGAATCTATGCGGATGTGCGTCACAAGTCGCTGGAGCTGCGGCGTTACTTCCACCGTGTGGCCCGCGCGCTCGGCTCCTCGCAGTCGCCCCGCGGCGTCCCCCACCTTATCGCCTCGCTGACCATGGAGGTCATGGCGGGTGACCGCTGCGCCCTGTACGCTATCCGTCCGGGTGGCAGCGAACCGGACGGAACCGGCGGCCCGCCGCAGATGGAGATGGTAGCCCGCTCCGGGTTCCGCGCGATGGACGAGCCGGAAGGCGGCAGCGCCCGCTCGGCGGCGGGTGAGCCCCTGGGAATACCACCGGTTTCCGTGACTGAAGAGTTTCCCGGGGGATGGATTGCGAAACGCGGTAAGCCAATAATTGTCGAGGATCTTACGGAGGATGTCCGGTTCGCGGGTCGATTCACCCGCCCCGCGCGGGGCCGCGCCCTCTCCTACATCGGCGTTCCGTTGAAAAGCGGCCGTCAGGTGGTAGGGGTGCTAGAGGTGTACTCCCGCGCCAAGCGTCGCTGGCGCGCGGAGGAGGTCCGCCTCCTGTTGACGTTCGCGTCCCAGGCTACCGTCGCGCTGGAGAATGCGCGATTGGCCGGGGAAAGGGAGGAGGTCAGTCGGGACATGGCCGCCCTCACCCGTCTGCTAGAATTGTCCCGTGACGGCGCGTTGCCGTCCCCCGAGGCCGTGCTATCGGCCCTTGTCGAAAGCCTGGGCGGGCGGGCGTTCCTGCTCACCCGCGCATCTGAGAACGAGCCGTGGAAAATCGCGGCGGAGTGCCCGAAGTCCGGCGATATGGGAACAATGGGTCCTGCGCCGGAGATGCTGCAGATGGGAGTCAACCGTTCAGGGCGGGCCGCGGTGGGGTGGCTGTCGGACGTCGATAGTGGCGCGAGAGCCCTCTCTCCGGTGGTGCTGGAGGCGGCCGCCCGCCTGATAAATCGGGAACTACCAGACCCCGGTGCGGCGTCGTTTACAGTGTAGGTAGAGGAAATTACGGCACAACCGGCCGGGTGGGACGCAACGCAATGGAGCGAGCAAATCAATGGGTTTTGAGGAGTTTATGGCGGGAGAACGCGATTCGCACCAGGCGGTCGGCGTGGTGCCAGTCGACATGAGGGCGCCGACGTTACCGCGGCCAGAGTCTATCTTCCGTCTGGAGATACCGCGTCACACGCGCTTCATCTCGGTAGCCCGGGAGGCGGCGGACGCTGCCGCGCAGGACCTCGGGTTTAGCTACGCCGACCGGGCGGCAATCCGGCTCGCAGTGGGAGAGGCGTGTAATAACGCCGTGCTCCACGGCGCGGGCCGCGAAATGATGCACCAGGTGTGCGTCACCTGTCGCTGCGGCGTGGACGGCGCCATCGAGTTCGATATCGCCAATCCGGGCGCCCTCGCGCCGGTTCCGCTGGACACGGTCATGCCGGGTCCGGAGGCGGAGCACGGGCGCGGCATCCCCCTCATCAAGTCGCTGATGGACTCCGTGGAAGTGTTCGGAAGCGCTTCCGGGACCACCGTTCGGCTCCGCAAGTGCCCCGCCGGGGGCGATGTGTCCGCCCCCGACAAGGTCTAACGCATCAGTCGGCCGGCGCCGCGCTGAGAGCGGCCCGGGCGCGCACCAACTGGTCGCGCACGGCGTCCGGCGCGGTGCCCCCACGGCTTGTCCGTGCCGCCGCGGATGCCTCGGGCAGAATCGCCTCCAGGGCAGCCTCCGTGAACCGCGCATCCACCGTCTGCAGATCCGCCAGAGTCAGGTCTTCCAGCGCCGCCCCCCGCTCGATGCAGTCCCGCACCAGGCGCCCTACCACCTCATGCGCCTCTCGGAAGGGCACTCCAGACGCCGCCAGCGCGTCGGCAAGGTCCGTCGCCGTAGAGAAGTCCCCACGCATCGACGCCGCCATCCGCTCCGGGCGGAACCGGGCGTCCTCCAGCATCCGGGACATCAGGCGCACGCAGAGCGAGGCGGTGTCCGCTGCGTCGAACAGCGGCTCCTTATCCTCCTGCATGTCCTTGTTGTAGGCCAGCACCAGGCCCTTCATCAGCGTCAGCAGCGCGGTCAGGTCCCCGTAGACGCGGCCGGTCTTCCCCCGGATCAGTTCGGCAACGTCGGGGTTCTTCTTCTGCGGCATGATGGACGAGCCGGTGGTCACCGCGTCCGACAGTTCGACAAATCCGAACTCCGGGGCGCTCCACAGCACGATCTCCTCCGCGAGGCGCGAAAGATGGAGCATCAGCAGCGCCACCGCCGCGCAGAACTCCACCGCGAAGTCGCGGTCGGCCACGGCATCCAAGGAGTTCTCGCAGATCTCCGCAAACCCCAGCTCCGCCCGCACGAACTCGCGGTCGATCGGGAACGGCGTCCCGGCGAGCGCGCCCGCCCCGAGGGGCAGGGCGTCCGCCCGCCGGGCGACGTCCGCAAGGCGCGCATCGTCCCGGGTCAGCATCCAGAAGTAGGCCAGCAGGTGGTGGGAGAGCAGCACCGGCTGCGCGTGCTGGTGGTGCGTGCGGCCCGGCAGGACCACGCCCAGGTTCTGTTCCGCCCGCTCCACCAGGGTGGTGCGCAGGAGCGCCAGATCGGCGCGCAGGCGCGGAACCTCCCCCTTCAGCCAGAGCCGTATGTCAGTCGCCACCTGGTCGTTGCGGGAGCGCGCGGTGTGCAACTTGCCCGCGACCGGCCCGATGCGCTCGCGCAGCATCTGCTCCACCGCCGAGTGGATATCCTCCGCCTCCTCCGGAAGCGATGCCGCGCCGGAGGCGAGGTCGTCCCGCAGGGCCTCCAGGCCCGCCACGAGAGCCGCCCCCTCCTCCTCGGACACGATGCCCTGCTTCGCCAGCATCTTCGCGTGCGCGATACTACCGGTGATGTCCTCGCGCCACAGCCGCCGGTCGAACGGCAGCGACTGGTTGAACTGCCACACCAGCGCGTCGGTCTCGGTGGCGAACCGCCCCCCCCAGAGCGCCATTATTCGCCCCCGTCCGCGTCTGTCGCAGCGATCTGCTTGGCGGCGGAGTCGTCGCCGAGCAGCGCCTTCATGCCGCCGCCGGGCAGGACGCCCGTTTCGGTGTAGACGGCGATCTTCTGGCGCGAGTCTAGGATATCGAGGTTCCGCATGGCAAGCTGCCCGATGCGGTCGAGCGGCGTGAACGCCTCTTCCTCTACCCGCTCCATGCTCAGACGCTCCGGATGGTAGGTCAGGCCCGGCCCGGTGGTGTCCAGGATGGTGTAGTCGTCACCGCGCCGCAGTTCCAGGGTCACGGTGCCGGTGATGGCCTTGCCGACCCAGCGCTGGAGCATGTCGCGGAGCATGAGCGACTGCGGGTCGAACCAGCGCCCCTCATAGAGCAGGCGGCCCAGGCGACGGCCCATCGTGCGGTAGTTGTCGATCGTGCCCTCGTTGTGGATGGCGGAGACCAGGCGCTCGTAGGCCACGAACAGCAGCGCCATGCCCGGCGCCTCGTAGATTCCGCGGCTCTTCGCCTCGATGATGCGGTTCTCGATCTGGTCGGAGACGCCGAGGCCGTGCCGCCCGCCGATGCGGTTGGCCTCCTCCACCAGCGCCACCGGGCTGTCGAACGTCTTGCCGTTCAGTTCGGTCGGGAAGCCCTCCGAGAAGGTCACCGTGACCGTTTCCGGCTCGATCACGACGGCCGGGTCCCAGAAGCGCACCGTCATGATGGGGTCCACGATGTTGAGCCCCTTGCTCAGGAACTCCAGTTCCTTCGCTTCGTGGGTGGCGCCCCAGATGTTAGAGTCGGTGGAGTACGCCTTTTCGGCCTTCATCTTGTACTCGAACTCATGCTCGGTGAGCCACTGGCTCATCTCGGCGCGGCCGCCCATCTCCTTGACGAACTGCTGGTCAAGCCAGGGCTTGTAGATGCGCAGATCGGGGTTCGTGAGCAGGCCGTAGCGGTAGAACCGCTCGATATCGTTACCCTTGTAGGTGGAGCCGTCGCCCCAGATGTCCACCCCATCCTCCTTCATGGCCTGCACCAGCACCGTGCCGGTGACCGCGCGCCCGATGGGGGTGGTATTGAAGTAGGCCTTACCCGCCGTGCTGACATGGAATGCCCCGCAGAGCAGCGCGACCAGCCCTTCGTGAACGAGTTGTTCCCGGCAGTCCACGAGGCGCGCCTTCTCGGCGCCATACTCCAGCGCGCGCTGCGTGATGGAGTCGTAATCCGTCTCGTCGGGCTGGCCGAGATTGGCGGTATAGGTGTAGGGGATGGCGCCGTTGTGGCGCATCCAGGCGATCGCGGCGGAGGTATCGAGCCCGCCGGAGAAGGCGATGCCGACATTCTCGCCCTTGGGCAGCGAGAGGAGTATCTTGTTCTTCATTCCATCATCAGGCGAGGCGCGCGAAATTCCGCCATTCTGGATGGCGGTTCGCCCCGGTACCATCGTTCGTCTTTAAGGCACCTATGCCTTGTTTGCGTCCGCCCGGCGCCCCTTCGCGTAGAGAGCGTACAGTTTTGCGGCATCTTCTACGACCGGCATCAGCAGCCCGCACTCCCCGCACAGATCAAGGCGTGAGACGCTTGCTCGGACCGTCGTCTTCCGGTAACTGTCCATCCAACTCGACAAGCCATTGTCGAGATCCTGGTATACCTCGAAATTCCCGTACTCAGCTTTGAAGTTGTGGCCGTCGGGCGTGAACACCTTATCCGAGCCGCAGCGCGGGCACTTCAGGCTCATGCGAAAGTACGGCCTTCGAACATTACGGCCTGCACTCGGGTCGCCATTTGCCGCGCCACCTTCCCGGCCGCCCTCTCTCCCGCGGGCGCGACTTCCTCCACGTAAACCCTGCCGCTCCTCCTGACCCGGTAGCCCACTTCAACCCGCTCCCCTGCGTGGAACTCGCGGAGTACGCGGGCCAGCGCACGCTTACCGTCGACCCGGAGAGTGACCAGCCACTCCCGGTCCAGGTGTTGTTTGTGGATGGCTGCCAGCGTGATGTCCTCCACGACACCCTCGCCGCGCATGAGCGGAGCCCCGCCGGTGTCGCGGCGCTCCGCGTAGGGAATCCCCACGGCGCAGGCGCCCATGACGCCGAAGACCGCCAGAGCCGAGGCGGCGATGGACAGCAACAGCCGCGCGGACTGCCGCCGCAGGCCGCGCTCCAGTTCGACGGCCATTATGGCATTCCTCGCCACGTCATGCGGCCGGAACGAGCAGCACGTCGATATGTTCTTTGTCCTTTAATTCCGTTTCGACGTCTGTCAGCTCTTCGTAGTAGCGGTACGTTTTCGGTACTTGTCCGGAAGGGCGCACCGGGACATACCACCAATCCCCGTCGTGCCGGACGGCGCGCTCCAGAATCTCGATCGTCACGCCATTGCTTCGATGGTGGTCCAGATACTCACGGATCAGGCGAAGAACCTGCTGCTTTTCCATCAATCCCCCTCCACTTCCAGCGCCAGCAGCACGCGGTTAGCGTCCCGAAAAGCATTGACGGCGATACTCCTATCGATGTACGCAGATGGTATATAGTCTGCTTCCACGCGCACTTTCCAGAGACGCGAAACTGCCTGCCGCAGATCCCGGCGCGTCCGCTCGGGCGTGTCGTACAGGTTGTTGAGTATCAGGTTCGCAAGCACCTCATGCGCCGGGTTGTTGCCCGCGTGCGCGAAGTCTACGACACCTTCGAGCGCACCGGTCACAGCACAATAGGCGGCGTAGTAAGACCTGCTGATGCTGCTGCGATAACGGTTTGCGGCCAGCAGGTCTTTCGCGGCGTCGCGGCAGTCTATGCTCATCTCTTGCCACGTCGCCATAGACGGGCCTACCGCTTGTTCGGGAACACGGCGCCCGCGATGAGCAGGATGATCCCGCCGATCACGGCGAGGCTCGCCAGCGGATTCAGGAACGCGCCCAGCCAGAGCGCGAGTTTTACCCCGATGCCCAGGATGAGCAGCGCGCCGCCGATCTCGGTAAGCGAGGACGTTTGCTTCGACGACATGGTTCTATCTCCTTCGGGACGGAGGCGTTTCGCCTCCGGTCAGGTCATCGAACCTATGACACGCGCCGCGCCGGTTGGTTACAGCACCGCCGCCAGAAGCGCCTGCTGGATGTGCAGCCGGTTCTCCGCCTGGTCGAACACCACCGAGAACGGGCCGTCCAGTGCCTCGGCGGAGATCTCCTGTCCGCGGTGCGCGGGCAGGCAGTGCATCACCAGCACGTCGTCCTTCGCCTCGCGGATCAGTTCGCCGTTGACCTGGAACGCGGCGAAGTCGACGCTGCGCTTGTTTGACTCCTCCTCCTGCCCCATCGACGTCCAGACGTCGGTGTACAGGATGTCGGCGTCGTCCGCAGCGGTCAGCGCGTCGTTTGTGATCTCGAACTTGGTGCCATGCGCCTCCGCCAGTTCGCGCGCCTGCAACTCGATCTCCGGCAGCGGTTCGTAGCCGGGCGGGCAGGCGAGGACGAAGTGCGTACCAAGCCGCGGGGCGAGCAGCATGAGCGAGTGGGCCACATTGTTCCCATCGCCCACGAACACCAGCTTCATGCCCGCCGTCTCGGCGCGGTGCTCCAGAATCGTATAGAAGTCGGCGAGCGCCTGGCACGGGTGCTCGCGCTCCGTAAGCGCGTTGATGATCGGAATGGTCGAATTGTCTGCCAGTTCCAGCAGCGTCTCGTGCGCGTGGGTCCGCACCGCCACGGCATCCACCCAGCGGGACAGCCCGCGGGCCACGTCGGCCGGCGTTTCGCGCGTGCCCAATCCGACCTCATCGCGGCCGAGGTAGATGTGCTGCCCCCCGAGGCGGGTCATGGCGACGGCGAACGTGGCCCGGGTCCGCAGGCTCGGCTTTTCGAAGAGAAGCGCCAGCGTCTTGTGGCGCGCGTTATCCGGCACCCGCCCCATCTTCACCTCGCGGGTGAGTTCGAACAGGGCGCGGATCTCGTCCAGGGCCAGGTCGTTCACCGACAGCAGGTGGCAGCCCTTGAGGAAGCCAGGGCGCGCGAGCGCGCTCGTGGACCGGGCTGAGGACGTGCCAGCGGGCGCCCCGGCGCCGTTACCAAGTTTCTCCACGGCGATACGCTCCTCGCCCGCCTGGCGCAGTGCGGCGGCGGCGCGGTCGTAGGTCAGTCCCATCAGGGTCAGCGCAACCGGGCCGGTGGTGTCGCGCGTATCGCTGCCGTTCTCGCCGGCCTTCAGGATGGCGAGCATCAGGTGCTCGGTGCCAACGTAGTCGTCGCCTGTGGCCTCCGTCTCGCGCCGCGCCTGCTCCACGATCTTCTTGGCGAACGGCGAGAGTTGCGAGGACGACACGCGCGTCCCGGCGGACTCAGGCCGGAGGGTGACGCTGATCGCCTCGCGCACCTGCGATGCCGCGAGGTTCAGGCGGTCCAGCAGGCGGAGCGCCCCTGTGTCCTCCCCGTGGAGCAGTCCCAGCAGGAGGTGCTCCGGCTCCACATACAGGTCACCGCGGCGCATCGCTTCGACCTGCGCCCAGAGCATCGACTTGCGGCCGTTCCGCGTAAACTGAATCGCCATGTCCTCGAAGACTCCCCTACTCGTCCCCCACCGATGTGAGCGCCGTTTCCAGTAATTTTATCGCGTCCTCAGCGTCCTGGCGGGAGATGGTCAGCGGCGGCAGCATCCGGATGGTGTGCTCATTCGGTGCATTCACCACCAGACCGCCCTCCAGCGCCTTCGCAGCGAGCTTTTTCGCCACGGGCGTCCGTATCTCCAGCCCCAGCATCAGGCCCATCCCGCGCACGCCGCCCACCCGGTTGGGGTGCCGCTCGCGCAGCCCGGCCAGCAACTCCACCAGATACGCCCCGACGGCGCGGACGTTCTCCAGTACGCGCTCGTCGGCCAGGATGTCGAAGACGGCGTTGGCAGCGGAGGCCGCGAGCGGGTTTCCGGCGAATGTCGAGCCGTGGTCACCGGGCTTCAGCGTCTCCGCCGCCGCGCCGCGCGCCAGACACGCCCCGATGGGCACACCGCCGCCCAATCCCTTCGCCAGCGTCATCACATCCGGCACCACGCCGTACTGCTGGTAGGCCCACAGGCTGCCCGTGCGCCCGACACCGGTCTGCACCTCGTCGAAGATCAGCAGCGCCCCATACTCGTCCGCCAGTTCGCGCGCCGCCCGCAGGTACTCGGGCGTTGCCGGAACGACGCCCCCCTCGCCCTGAATCGGCTCCAGCAGGATCGCCGCGGTGTTTGCATTCACCCGGGCGCGCAGCGCGTCAATGTCGTTATACGGGACGTAGTGAAAGCCGGGAGGGAGCGGCGCGAAGTCCTTGCTGTACTTCGGCTGGCCGGTCGCGGTGACGGTCGCGATGGTGCGCCCGTGGAACGAGTTGTCTGCCGTCACGATGTCGGTTTTGGCCTCACCGCCGGTGGTACGCCCGAACTTGCGCGCGATCTTGAGCGCCGCCTCGTTCGCCTCGGCGCCGCTGTTGCAGAAGAACACGCGCTCGAAGTCGGAGAGTTCCACCAGGCGCCGCGCCAGGCGCGCCTGCGGCTCGGTGAGGAAGAGGTTGGAGACGTGCACGAGGGTGGCCACCTGCTCCTGAAGCACCTTCACCAGGTAGGGGTGGGAGTGCCCGACCGAGCAGACCGCGATGCCGCTAAGGAAGTCCAGGTAACGCTTGCCTTCGGCATCCCAGAGGTGGGCGCCCTCACCGCGTACGAACTGCACGGGGAAGCGCGCGTAGGTGCTCATGACGTGCGCCTCATCCCACGCCTTAGCCCGTGAGGAGTCTACACCGGACGCCTCAACCACCGTCACCTTCTCGTCCGTTATCGCTGTCATCGGACCTCCAGAATCTCCTTGTCGATACTCATCGGCACTGCCTTACTCGCCCTCTCCGCCTCGGACAGAACTCCCCCGGGAGTACCCGGGGGAGAGGTACCCCGAAGTCGCCCCAACCGCCTCGCGTACCTTCCGCTCCATGGTAGCAACCGGGACCGGGTGACCGTTACGCAGGATAGTGTGTTCGCCGCAGATGGTAAAGCCCGCCGAGCGGTAGAACTCGACGTTGCGCACCACCGGCAGGCGCACCTGGCACCACAGACGGTTGGTGTGAAGACGGCTCGCCTCGCCCGCCAGCCACTCCACCAGGGCGCGGGCGAAGCCCTGACGGCGCCACTCCGGATGGACGGCCAGACGGAAGAACAGCAGGCCGTTCGACGTCACCTTGTAGCGGACCGCGGCGACGATGCGACCGTCGACCTCGCCGACCGCGGCGCGGAAGGCCCCCTGTCGCAGCCCGTCCGCCACCAGGCGCTCGGTCTCGGTCGTCGCCATGGACGGGGTAGGCGTGTCTTTGTACTCCCCATAGGCCGCCTGCGTGACCGCGTGAATCGCGGCGGCGTCCTCGAACCGGGCGGGGCGGATAGCGAGTGGTAGGGAAGGCTCCATAGCGTTACACCAGCAGCGGCTTGAAGCCGGTCTCCGCGGGCTTGAGCATGGTGCCAATGCCACTGTCGGTAAAGACCTCGATGAGCAACGCGTGCGGGCGCCGACCGTCGATGATGTGGGCGCGCGGCACGCCGTCCTCCACCGCGTCCACGCAGGCTTCGAGTTTGGGAATCATGCCCTTGTCCACCGCGCCGCTCGCCACCATGGCGCGCGCCTCGGCGGCCGTCAGTTCGGAGATCAGCGACGACTTGTCGGCAAAGTCCCGGTACAGGCCCTCAACATCGGTCATGAGGATGAGCTTCTGCGCGCCGAGCGCCACGGCGAGGGCGCCCGCGGCCGTATCCGCGTTGACGTTATAGCCGGCGCCGTCTGCGCCGATGGCGACCGACGACACCACAGGGATATAGCCGTCCCGAGCGAGCGTGTGGATGATGCCGGGGTTGACCGCGGTAATCCGGCCGACGAAGCCGATATCGCCGCGCTCCGTTTCCTTAACGGCAACCAGGAGGTTCGCATCCTTCCCGGAAAGGCCAACGGCCTGCCCGCCCTCGGCGTTCAGGTGCGCGACGATGCTCTTGTTGGTCTTGCCGGCGAGCACCATCTCCACGATCTCCATGGTCTCGGCATCGGTGACGCGCAGGCCGCCGACGAACGTTGGCTCCTTGCCCATTCGCCGCATCGCGTCCGAGACCTCGGGACCGCCGCCATGCACCAGAATCGGGTTGATGCCGACATAGCGCATGAGTACGAGGTCGCGCATGACCGCGCGCTTCAGGTCCTCGTCGATCATCGCCGCGCCGCCGTACTTGATGACGATGGTCTTGCCACTGAACTCGCGGATGTAGGGCAGCGCCTGGATCAATATCTCCGCTTGAAGGTCCGGGTCCGTCACGTCGTGCCTGCCTCTTGTATCGAAATCTCTGGGGGCGTCAGTCGCTTCCCCATGCTCATCGAGTCGTCTTCTTTGAACCCCAGGCGCTCGTAGAACGCCACCACCTGCGCGTTCGTACGCCGCACCTGGAGGTTGATCTTCGGGCAGCCCAGGGCGCGCAGCATCTCCTCCGCGCGCTCCATGAGCCGCCGCCCAATGCCACCGCCCTGAAGGTCGGGCGCAACGGCCAGGTAGTTAATCCAGCCGCGGTGCCCCTCGTAGCCGACCATCACCGTGCCTACCACACGCCCATCCAGAACGGCTACCAGAAACAGGTCCGGCTGAAAGGCGAGTTTGGTCGCGATGTCCTGCTTCGGGTCGTTCCAGGGCACCACCAGACCGCAGCGGTGCCAGAGCGCCACCACCTCAGCCTCATCCTCAGGCTCGTACGTGCGGATCGTCATGGCGTCTCAGGTGTGGTACTCCGCGTTGATACGGACGTAGTCATAGGAGAGGTCGCAGGTGTAGACTGTGGCCTCCGCCGTCCCCATGCCCAGGTCCACCGCGATCTCGACCTCCGGGGCGGACATCGCTTTCGAGAGCGCGGGGCCGTCGAAGGCAGTCGGCGTCCCGGCCGCGAAGATGCGGACCCCGGCCAGGTCGGCGGTGGCGCGCTTCGGGTCGAAGCGGACGCCCGCACGACCGGCGGCGGCCAGGATGCGGCCCCAGTTCGGGTCGTTTCCGAACAGCGCGGTCTTCACCAGCGGCGATTCGGCAATGGTGCGGGCGACCTTCCGAGCGTCTGCGGACGTCTCCGCCCCGGTGACGCGTACCGTCACGAGTTTCGTCGCGCCCTCGCCGTCGCGCGCCACGGCCTTCGCCAGGTGCAGGCAGACGTGGGTCACCGCGGCCACAAACGCATCGTAGTCCGGACCCGACGCCTGCTCGATCGGCGGGTTGTCCGCCATACCAGAGGCGAGCAGCAGACACAAGTCGTTGGTGGAGGTATCGCCATCCACGGTGAGGGAGTTGAACGAAACCTCGACAGCCGCGCGCAAGGCGGCGTCCAGAACGGAGGGCGCTACCAGAGCGTCCGTGGTAATGAAGCCGAGCATGGTAGCCATGTTCGGCGCAATCATGCCCGAGCCTTTCGCCATGCCGCCCACGATCACGGAAACGCCGGACTCCGGGAGCACCACCGAGAACGCAGCCTCCTTCGCCACCAGGTCCGTGGTAAGTATGGCCTCGGAGGCGTTCGCGGCGGCCTCCGGTGTTGGTGCAACCTCGGTGGCGGCGTCCCGGATGCCCTGAGCCAGCAGGTCCATCGGAAGCGGGGTCCCGATCACGCCGGTGGAGGCAGTGAGGACCAGCCCCGGGTCCACCTCCAGCGCCTCTGCCGCGAACCGGGCCATCGCCTCGTTATCGCGCTCACCCTGGGCGCCGTTCCCAGCGTTGGCGTTCCCGGCGTTGACCACTACGGCGCGCACCAGAGGGGAGCGCAGCAGCAGGCGCTCGTTGCGGTCCACGCTCGGGGCGCGCACGACGTTGGTGGTGAAGACGCCCGCAGCAACCGCCTCGCCCATCGTGGCGAGTATCAGGGCGACATCGCGCCGCTGGCTGCGCTTGATGCCGCACCGGACGCCCGCGGCGGCAAACCCGCGCGCGGCGCAGACGCCCCCCGGAACCGGGGTCAGCGGGACCGCACCCGCAGGAGGCGTTACGGCCATATGCCGGTGCCCTCCAGGCCCGCCGTCTCCGGGAAGCCAAGCATCAGGTTCATATTCTGGACAGCCTGGCCGGCTGCCCCCTTCACCAGATTATCGATCACTGAGACCACCACCGCCGTCTTCGTCCGCGTGTCCACACGCGCCGTGAGATGGCAGAAGTTCGAGCCGTACACGTCCTTGGTGGTCGGCAGGGGATCGTTCGCGTCGCGCACCACCACAAAGTGCGAGCCGTCGTACGCGGCGTGCAGCGCCGCCAGGAGGTCGTCGGTCGTCGTCCCCGCCTTCGCCAGCGGCGCATAGCAGGTCGCCAGGATGCCGCGGGTCATCGGAACCAGATGCGGCGTGAAGACGATGCGGACATTCCCCGGCGCCGCGTGCACGGAAAGCTCCTGCTCAATCTCGGGGATGTGGCGGTGGACGCCACCGACCCCGTATGCCTTGACGCTCTCGTTGGCTTCGGCATAGCGGTAGTCCAGGTCGCTCTTGGCGCGGCCCGCCCCGGAGACGCCGGACTTGGCATCTACCACGATTCCCGAGGTGGCGACCAGCCCCCGCGACAGCAGCGGGGCGAGTCCCAGAATCGTGGCGGTGGGATAACAGCCGGGGTTGGCGACCAGTCGAGCGCCGACGACGTAGTCACGGTTCAGTTCGGGCAGGCCGTAGGCGACGCCCCGCTCGTGCAGGATGTGCGCCGCCTGGTGCTCGATGTGGTACCACTTCTCGTACGCCTCGACGTCCCGCAGGCGAAAGTCCGCAGACAGGTCGATCACCCGCTTGCCCATCTCCAGCAGTTCGCCCACGACTTTCATCGCGGCGCCGTTCTCCTGCGCCAGGAACACGACGTCGGCCTCCAGGCCGGTCCGCACGCCGTCGAGTTTGCGGCAGGTGATCGCGCCCACCTCAGTCCCGGAAAGGCCGGGGAAGGCACGAGACAGCGGCTGTCCGGCGTAGGTCCCGGAGACGGCGCAGGTGACCTGGACGTGCGGGTGGCGCGCCAGGAGGCGCACAAGCTCCCCCCCAGCGTAACCGCTCACGCCCACTATTCCAACGGACTTCATACGGCTGGTGTGTTCCTCATCGATGGTCGTGGGCGTCAGCCCAAAAACAGCGAAGCCGCAAGGCGCTCCCTGAGTTCGCGGCGGGCGCACCGTGCGGCTACATTACCAAGTGTCTCCCATCGGACGGCAGCGGCAGCGCACAGCGCGAGTTGCCCCACCCTCCGCGCAGGGCGGAGGGAGAGGAGGCTGCGGGCCGCTTCGGCGGTGGGTCCCTTCGGCCTCTAGTGAGGCATGGGGGGAAGGGTCTCCCACCTCGCGTCGCCGCCCGCAGCCCCGGTACGGGCCTGACGGCGGTCGCGGCGACGCACGACGGTGTCACTGTACACGAAAATCATCACTTTGTTGGAGGGAGTATATCTGCCCGCGGCGGCCGCTGTCAAGAGAGCGCCCGCCTGCTCCGCGAGGATGCCAGGTAGAAAAGTATCGAAGCCATGGTCCGATTTACGGTATAATCCGCTTGTTATGTGGAAGTACGTGGTCGGCATAACCTTTTTTGCGATCGCGGCGGTCGGTCTGGGGCTCTACGTGTTCCCCGAGCAGCCGTGGATCGGGTGGGCGCTCCTCTTCTTCTGCTGGGGCTGCTACCGCCTGAAGATGCGGGCCGACCGACTCTTCGGCGAGCGCCGGGCGCGCGCCCAGGTCGAGAACTTCCCGATCTCCGGCACAAAGGGCGGCGCACGGCGCGGCACGGCGGTCGATCCCACGCTCCAGCGTTACCTGGAGTGGCACGCCAACGACCCTCAGGAGCCGGAACAGGCACACTGACGCCCCGCCGCAGCTCTCGCGTTTTCCCCCCCGCCCGAAACTCTGGCGCCTTATCGCTGTCCAAAGGCGGTAAGACTCATGCCGCCTGCCCGCTCTCCCCGCACTCCCGCCACCCCCTGCTCCGTCGTGGTCGCCGCTCGGGCGCCGCTCCCCGGCGCAGTGAAGCCGCGTCTGGTCGGGAACGTCCTGACGGAGCAGGATGCGGCACGACTGGCGGTGGCCTTCCTCGCTGACACGCTGGGCAAGGCGGCCCAGCCGTGCGTCGGCGCGACCGCGGTCGTGCTGGCGCTGGCCGGCAGTGACCCGGAAACGGTCCGGGAAGCGCTCCCCGCCCACACGCGCCCCTCCGCGGTCGTCCCCTGGGAAGGGAACCATCCGGGCGAACGTCCTGTACCTATCATGGCAGCGCGCTTCGGTGCGGGGGCAGCCGCAGCAGAAGGCGCCGTGTGCGTGATCGGCGACGATACGCCCCACCTCCCTGCGGCGTTCCTGGCGGAGGCGTTCGGACGCCTGGCGTTTCCGGGAACCGACGTGGTGCTGGGGCCGGCGGACGACGGCGGCTGCTACCTGCTGGCTCTGGATGCGCGGGTGAGGGACTCGTTCCAGGACATCCCCTGGGGAGCCGGCGGGCGGACCCTGGACGTCACACGAGAGCGCGCGGCGTCGTTGGGACTTCGGGTGGACCAGCTTCCGTCCTGGTACGACATCGACACCCGCAACGACCTGGCCCACCTGGCACGCGACCTGGGGCGAGGGGTGGTCATCGCGCCGGAAACGGCATCGGTTCTGGCGGAGTTTTACGCCCTGGGGCCTGTGGGGACACAGCGCGACAACAACGGAGATTGACGACTATGCACCGGATATTGGAGAAGGGTAACGTAAATTGGGGGAAGGCGCTGGCAGCCACGCTGGCGGCGACGCTCGCCGTTGGGGGGGCTGCGCTGGCAGCCGCCGAGAGCGCGGTGACCGCAGCGACGGATAAGATCAAAGACCTTACCTGTACCCTGCGCGTAGTAAAGACCGATTTCAACGAGCTGGGCAAGATCAGCAAGGACTTCTCGCGCTCGTACTACTTCAAGCGCATGGATATCACGTACCAGTTCCCCAACAAGACGCGCCTGCAGACCAAGGCGGTGGGAATGAGCGGCACGCTGATCTTCAACGGCAACACCCGGTACTACAAGCTGCCCATCCGCTCGGAGACCAAGGACCTGACCGGGCAGCCGGGCCAGAAGCAGAGCCTGCTGCAACTCGGTGTCTTCAGCAAGGACTTCCTGGCGCTGGACTACGAGCCGGTCTTCGTGAAGAAGGAAGGCAAGTTAGAGGTGTTCCGCCTGAACCAGCGCAACACGGATAACAAGTCCTACGAGATGGTCTGGGTGAACCCGACGACGCACATCATCGAGAAGCGCCTCTCCTACAACGGCGAGAGCAAGCTCCGGATGGAGACACGGTACAAGGAGGCGCGCGAGATTCGGCCGGGTATCTTCCTGCCGACGCGCATCGAGGTGTACAACCAGTTCGGCAAGCTCGGCGGTATCCAGAACCTGGAGGAGATTAAGGTCAACCAGGGCGTGGACGAAAAGCTCTTCGAAACGAAGTGACGACGCACGCCGCGACTGACCTTCCTACCGCCCGGGACAGGGGCGCTTCCCGCATGGGGGAAGCGCCCCTGTCCCGGGCGGTTCTCGTTCTGCTGGCGTTTCTGCTGGCCTTCCGACTGGCGTTCGCCGCGTATAGCGGCCTTGTGCAGGACGAGGCGTATTACTGGCAGTGGAGCCGGTCACTTGACCTGGGGTTTTACGACGCCGGGCCGGGCATCGCGCTGACGATCCGGGCGGGCACCCTGCTCTTCGGGGACACACCGCTTGGCGTGCGCTTCGTTCCCGTCCTCATGGGCGTCGCCTCGGTGTGGCTGGCCTACCTTACCGCGCGCCGCTGGCTGGGCGAGGCGGCCGCAGTGTGGACGGCGGTCCTGACCGCGACCGCCCCCCTGCTCTCGGTCGGCTCGATCCTGGCGACCTATGACGCCCCGCAGATGTTCTTCTGGACGGCGGCACTGTACGCCCTCACGCGTACGCTGCAGGAGGAGCAGCGGGTAGCGGGGTGGTACGCCGTGGGGGCGCTGGTGGGCCTGGGGATGCTCAGCAAGCCGACCATGGTACTGTTCGCTCCCGGCGTACTGGTCCTGCTGCTCCTTTCCCCCACCTACCGCCGCTGGTTGGCGACGCCGCACCCCTACCTCGCCTTCGCGGTTGCGATTCTGGTCTTCTCGCCGGTGATTGTGTGGAACCTTCAGCACGAAAACCTGAACTTCATCCACACGCTCGGGCGGGGCAACCGCACCGGAGACGGGAGCCCGAAGCCGCTGCGCTGGCTGGGCGACTTCCTGGGGGGCCAGCTTCTTGCCGTCGGTGTGGTGGTTTTCCTCGCGGAGCTGTACGCGCTCGGGCGCCTCTTCCGGCCGCGCTCCGATGCCGACCGGTTCCTGCTCGCCTTCACCGCGCCGACGTTCCTGCTGTGCCTGGCAATCGCGCTGCGCTCGAAGCTGGAGATCAACTGGCCGGTGGCGATGCACGTCACGGGCCTGATGGCGGTGGGAGCATTGTTCGCGGGGGCCTGGGAGCGTGGCGGCTGGCGCCGCCCGGCGCTCGGGGCGTTGCTGGCGCTCTCGGGGGTGATGATTGCGATCGGACTGTTCCCGCAGATCGTGCCGGCGGTGGCCGGGCCGACGCCCGCGCGTCCGAACATGGAAAAACCCCTGGAGCCGTACGGGTGGGACGAACTGGCGGGCGGCGTGGAGCGGGCGCGGCGCGATCTGGAGCGAGAGTCGGAGGGGACGCCGGTCTTCGTGGCGTCGTTCACGTACCGCACGGCGTCGATTCTGGCGTTCTACCTGCCGGACAAGCCGCGCGTGGAGAAGCTCCAGCTTCCCGGCACCCGCCGCGACCAGTACTATGTGTGGGCACGCCCGGAAGCACTGGCGGGGCAGAACGCCGTGGTGGCAGTGGATACGGACGTGGAGAAGTCCGCGGCCTTCCTGCGCGAGTGCTTCGCCGAGGTGCGGGAGTTGCCCGTGCTGACGCTACGGCGCGACGGCTTCACCGGCAAGGTGAAGGAGTGGCATGTCTACGCGTGCCGCGACTTCCGCGGGTACCCCGAGGAGAGCCCCGCCCCCTGACCGTGCGGGGAGCGGGGCCTGTCTCCCGGTGGCTACATCCGGCCTTCGTCGCGCGCCGGCGTGCCAGGAGCTCCGGGCGCGGCCGGCGCCCTCTGCCCGGGTTCGCCCTTTGGGTTGGTGGAGGTAGCCGGGTCCACGACCGTCTCCTTCGATCCGGCGAGAGAGTCGCAGCCGCCCAGGAAGAGCGGCGCGGCGAGCGCCGCCAGGACGACCAGGACGGCGAGAGGGAGCGCGCGGCGGCGGTGCGGCAGCAGGGGCATGGTGGGTCGTCGCTCCATCAGTACGTGCAGCAGTCGTCGGGGTACTTGCCGGGGACGGTCATGGGGTTGTCGGCGTCCACGTCCCACACCACTCGCGCCTTGTTGTAGTTGGCCATCTCGATATAGTGGTAGCTGCTGGTGTTGTACGAAAGCTGGCTGAGAACCGAGTTCGTCTTGTACCACTTGGCATGGCCGTCCGTGAAGACGAGGTTCGTGCCCTGCTGGTGCCGGTCGCTGAGCCCGTAGCGCCGCCCCTTGCCGTACCCCGGGTCGATGTAGTAGCCACGCGGCGTCGTCGCCCCCACCGTCTTGTCGAACGAGTCCGCGAAGATGACCGTCTGCGCCGGAAAGTCGATCAGGTCCTCGGTCACGGCGCGCGGGTAGCCCGGGCTGTCTTCGCAGGGGCCGTCCGTCGAACAGCCGATCCCGGCGTCGCTCTCGTAGTACCAGTTGTAGTAGAGCCCGAGGTAGATGTTCATCCCGATGGCGAACCGGTCGCGGTTCGCGTACGTGATGTCCTGCTCGGACAGCTGGGACGAGGGGCAGGCGAAGACGCCGATGTTCTTGGTGTAGGGCTGCAGCAGCTCGGCGTACGTCTTCTGGATGATCGTGGCGTGCCCGGTCGCCCCGCCGGACAGGAATTCGTGGATGGCCTGGTCGTAGTCCTGCATGTACATCAGCTCGGCGGTGCCGATCTGCTTCAGGTTCGACAGGCAGGACGTGGTGCGCGCCTTCTCTCGAGCCTGGGCAAAGACCGGGAAGAGAATCGCGGCCAGGATCGCAATAATTGCGATTACTACGAGAAGCTCGATCAGGGTAAAAGCGGAGCTTTTACCCGCGGTGAAGGCGGCGGCGGCTTTGTGGGCGTGCGGTCGTTGCCGCATGAGAGGGTCGGGAGACACCTGCATACAGTACACTCCTTCGGAACCAGAGGTTGGGCGCCTTTGCGCCCGCTTACGGAACGACGAATAGCCGACAGTGGCAGGACTGTTCTACGGGTTTCGGACGTGAGGGGTACAGCGGTGTGGGATGAGTATATACCCCTGGCGGCTCGTCTGTCAAGCGGGCGGCACTTCCTTACAAAAAACAGTTCGCGCTTCAACCCACCGCGTTTGTGTTATAATCACACAAATTCGCCGTACTCGTCTTTATCCTCCCGCCGATGGGAAGTGACTACCAAGCGAGGTATCGACAATGAAGCGTACTGTCGTGGTCCCTATCCGTGCATCCCTGTGGTTCGGCGTTCTCTCGGTTCTCCTCCTGGCGGCGGTGACGCTGCTCGCGCCTCGCAAGACGTCCGCCCAGGACGCCCCGCGGGTGGTGCCCGTTTCCCAGCAGGTCTTCGTCGGAACGCAGCCAGCTCAGGGTATTATCGCCATCCTCATCGGCCTGTATGACGTGCCAAGCACCCCGGCGGGAGCCAGAATCCACTACCGCTTTGCGGTTTCGGGCCTGCTGCCGTACATCGAGCAGGATACGCTCTATCTGTCCCCGGGCCGGCAGCAACCCGTTGATCTGCGCTGCCGTTTCCGCCCCCCGGCGCCGGGGACCTACACTGTCACCTGGCAGGGTTGGTACGAGGTCGGCGGTGTGAAGGCCCCTCTCTGGAGCCGGCAGGCCACGGTGGTCATCGCCCCCTGAGAAAGGCCGAAGCCCCCGCCCAAAATCGGGCGGGGGCTTCGGCACTCCGGAGGGAGCCGTCTACGGTCTCATTCAGGGCAGGGAACGCCGGCTGCGATGGCAAGGTCGCGGTGCGCCTTGCGCTCATCCTCGGTGGCGGCGAACAGCTGCCCCCAGATGCAGCGCGCCTTATTGCGCGACTCGGCCGGGAATGCTCCGGTGAAGGCGGTGGTCGGGCAGGGGTACATCGAGCGCATTACCGTCCACTTCGCATGACCGTCGAAGTACACGTAGTTCGCGCCCCCCCCATGGACCTCGGGGTTCTCGAACCGACCGTATTCCGCGGGCGGTACGGTGCGGTAGCGCATCAAACAGTACTGCCCGTCGTAATTGCGGAACAGGCGGCCTTCCGGCCCACTGTCCCCGGCGAACACGACCTGTGCGGGGCGCGCGATCTCTGAGTCGTGAAGGTATCGGTATGTCGTGGTGGCGGAGGGATGCGTGTTGTAAAACCATCCCATGCTGACGCCGTAGGTGCGCTCCCCTTCCGGAACCGGGGATGACGGGCAGCGCCAGATGCCCCCTGTCGTGACTGACGTCGTAGTCCCCCGCTGGCCGCTCTGCACATACGGAAACAGTTTGGCGTCCCAATAGCGATCGGGCGTATTCGGCCCCACGTTGTCGGGAAGCACAGCACGCTCGTACCAGTATTCGGAGTAGGTGGGAACACCACCGTCATAGTCCTGCTGGTACATCATCAGCGCTGTCCCCATCTGCTTGCAGTTAGAGAGGCAGGACGCCTTGCGGGCATTCTCCCGCGCTGTTGCGAAAACCGGAAAAAGGATCGCCGCAACGACTGCAATAATAGCGATGACCACCAGGAGTTCTATGAGGGTAAAGGCGTTTCCTCGGTGACTCGCACTCTGGCGGTGGTAGTATCCGCCGGGTGCTAACTGCATGAGCACACTCCTCCCGATGAGGACTCGACAAGGCCGAGCGCTGGGGACCGGTCTCGGGGTATTTATAGTGACCGCAGGGAATTATATAGTGACCCGGTTTGTCTTGTCAAGAATATGGGTACTGGCTTATGAATAGCTGTAAAACGAAGTAGGGCCGGTCGCTCAGGCGACCGGCCCTTTTCCGCACGGGAGTTTTTCAGCGCAACCTACCAGTCACGTGCCCAGCCCGCGTTGCCCTGCGGCGTCGAATCGCCCAGGAGCGTACCCCTCCAGGCCCCGTCCTCCATCGCGCACTTGGACGAGATCATGCTCATGGTAGGAATGGCCTTTACGTGGCCGTCGGCGTACGCCACCATCGTGAGCCGCCCCGTGTACATGCGATTGTAGGCGCCTGCATTCAAAGCGCTCGTGTTCGCGCCCGTGGAGGGAGTGATCACGCCGGTTCCTGGCTGATGGGTTCCCCACACACCGAAATTGGAGACGATGCAACCGTTGACGTTGACGTACGCTGGCGGGCGAGAGAGTTGTGCGCCGTCATGGACCATGAACGTTTCTGCGGGTCGGCCCAGTTCGGCCAACGAGGGAGGATACTTATACCTCACACCGTCGAAGGGGGCATACGCCGCGGCGAGCCCATTTACGCTTGTCGTCGGGCAGTTAGCCGTCCCTCCCAGTGAGTAGTAGTTATATGCATACGTCGTGAAGGCAGTATCCACACTGTTCAGCGCATCCACCAGTTGAGACTTTGCGGTTGGGCATGCCCAGACACCAAGCAGTTGACCACCCGCGTTCTCAGCCGTACTAACGCCTGTCGGACTGTCCGACCGTACCCCGTTCTTTATGTAGGGATTGACAAGCCAGTAATACAGGTTCGACATCCAGAAGGCGCTGCTGGCCCCCTGCAGATTGCAGGCGTCTGCAGTCCAGATGGGCATGGTTTCGTCGTAGTCCTGCATGTACATCAGGAAACCCATAGCAATCTGCTTGAGGTTGCTCTGACAGGCAGCCTGCTGCGCCTTCTGGCGGGCCCTGGCAAACACGGGGAAGAGAATTGCCGCCAGAATAGCAATAATCGCAATAACAACCAAAAGCTCGATGAGGGTGAACGCGCGGCGCTGCGCAGGCCGGGGATGAGACGGGGAAAGAGACATCACTTACTCCTTTAACACACACGAACGGTTCGATCCGATGATAGTACGTGTTAACCGAGATCCCGAGGCAACGTTGCCACTCCGGAGGCCATTAATAGTGATGGTTGCGAAGAGTATATATCGCTATTCTTTCTGGTGTCAAGGTGAATCGGAAAAACACCGCCCCCGGCATCGTTGCCGGGGGCGGTGTTTTCATTCGGTAGGAAGCAGCCGTTCGGCGTGCCTACAGCGTGCCGTTTCGCTGGTACCAGGCACGCTCCTCCGCGGAATAGGCGAAGTACTTGGCGATCGCCCCGTACGCCTTTCTCGTTTCGGCCGTGGTCGGCGTCCCCGGGTTGACGGCTCGCGGGAACGCGCTCTCTGCGCTCAGCCACTTCGCATGGCCGTCCGCGAACAGGTAGTTCGCCCCGCCGTTGTGGCGATCAGGAATCTCGTTCCCAAACGTGCTGACCGTACCCGCTGCTACGGCTTGCCAGTAAAAGAACTCATAGGGCATGCGCAGGCGTCCATCGGTGGCCCCTTCTCCGACAAAGATAGTGCTCGCCGGCATATCCATCTCGTTCAAGAAGGGATACCGATACCCGCGGACCGCTCCGGGAACCACCGAACCCGGGTCGTTCCGATGCAGGAAATAGCTATAGCTGTAGGAGCGCCGTATGCGACCATCTGAAAATGTCGTCTGTTCCCCCTTCGCTCCAAAGGAAGGGCACTGCCAGACCCCCGTATTGTTGTCGAGTTCGGGGTTGCCGTTCTTGATGTACGGCATGAGTTTCGCCTGCCAATAAGAGCTTGCATTGTTGGGCCCCGGCGGGCTCATGACCCACTCCGCCCAGCACGGCAGGCCGTCATCAAAGTCCTGCGCGTACATCATCAGGGCGTTGCCAATCTGCTTCTCGTTGGAGAGACAGGCGGACTGCCGGGCCTTCTCGCGGGCCTGGGCGAACACCGGAAAGAGAATCGCGGCCAGGATCGCGATGATCGCGATGACCACGAGAAGCTCAATCAGGGTAAACGCCGAACGTTTGCCCAGGGTGACTCCCCGGTGCTGCGCACCCTGAGAACGAGACGGAGACAGAGGCATTACAAACTCCTTAAGACAGACTGAGACAGACTGAGACAGCTTACGCCGCAGGACATACTTGGGAGGGCATATGAGAGCAAGAGAGGAGCGCCCCGGTACCCGGGAAACCCCGGGAGCCATCGAAAGGAGATGGTTGGAAAGAGTATATACCGCCTCGCTTCACAATGTCAAGACGGCAAATAACAACGTCCCTCGGCGGCACTGCCACCGAGGGGCGTTGTTCCTGCGCGCGAGGACTACGGCTTCCGACCGTCCCGGCGCCACCAGGGATCCACGTCGAAACCGGTGGAACCGCCCCCCGGCTCGCCGACCTTCTCCTTCTTCTGGGCTGTCACGTGGCCGTCCATCCAGAGGACGTTGTTCATGCCGTTGTGCCAGCCGCGCGGGTAGATAGTCGCCCAGTTCGTATGGCTCGGCGGATAGGCGAACACGCTGCCGATGCCGGGCGCCGGGAAGCTGGCATCCACGCGCCACGTTTCGACGATGCGAACCGTGCCCGCGGGCTTGTCGAACTGCGCCAGGGAGAAGATCTGGTTCTCCGCGATGGCCACCGTACTGAAGGTGAAGCCGAGGTAGGTGTTGTACCCGTAGGGCCGCTTCAGGTTCTCCGCCGCCGTGGGCTGCGGTGCGCTGGGACACATATACACGCTTCCGTCGAACTTGTATCCGTCCGCCCCCACCGTGGTGATCATCTTGATGTACGGCTTGGCGAGGTCGGGCCACTGCCCCTCAAAGGTCCCGAGGATCGAGCCGGGCATGACCATTTCGTCATAGTCCTGCTCGTACATTGCCGCTGCGGTACCGATCTGCTTGAGGTTACTGGCGCAGGACGCCTGCCGTGCCTTCTCTCGCGCCTGAGCGAAGACGGGGAACAGAATCGCCGCCAGGATAGCAACGATGGCAATCACTACGAGAAGCTCGATGAGCGTGAAGCCGCGGCGGACACGCCGACGGAGAGACGAAGAAAGAGGCATACGTACTCCTTCAGACACACGTTGACTTTTGACACACGTTCCGACAGACACACGAACCGACACACGACCAGAGAGTACGGAGAGAAGAGGGCAGAGATGATAGAGGTAGAGGTTTATATGCCCAGAATTCAACACTGTACTCCGGACCCCATTACACAATTAATGGAAGGAATATATACCGCCTATCTTGGCGGTGTCAAGGCCATAAAAAAACGACGCCCCCGGCACGGTTACCGGGGGCGTCCCTAATCAGGCGGAAAGTCTACGGCTTGCGGCCGTCGCGCCGCCACCAGGGGTCGAGATCGTAGCCGGTGGCCCCGCCGCCGGGCTCCATGATCTTCTCACGGCTCCAGGCGCTCACGTGGCTGTCCATCCAGAGGACGTTGTTCATGCCGTTGTGCCAGCCGCGCGGGTAGATCGTGGTGGCGTTGGCGGGATAGGTCCCGGCCGGGTAGACCAGGGCGCTGCCGATGCCGGGCGCCGGGAAGCTGGCATCCACGCGCCAGACTTCAGTGACGCGGATCGTGCCCGCGGGCTTGTCGATCTGGGCCAGGCTGTAGGTCGGCACTCCCGCAGCAGGGATGGTGGTGCCAGCGGTGCCCCCCAGGAACGGATAGTTGTACCCGTAGGAGCGGCGGTAGTGATTCGCCAGGGCTTCTGAGGACTGCTGCGGCTGGGGCGCGCTCGGGCAGATAAACACCGTGCCGTCAAGCTTGTAGTTGCCCCCCTGGACAACGTTCATCTTGATGTAGGGCTGCACGAGGTCGAACCACATATTCCCCACGGTGAACGGAATGGCCGCGGGAAGCACTGTCTCGTCGTAGTCCTGCTCGTACATCGCTGCGGCGGTGCCAAGCTGCTTGAGGTTGCTCTGGCACGTCGCCTGCCGCGCCTTTTCGCGGGCCTGGGCGAAGACCGGGAACAGAATCGCCGCCAGAATGGCGATGATCGCAATAACAACGAGTAGTTCGATCAGAGTAAAGCCGCGCGGAACGCGCGGGGAGAGAGCGCCGTCATGCCGCTGCGACGCCGGAGCCTGAAACATGCGTGTACCTCGTTTGTAGTAGTGATGAACGTGGGGCAGGTACGGGAGCGGAAACACGTGGAAGTGCCAACGCGCGCCGCCGGGGCCGACGCGCCCTCTGACAGATAGGAGTATATACTCCTTGACACCAACATGTCAACGGCTGACCTACTTACCGACCTGCCATTTTTTTCAGAATTGCGAGCAGGACGCCACGCGGCGTGGGGGCGGGACGGTTCTGTTCTTCCGACCACGCGGCGAAGCCGTCCCAGGTGCCCAGGGGCTTCCGGAGCGCGTCCGACGGGACGGTGACCATGTGGCCGGTGAGGTAGGAGACGCCGCCCGCGTGCGTGACGGCCTGCTCCTGACCGAAGCGCCGCGCCGAGGACAGGGGCGCGACCACCACCTCCGGGGTCGCGCCGTCGGGGCCGGGGTCGCGCACACCCAGAACCAGGACCGGACGGCGCTTGAAGTGGGCTTCAAACGCCAGCGCGCTGCCGTCGCACCACCAGACCTGGCCCGGCGCCAGTTCGGGAGGCTCTACAGGGTTCACGCTGCGCTCCCCAGAACCTCCTGCCACTGCGCGCGGCGCGCGGCTATGGCAGCGAGCGAGGCCTCCGGGTCGGGTGGCAGTCTATCGAACACAAGGCACCAGCAGCCATGATCGCCCGGCGCGATGTCCTTGCCCGCCGCATACCCGGTGTAGCGGACCGGATCGTCGCCCGCCGGAACGCGCCGGTGCAGGACCGAGGCGGCGTGGACATCCGCGAAGCGTGCCGCGGCGGCGTCCGGCTCACCCAGAGCCCGTGCTGCTCCCAGGTCCAGCGCGACGCCGATGTGCCGGAAGCCCGCCCCCTCCAGAAAGCTAAAGGCGACCAGGCGAGAGAGCATGTCGGCGTTCAGCAGCGCGAGGCGGCAGTCGTGGTCACCCGCCATGCGGTCCAGGGTCTTCAGGCACTCCCCCAGGTACGCCCCGGCGCGGGCCTCGGCCAGCCCCATCGGCGGATTGCCGGTGCGCACCAGCACCGTTTTTGCGCCCACGGCCTCCGCCAGGCGACACACGGCCCACAGCTCGCTCACCGACGCCCGCCGGATGGCGGGCGACGGCGACACCAGGCTGAGGTCGAACGTCGCCTGGTTCGGTGCCTCCAGGGCAACACAGTCAAAGCGCGACAGACTGTCGCGCAGGAACGCCCGCTCGTCCGGCGACACGCCCGGCGCGTGGGGCATACCTGCGGCGCCGGTGACCGGCACCTCCACCCCTGCGAAGCCCTCGTCCGCGGCCCAATCCAGACGCGCCGCCAGCGTCGGAAGTTCGATCTGGGCGAGCGACACCGCCAGGCGCGGCCCGCCGCCCCCCTCCCTATCGCCGCTCCGCGGCATCAGATTCAGGTCCAAACGTTCACCGGGTCCCCTTCCCCGCGGGCGCGGGAGCGCGGTAGCCAACCAGTTCCATGTAGCCCTTCCCCGTCACGGCGGCGCCGTCCTTCTTCCTGCCCGAAACCTCCACAGCCCCCTCCCAGATCGCATCGCCGATGCCGATCACGGGGATGGTCTGCGCCGGGAACGCAGGCGTCATCGTCAGCGCGTGGCCGAGCGTTTCGAGAGACACGTCGAAGCTGGCCGGATACGTGATCTTCGTGGCCGGGTCGGCCCACTGACCGCGCGGCGTGAACGTCACCCGGTCATCCACCACCTGCGTCCCGTCGGCCTTGAGCAGCGTGGCCTCCGCCCGCAGCACCTTGCCGGTGGCATTGTCCTTGATGCGGTAGACGATCAGGTCGGAGCCGTCGTCAAGCTGCACGCCGAACCAGTCCCAGCCGTTGTCGCTGACCACCCAGGAGGTGCCCCACTGGCGATCCAGCCAGCCGACTCCGGTCACCTTCTCGGTCTTACCCTTCACCGTCAGCGTCCCCTCCACCGCCATGCGGGTCAGCGACACATAGAACATGTCGTCCGGCCGCCCGAGCCCCGTCTTGCCCGCGCCGCCCACCAGCATGGCCGGGCGCTCCGGCTGTTTCAGCGTCAGGTCCACGGCGAAGTCGTCGCCCTGCAGCGCCGCCTCCCAGGTCCGGGCATCGTCACTCGCCTGCGCGATGCGGTTCTTTTCGAAGGCGATGGAAAAGCGCGGGGTCGTGGTCACCACGGCGTCGCCGGGCAGCGCCCGGTGCGGCTTCGGAAGCCGGTCCTTCTGCTGGTCAGCCAGAAGTTGCAGGGGGCGCGGGTCCTCCGGCTTGAGCTGTGCCAGGAGGGGCAGCAGGCCCGCGAGGAGCCGCCGATTGCCCTGGTCCAGCACCGAGTACGCCGTTTTGGTCTTCGCGTCCAGGTCTGCCAGCGAGTAGATGAGGTAGTGCCCCTTCCGATCCGGCGTCAGCCCCGTCCGGAACCAGGAGCCGACCACCGCGTACTTCCGGCCGCTTTCGGTGGTTAGAAATGCGTTGACGTACCACCATTCGATCGTGGCGGCGTCGTGCGGCCCGGCGTCCTGCGGCAGCCCCACGGGCGCCGTCCGCGCCGGCATCGGCGGGGCGGCGAGCGGCGGCAAGGCGCCCTCCTGAGCCGACGCGGCCCCGGCGCCCCCGAGGAGCAGGAGTGCCGCCGCCGCTGCGGCGAATAGCGTTCGATATCGTACAGCCATCGGGCTTCTCGTCCTTTCACGGCGGCGCACGCTGGCACCGCCATGAGATGTAACGCTATCCGCCCCCGCCGCGTTTCCGAACAATCTCCAGCAACGCCTCGCCGTACTTCGCCGCCTTTGCCGGGCCGATGCCCGGAATGGCGAGCAGGCCGAACTCATTGGTGGGCCGCGCCGCCGCCAGCCCTACCAGCGCCTTGTCGGCGAGGATGCAGTAGGCCGGCAGCCCTTCGCCCTGCGCCACCTCGCGCCGCCATTCGCGCAGCGCCTCCAGCAGATCCGGGTCCACGTCCTCCGGCACCTCGGCGGACTTCCCCGCTGCCGCTCCCTTGCCCGGTGCGGCCGGGGCCGCGACGCGCCACGGAATGTCGACGTCGCCCGCGCGCACCGAGTCCGCGCCGTCCGACGTGAGGTACAGGCGGCGGTACTCATCGTCCTCGTCCCGCCGGAGCAGGCCAGCGTCCACCAGAGCGTCCACCAGGCGCTCTACCTCGGCCTTTTTGTACTCCGCCAGCGCCCCGAAGCCGTCCGCGCGCCCCCGCTTGATCGGGGCGTCGGGCGTGCCGCGCAGCGCCTTCACCAGTCCGGCACGCCCCAGCGCAAACGGCCGGTAGCCCTGCGCCAGGTCGGCCACCAGCTTGAGGGCGACCCGCGGCGCCTCCGCAGGGTCCAGGCGCTCCCCGCCGCCGCTGGCAGCGCCGCTTGAGCCGTTCCCAGCATGGCCCGCGGAGCGGCGCGACGAGCGCGGGGCCGCCTCCTCCTCTTCGTCCGCCGCGGCGTGGCCGTCGGTCCCGCCGCAGACGTCGCACGCGCCGCACTTCAGGTTCGGCCAGCGGTCGCCGAAGTAGCGCGCGACCATGCCGTGCCGGCACTTCCGGGCGCGGGCGTAGTCCAGCATCGCGGCGGCGCGCTCCTCGGCGCCGCGGCGGCGGTGCTCCAGCGTCCCCGCCAGCGTGTTCTTCGCATCCGGCGGCGGCGGCAGCAGTTCCAGCAGAAACTCCCGCCCGCTCGCGCGGTAGGTCAGGTGCCCGGCGTCCTGAAGGCGCAGGATGACAGACTCCAGATCCGGCAGCGGGACACCGGTCGCCTCGGAAAGCTCCTGGGCGTCCACCTCGGGGCCGGAGGCGGCGCCGAGCGCGGCTGCGAACGCCGGCCAGTCCGGGTCGGGCTCTCGGCCCATCTCGTCGCCGTACAGCCCCCCACTGTCGCCCGCATAGTCGGGGTAGATCGACAGGCGGCGCGGCAGGTCCACATGGCGTGCAAGGAGGCCCGCCTCCTCCAAAAGCGGCAACGCGGCGCGCACCAGGTTTTCATCGCCGCCCACGCCGGCCGCGAGATCGCCGAAGGCGACCGGGCCACAGCGGCGGCGCCCGAGCGCCTGGCGCACCACCTGATAGACCGAGCGGACGCTTTCCAGGGTCAGCGTATCCTCGCGCAGGTGGCGTGTGGCGCTGGCGGCGTCCGCGGCGGAGTGCAGCAGGACGCACCGGGACGGCTTGCCGTCGCGGCCCGCGCGCCCGGCCTCCTGGTAGTAGTTCTCCAGGGTGCGGGACGGATGATAGTGGACCAGGAAGCGGATATCGCTCTTGTCCACGCCCATGCCAAAGGCGACCGTGGCCGCCATAACGCGCACCTCGCCGCGCATGAAGCGGTCCTGGGCAGCGGCGCGCTCCTCGGGCGGCAGCCCTGCGTGGTAGAACCCGGCGGCGACGCCATGATTCTTGAGCATCCGCGCCAGGCGCTCGCACTTTTCGCGCGAGCCGGCATACACCAGTCCCGCCCCCTCGGAGTCGCGGCAGATATCGAGCGTCGCCCAGAGCTTTTCGTCCTCACCCTGAACGCGGCGGCAGGCGAGATACAGGTTGTCGCGGTAGGTGGCGCGGATGAAGCGGCGCAGGGGGCGGCCAAGTTGCCGCTCGATGTCGTCCTGCACCTCGGGCGTGGCCGTGGCAGTGACGGCGAGCACTGAGCGGGGCGAGAGGCTGGCCACGGCCTTGCCCACCGCCCGGTAGTCGGGGCGGAAGTCGTGGCCCCACTGCGAGATGCAGTGCGCCTCATCCACCACCACAAGCGACACCTGCGCCTGCCGCAGGGCGTGCAGAAACGGAGGCTGGCGCAGTCGCTCGGGCGCGGCGTAGACCATCTTAATCCGCCCCGCCTTGACCTGCGCCAGGCGGCGCCCGACCTCGGAGCTCTCCAGCGAGGAGTTAATGATCGTGGTCCTGGCCGCGACCTCCGGCGGCAGGTTCTCCGCCTGGTCCTTCATCAGGGCGATCAGCGGAGACAGCACCAGGGTCGCGCCGGAGCCGAGCATCGCCGGAAGCTGATAGGTCAGGGACTTGCCCCCACCGGTCGGCAGCACGGCGAGCGTGTCCTCCCCGGCCAGCGCCGCTTCCACGATCTCGCGCTGCCCCGCGCGGAAGTCGTCGTGTCCGAACAGGCTGCGCAGGGAGTCCCGCAGGGATGAGGGGGATTCTGCAGCGCTCACGGCTTCTCCGGTGCCTTCGCCGGGGGCGGGGGCGGAGCCGTGGCGAGCCGCGCGGCGGCCTTCTCCCAGCCCTGCCGTGTGATGCTGCCGCCGTCACTGGCGGTCAGGTGTACCAGTCGCCGCCCGTCGGTGTAGAGGTCCTGGGTGACGCCTCCGGACGTGAAGCGGTAGGAGAACAGGGCGATATCGCCGCCCGCCGGGTTCGGCACCCGGACATCGTCGCGGCGTGTCAGGGTGAACTCCACCCCGGCGGCCTGACCGTGGAGGAGCGGGTAGTAGGTGCCCCGGCGCTCCTGCCCGATAGCCAGAGCGGAGAACGGCCCTCCGCTTCCCTCCCAGGCATCCGCGATGAAGAACAGGGGCCAGACCCACACCGCCCCGCCCGCGACGGTCGCCTTCCCGAGCGGTGCCGCCTCCATCTCCCAGGTCACCGCGCCGTTCGCGATCTTCGCCTGCAAGGGCTGGCCCATCAGCGGGGATTCGATCTCGATCGGCTCCCAGCGTGCGTTGGTAACGGCTTTGGCGATCTTGAGCCCTCCCAGCGCTTCGGTGGCCACCTCATGCCGGCCCGCGCCGAGGTAGCGCTCGCGGATTGTGACTCCGTCGGGCACCTCCAGCGTCAGTTCGAACGCGCCGTCTTCGCGCTCATACGGGTGCATCGGCCCCGTCGCCTTAATGGGCGTGGCGAGGAGCGGCGTGTCGCATTGGAGCACTTCGCCCCGGGGACCGATGTACAGTACCCCGGTCTGCTGGGCCTCCGACAGGAAGGGAAACGGCGCCTTGTAGCGCAGGCGGCGGGCCTGGACCGGCCCCTCCTTCAACTCAAGGCGGTCGGCGCCATCCGCGGTAAGGGTCAGCGGCAGGAACTGCGGCTCAGGCACACCCCGCTCCACCAGGACCAGAAACTCCTGCGTCCCCTTACGCTTCCAATCGTACTGCCGCCCGATCATCGCGGGGGCCGTCAGCAGGGTGGTCAGCCGCCCGGAAAAGGGCGTGGCGCCGCTCCGCTTTGGGGAGACGATATCGAACTGCGCGGGGTCTTCGCGCCGGTCGGTGCGGACCAGCGCCAGGTTGCTCGCCCGGGGCGTCGCCACCGGGCCGGACGTCACGGCGCACTCGGCGGGTACACCGTCCGCGCCCATCGTGAGCCGGGCATCCACCACTGTATCGTAGGGCGTGACGGTTGGCGGGACGCTGACCACGCGCACGGTCCGCTCTCCGCCCGGCCCCCGCCCTTCCGCCAGCGTCACCACCATGCGGCTCTTATTGGCAAAGGTAACGGCGTAGACCGGTTCTGCGGCGCGGGAGGATGCGGGAAGCAGGCAGGCGGCGAGCCCGAGCAGCAGCAACGCCAGGCAGGGCGCAGCACACGAAAGGCGGCGCAGGAGGATGCTGGGGAGCAGGTCCATGCCCCTATTGTACACCACGGCCCACACGAAAAAGGGCCGCTCGGCGCGGCGCCGGCGGCCCTTCCTCGGTCCCACTAAGGGGTCAGTCGCGCGCCCAGAACATGGGGCCGGGCTTCTCCGTGACCACGGCCTCCTTGAGCACATCCAGCGCCTTGTGCAGCCCCTCCTTGGTGGAGAGGAGGCTGTCCTCGTGCTCGATGGAAAGGACGTAGTCGTAATCGACCATACGCAGGTTCGATACAAAGTCCTTCCACCAGGCGGTGTCGTGGCCGTAGCCGACCGAGCGGAAGACCCAGGAGCGCTCCAGCACGTCTCCGTAGGACTTCGTGTCGAGCGTGCCGTTGCGGGCCGCGTTGGTCGGGTCCACGCGCGTGTCCTTGGCGTGGGCGTGGAAGATCGCGCCCGCCTTGCCCAGTTCGCGCACGGCCACAAGCGGATCGATGCCCTGCCACCAGAAGTGCGACGGGTCGAAGTTGCAGCCGATCCGGTCGCCCGCCGCCTTGCGCAGGCGCAGCAGCGTGTCCGGGTTGTAGACCAGGAAGCCGGGGTGCGCCTCGATGGCGAACACGCAGTTGTGCGCCTTCAGGAAGCGGTTCTGGGCGCGCCAGTACTTGGCCGCTACCTTCCACTGGTAGTCCAGGATGTCCCGGAACTCGTCCGGCCAGGCGCAGGTAACCCAGTTCGGGTTCTTGGCGCGCGGGTTATCGCCGGGGCAGCCGGAGAAGCCGTTGACGGTCGCCTGGGGCATGACGCCATCGCCCGCCAGCTTCTCCGCCAGCAGCACGGCGTTCTCAAACGCCTCGCGGTGCTCGTTGGCGATGGCGCTGTTGGGGTGCAGGGGGTTGCCGTGCACCGAGATCGCGGAGATGATAAGGTTCCTGCTATTGACCAGGTCCACCAGCTTCTTGCGCTTGGCATCGTCGTCGTTCAGCGCGCGGATTCCCCCGAGGTCGTCCAGGTGGCGCGAGCCGGGGTAGGCCCCCCCGCCGAGTTCGATCGACTCGATGCCCGCGTCCGCAATGTAGTTGATGGCGTCCTCAATGGGGCGATCGTGGAAGAGAGCCGTGAATATTCCGATTTTCACGCAGTACCGTCCTTTGGGATGTGATGATGAATGATGACCGGGGTGACTGTACCGATGGCGTGGCGATCTCCGCCGGCGCCCGCGCGCCCTTCGGGACGACCGTTGCGCCGTTAATCCGGCAAACCAATCCTACGGCCGGGTCTTCGTCGTCGAATCCCCCGACCCGCGGCGACACCCGTGATGTGCACGTTTCCGCGCGGACACCCGCCTCAAACGTGCTGTTTTTCGTTGCAACCGGGCGATTTTAGCACATTTGCCGCAGGGAAGTCCATAGCCCCGGCCATTGGGCGCGGGCCGTGCTATGATAGGGGGTTGTGCTGCCACCCCTTCCCCGCCCTCTGCGCGTCCTGCATGTCGTGAACGATCTCCGCATCGGCGGCGCCGAAGTCCTGGTGCGCAATGTCGCCGCTCGCCTGAATGCGGAGGGCGATGTGGAGGCTGCCCTCACCGCCCTGCAGCCGAACCCCACCTTTCTGGAGGAGTCCGTGCGCGCAGACGGCCTGTCCTTCGAAGCGCACCCGTCCGAGTGGGGATTCTATTCGGTCCGGCATGTGAAGCGGCTGGCGGCGCGGATGCGCGGGTTCGACGTGGTACATGTCCACCTGTTCCCGGCGCAGTGGTGGGCGGCGCTCGCGTGGCGAAGCCTGCCCCGCCGCGACCGGCCCGTTCTGGTAACCACCGAGCACAACACCGAGAACCGGCGGCGCAAGCCCTGGTTCCGCCCCGTGGACCGCTGGATGTACGCCCACTACCACCGGCTTGTGGGCGTCAGCCCGCTCACGGGCAAGCGACTGGAGGAGTGGCTCGGGCTCCCGGCGGGCGCGGTCGCCGTCATCCCGAACGGGATCGACGTGGACCGGTTCGCGCAGGCGAGCGCCGCCCCCCGTTCCGATCTGCCCGGCCTGCCCACCGCCGCGCGGCTTCTCCTGTGTGTCGGCCGCCTGGAGCCGCAGAAGGACCAGGCCACACTGCTGCGCGCCCTGCCTCTCCTGCCGGACGACCACCACGCCGCTCTCGTTGGGGACGGCCCGCTGCGCGGCGACCTCGAAGCTCTGGCAGCCTCGATCGGAGTAGCAGAACGGGTCCACTTTCTGGGGCGACGGCCGGATATCCCCGCGCTGCTCAAGACGGCCGACGTGTACGTGCAGCCGTCCCGCTTCGAGGGGTGGAGCCTCGCTCTGCTGGAGGCGATGGCGAGCGGGGCGGCGCCCATCGTCGCAGCGGACGCCCCGGGCCTCTCCGAAGCGGTGTCCGGCGACCGGGGGTGGCTCTTCCCCGTGGGCGACCCGGAGGCGCTGGCAGCGGCAGTGCGGGCGGCGACAGCGGAGGACGCCGAAGCGACCCGCCGCATCGCGGCGGGCCGTCAGTATGCGGACGGATTCCGGCTGGAGCGGTGCGCGGAGGCACACCTGTCTCTCTACCGGGAGTTGCCGGGTAGGACAGACTCGGCCCGGTAAAGGAGGAAGTTCTTCCCGCGGTCGTTCATGGCCACGAACAGGCCGCGGGGCCACTTGGCGCCGAGGGGCCGGGACGTGATCTCGATGCCGTCCGTCTCGTCCGCGCCGCCCTCAATTACCGCGACCGCCCGGTGGTCATGGCGATTGCCGCGCTCGCCTTCGCGCTTGAAGACCCAGTACCGAGAGCCCCCCTCGTCGGCTTCACGCTGCTCCGTACAGAAGATGTAGCCGGTGCCGTCAGGGCGCGTGTAGATCGCGATGCCCTCGTGATCGCCCCGGAAGCCGCGGTTGGCGAATACTGCCAGTTCCCGGTTGGCGGCCGGGCTATCGGGGTCGGCTGCCCACTTGCGGATGCCGTACTCCTCGTCGGCGTAGTAGACGTAGCCCAGGGCGTCGTCCACCGCGATGGCCTCGACCTCCTCCTTACCGCTGAAGTTGCCGAACCGCCGCACCTTCTGTAGCGCGGGCGTCCCGTCACGGTCGGCCACGATGCGGTACTGCCAGAGGTAGTTCCGTTCCGGGCCAGTTTTGCGGCTGATGATGGCGAACGTCGCGCCATCCCGGGGGCGTTTGTACAGCGCGATGCCCATCGGCTCGGTCGCCTCATTCGCCTCACCGGAGAAGACCGGCAAGCCCTTCGGCGCGAGGTCGTACAGGGGCGTCCCGCTGCCGGGCCGGAAGGCGAAGATCCGCAGGCGGCTCTGCTTCCGCTCGGTTACCACCGCGATATCGTACGTGCGCCCGCCGATGCGCACTCCGTACTCCACATCCACGTTGTTCGGGTGATCCAGACCGGTGATAACCTGTCGAATCTTTCCGTCCAGGCCGTAAACGTAAAGCCCTCCGCCTTCCAGCGCGCCCACCTTGTTCGTACCGACAACCAGACTTGCGGAGGGCGAACGCTGGTTGACCCAGATCGCGGGATCATCCGGGTCCTTTGAGACGGCCATCGTCGCCCGTACGGGCTTTGCAGTCCGCACAGGTACGGTAGGAGCCTGGGCAGCCAGCGGCAGCGCAAACGTCAACAAAGCCGCGGCAGCAAGAATGGGACGCGTATTTTTCATTTAAGGTAAGTGTACCGAAAAACCTCTCGTGGCAAACGACCGCGGCAACCGCCCCGGTTGACAGGCCCCGGCGGCGCCGTTATAATCCGTGCGATGCCCCATCCCCCCGCCGAACCCCCGGTCACGGCCGCCCCGGCCGCCGCGACGGCCGATGCCGTTCGCGCCCCCGCGGTGTCTCTGCGCGGCATCACCGTTGATTTTGGGAGCGTTCGCGCGCTGGACAACGTGGACCTGGAGCTGAAGCCCGGTTCGCGCCACGCCGTGGTCGGCGAGAACGGCGCCGGCAAGTCCACCCTGATGAAGGTCCTGTTCGGCCTGCTGCGCCCCGATGCGGGGGCGGTGCTGGTGGACGGTATCGAGCAGCGCTTCTCCTCGCCCCAGCAGGCCATCGAGATGGGGATCGGCATGGTGCATCAGCACTTTGAGCTGATCGCCCCCTTCACCGTCGCCGAGAATGTGGTTCTGGGCGCAGAGCCCGGTAGCGCCCTGCTGCTGGACCGGCGCGGCGCCGAGGCCGCGGTGGCCGCTCTGGCCAAGGAGAGCGGTCTGCCGATCGACCCGGCGGCGCGCGTGGAGACGCTTTCCGTGGCCGCGCAGCAGCGGGTCGAGATACTGAAGGCGCTGTACCGGCGCGCGCGCGTGGTAATCCTCGACGAACCGACCGCGGTGCTCGCCCCGAGCGAGGCGCGCGACCTGTGGGCGGCCACCGAGCGAATGGCACGCGCCGGCAGCACAGTGGTCTTCATCACACACAAACTGGATGAGGTGATGGCGCATGCCGAGACCGTGACGGTCCTGCGGCGGGGCAAGCGCGTCCTGACCACCGCGGTCACGGACACGGACCCGGCCCGCCTGGCAGCCGCCATGGTCGGGGGCGAGGCGCCCGCAGCCGCAGCCGCAGCCGCGGCCCCCTCCCCCCAGCCCGCCGCTGCGCCGGCCGGCGAGGCGGTCCTTCGCGTACGCGGGCTGACGGTCCGGGGGCGGCGCGGCGAGGTCGCGGTCGAAAACGCTTCGTTTGAGGTGCGCGCCGGGGAGATTCTGGGCCTGGCGGGCGTGGACGGCTCCGGGCAGGTGGACCTGATCGAGGCCGTGGTCGGCCTGCGCCGCGCCAGCGCGGAGATTCTCTCCCTGGGCGAAGTGGATTTGCGCTCCCTTTCGGTCGCCGGGCGGCGCGCGGCGGGCATCGGGTATGTGCCGGAGGACCGGCACCACCGCGCGCTGGTGCTCCCCTTCACGGTGGACGAGAACGCGGTGCTGGGCCGCCACCGCGAGCCGGAGTTCGCGGGCGCGGGCGGGTGGCTGCGGGCCGGTGCTTTGCGCGGCTTTCTGACCGAGAAGGCGCAGGCGTTCGACGTGCGCGGGGCGGCGCCCGGTGTGCCCGCGCGGGCGCTCTCCGGTGGCAACCAGCAGAAATTGGTCATGGCGCGCGAACTGTCCCGCAAGCCGCGCCTGCTGCTCGCCTCACAGCCCACGCGCGGGCTTGACTTCGCGGCATCGGCATTTGTGCACGATGCCCTGCGCGCCGAGCGCGACCGCGGCGCGGCGGTGCTGGTGCAGTCACTGGACCTGGCGGAGGTGCTTGCACTCTCGGACCGGGTCGCGGTGATGCTTGCTGGCCGCCTGGTCGCCGTGCTGGACGCAGCCGAGGCGACCGAGGCGCGCGTCGGCGCACTAATGACGGGGGCAGCCGCCGCGTGAACCGAAACGTCTCACTTACCGCCTCCCTGCTCCGGGCCGCCCTGTGCCTGGCGGCCGCCCTGCTGCTCGGGGCGGTGGTCATCGCAGTGGCGCAGAAGAGTGCGACCGCGCCGCTCACGGCGTACGCCGCGCTGTTCAAGGGAGCCTTCGGCTCCGCACTCAACTGGTCACAGACGCTGGACCGCACCATGCCGATTCTGCTGACGGGCGCGGGTGTCGCGGTCGCGCTGGCGGCAGGCCTGTTCAACATCGGTGCGGAGGGTCAGCTTTCCGTGGGCGCGCTGGCCTCGACGGTGGTCGGGTACAGCCTGAAGGGGCTGCCCGCCCCGCTGCTGCTCCTGGTCTCGGCGCTCGCCGGAATGCTGGCGGGCGCCGCATGGGCATTTCTGCCGGCCTATCTCAAGGAGAAGCGCGGCGCGCATGAGGTCATCACCGCGATCCTCCTCAACTACGTCGCCCAGAAGACCACGCGCTACCTGGCATCGTTCCCGCTCAAAGATCCGACCAGCGGCGGCGTCCAGCGCACCCCGGAGGTGCTGGCGACCTTCCCGCGCCTGTCTCCCCAGTACGATGTCCACGTCGGCCTGATTATCGCCGTGGCCGTAGTCGTCCTGATCGCCGTGTTGCTACGCCGGACCGTCTGGGGGTACGAGACGCGCGCCGTGGGCGAAGGCGCCGGCGCGGCGGAGGCGGCGGGCGTTCCCGTGTCGCGCGTCCGCATCGTCGCCATGCTGGTATCCGGGGCGCTCTGCGGCCTGGCCGGGACGCTGGAGATCTTCGGGCCGACCCGCTATCGCTTCTTCCCCGCTGACTTCTACGGCGCGGGCTTCGGGTTCGATGGCCTGGCGGTGGCGCTGCTGGCCGGCGGCTCGCCGTGGGGCGTGTTCCCCTCTGCGCTCCTCTTCGGCGCGCTGGGTGCGGGCGCGGAGAACATGGATTTCGAGGCGGGGACGCCCAAGCAGATCGTGGCGGTGGTGCAGGCGCTGGTGATCCTTGCGGTGGCGGCGCGCTTCGTCGCGCGGCGCCGCCGGCCGGCGGCGCCCTCGCCCGTGCCGGAGGCAGCCCAGAGCGCCGCGTCCGGACCAACGCCGGAGGACGGGCCGTGATCGACCTCTCAGACCTGGTTTCTGCAGCGTTCCGCTTCTGGACGCCCCTCGGCTTCGCCGCTATGGGCGGCGTGGTCTCGGAGCGCGCGGGCGTGGTAAATATCGGCCTGGAAGCGATGATGCTGGGCGGGGCGTTCGCGGGCGTTGCGGTCGCCTCCACGTCCGGCAACGCCTACCTCGGGCTGGCCGCGGGCACGGCCACGGGCGCGCTGATTGGCTTCCTGCACGCCGTACTGACCCAGGCTTTGCGAGTGCCGCACATCCTCTCGGGCGTCGGCCTGAACCTGGGCATCCTCGGCCTGACGACCTACCTCCTGCGGGTCTACTTCGGGGGCGCGCTGGACACGGAGAACAAACTCCCCGGTCTGTTCGTGACGCTGCTGGGCATCGTCACGGTGCTCACGCTGTTCTTCATCCTGGCGCGCACTCCGCTGGGCCTGCGCCTGCGTGCGGTCGGCGAAAACCCGGCGGCTGCCCGCTCGGCCGGCGTGAACGTCACCCGGCTACGCTACAGCGCGGTGACGCTCTCGGGAGCGCTGGCGGGTATCGGGGGAGTCGCCCTGGCGCTGGCGGCGCTGGGCTCGTTCCGGGAGAATATGACGGGTGGGCGCGGCTACATCGCACTTGCGGCGGTGATCTTCGGGCGCTGGCACCCGCTCGGCGCGGCGGCAGCGGCATTCTTCTTCGCCCTGGGGGACGCCCTGCAGCAGTCGCTCCAGACCGCGGGCCTGGCAGAGCGCATTCCGCCGGACTTCCTCACCCTGCTGCCCTATCTGCTGACCCTGATCGCCCTCGCCGGCCTCTCCGGCAAAGCCTCCGCCCCCGCCGCCCTCGGCAATCAGGAGGCGTAGTAGCAGGGCCTGGGCGCCGAGGCACCCACCCCCCTCTCCTCCCAGTCCGGGGCGGACCGCAGCGCCGGGAGAGGGGGGCAGGGGGGTGAGGGCAGACGCCCCCGTATTGTCAGATGTAAAGCGCCAGGTGCGCCCGCGCCCGCGAAAGCCCGCGCTTTTCGCCCTCGACGCTCCCGTTGTAGCGGAAGTCTTCAAGTTCAATCGCGACGGTGCCGTCGAAGCCGGCGCGGGTCAGGCGCGGGAGAACGTACGACCAATCCACGTAGCCCTCACCGGGAATGGTGTAGCGCCAGTGGCCGTCGCCGAAGTCCGGGGAGCGGTCGAACGTGGGGGAGATATTGCCGTAGCGGTACAGTCCTTCGGGGTCCAGCGCCGTGTCCTTACCGTGGGCGTGGATTACCCGCCCGGCGAACTCATCCAGGAAGCGCTTGTAGTCCACGCCGACGCGTACCAGGTGCGACGGGTCGTAGTTGATCCCGAAGGCGTCCGTGGGGACCGCCTCGAACATCGCACGCAGGGTTTCCGGCGTGACCCCGAGCGCGGAGTTGTTCGGTCCGGGCCAGCCCTCCACCGCGATGCGGACCCCCCGCTTCTCTGCCTCGGCGGCGATGGTCGGGAACGAAGACTTCCAGTTCTCGAAGGAGTCGCGCCGGCTCTGGCCGCCGTTGCGCGGGAAGAAGACGCAGAACGCCTTGTCGCAGCCCGCGTCCGCGATCGCGTTCACCGCCGCGAGGCCGGTCTCGATCCCCTTCTTCCGCTCCGCTTCGTCAGGCGAGAGCAGGTCCGTCGTCCCGGGCAGGTCGATGGTGCCGACAGCGAGACCGGCGTCCCGCACGATCTTCACCCGGTCGGCGTCCGCCCGCCCCAGGTCCATGCTTCCGAACCCCTCCGCCTTGCACCAGCCGGCGAACTCCTCCAGGGACAGATCCCGTCCGCACGCGCCGGGAATACGCAATCCGATCATCATTTGCGTCACATGCCTCCACCCCTTTCGTTCGCGCGGGCGCCCGCCGTTTCCTGCGGGCTGCGCCCTCCCCGCCCCTGACGAAGTTTCGGCGGACGCCGATATTAGGATATAGTTATCAAAGGGAGTCCGCCGCGGCGTACCGCGGGGGACGGCGGAGGGGGGCTGTTCCGTGGAGCCGGAGAACGCGGCATCGATTCGACGCCAGAGCCAGGACCACTGGGCGCAGAGCAAGGCGGACCTGACTACCGCGAGCGTGTTGCGCGACGCGGGAATCTACTACGCCTCGGTGTTCTTCGCGCAGCAGGCGGCGGAAAAGGCGCTGAAGGCGGCGACCCTCTCCCTTTCGAAGCGGAACCCGCGCGGCCATAACCTGATTCAGTTCGCCAACGAACTGGAAGCCCCGCTGGCGGTGATGAACGCGGCGGCGGAGTTGAACCTGGAGTTCCTGGCGACCCGCAACCCGGAGCACGCCGAGGGCGTCCCCGCCCAGATGTACGACCAGACCTCAGCGGAGGTCCACCTGCGCGCTGCGGAAACGGTGATTGAATGGGCACGCGGCTTAATCTGACCGTGACCCGCCCCCTCGCCGCAGCTGCCGCGTTCCTGGCGGCGTGCCTGGCCCCCTCTCCTGCCCTCCCGCAGAAGCCGGCCTCGGGTGTGGTCTCCCGCGCCGAGGCAGAAAAGCGGCTGTTGCAGGCGGACTATCTGGGGTCGCTCCAGGCGGCGCACTGGGCGGTCAAACAGGGGCCGCGGGCGGTGCCCGCGCTGGATGCGCTGCTGGCGCGCACCGACGCATACCGCAAACGCGCCGACGGCACCGGGGCGTTCCCATTCAACGCGCTCTGGGCGCTGGCGCACATCCCCGGGGAGCCGTCGCGGGCGGCGCTACAGCGCTTCCGCAAGGCCGCCCGTGGGCAGACGGACCGCGAGATGGCCGACCTGGCGCTGAAGGGCCATGCGCTCCGCGCCACCCGGAAGTCTTCGCGCTACGGCGTCCTCGGCGGCGCGGGCACCACACTGTACGCCGTGCCAAGTGAACAGGCAAAAGCGCTGCGCGAACTGCGACCCGGTCAGGCGGTGCGGATACTGCGGGAGCGCGTTGAGAACAGCGAGGAGTCCGGGCCGCGGGGCGGGCCGACCGTCTACGACCAGGTGACTCTGCTGCCCTCCGGTCCAACAGGCTACGTACAGCGCGCCGGGGACGACTTCAGCCCGTTCTTTTAAACGCAGGGATAATTCGGCCGGCGTCGAACCCTGATAGCGAACTTACTTCGCTTCTCCAGGGACACTACCCATGCCTCACTTCCTCGGACTCGACACTGGAACCAGCGGCACCAAAGCAGTACTGATCGACGAGGCCGGAAAGGTCGTTGCGACGGTCACGGAGGAGTACCCCCTCTCCACCCCCCACCCCCAGTGGGCCGAGCAGCATCCCGATGACGACTGGTGGCGCGCGGCGCAGGCGGCCATCCGTGCGCTGCTGGCGAAGGGGAACGTCCACGCGGACCAGATCGGCGGCGTCGGCCTGACGGGCCAGATGCACGGCTCGGTGTTCCTCGACGCGCAGGACAACGTACTGCGCCCGGCGCTGCTGTGGTGCGACGCCCGCACGGGCGCCGAGTGCGCCGAGATCACAGAGGCCATCGGGGGCGAAGAGCGACTTTTCGCGACCATCGGGCAGCCGGTCTTTACGTCGTTCACCGCGCCGAAGATTGTGTGGGTCCGCAAGAACGAGCCTCAGGTCTACGAGAAGGTCTCGCGGGTGCTGCTTCCGAAGGACTACATCCGCTTCAAACTGACCGGCGAGTTTGCCACCGAGGTCAGCGACGCCTCCGGGACCAGTTTGCTGGATGTCCGCAAGCGCGCGTGGTCCGAGGAGATGCTCGCGGCGCTCGACATCCCGAAGGAGTGGCTGCCGAAGATCTACGAGTCGCCGGAGATTACCGGCGTCATCTCTGCCGCTGCGGAGCAGGCGACGGGTCTCAAGGCCGGGACTCCCGTAGTGGGCGGCGGCAGCGACCAGGCGGCGGGCGCCGTAGGCTGCGGCGTTGTCGAGCCGGGGCGCATTTCGCTGTCCCTGGGCACCTCCGGGGTGGTCTTCGCGCACCTCGATGGCCCGTTCTTCGACCCGAAGCGTATCCAGACGTTCTGCCATGCCGTCCCCGGCGCGTGGCACGTGATGGGCTGCGTCATCACCGCGGCGGGTTCGTTCGAGTGGTTTAAGGAGACGTTTGCGCCGGAGCAGACGTACGACGAGGTGACCGCGGGCGCGGCGAACGCCCCGGCGGGTTGCGAGGGTCTGCTCTACCTGCCGTACCTCCAGGGCGAGCGCAACCCCTACTTCGACCCGGATGCCCGCGGCGCCTTCTTTGGCGCGACCCTGCGTTGCACACAGGACTGGTTCGCCCGCGCGGTGCTGGAGGGCGTGGCCTACGCCCACCGGGATCTCTTCTCGCTGACCGAGGAGGCCGGTATTCCGGCGTCCGAGGTGCGCGCCATCGGCGGGGGTATCAAGTCGCCCCTGTGGCGCCAGATCCTGGCGGACGTGATCAACAAGCCGCTGTGGCAGGTCAACTCAGAGGAGGGACCGGCCTACGGCGCGGCGCTGCTGGCGGCGGTCGGGACCGGCGCGTACGCGTCCGTCCCCGAGGCGTGCGCCGCGACCATCCGCACCACCGAGAAGACCGAACCGGACGCTGCGACCGCGGCGGTCTACGCAAAGTACTACCCGGTCTACCGCGCGCTGTACCCGGCGCTCAAAGACCAGTTCGCCGCAGTGTCGCGCCTGACCGCGTAGCGACGCGGCCTCCCGGTAAATCGACGTATACACTAACCCACTACAGCTACCCGATGAGAGGGTGTGAAAGAAAAGACATGAACACGCAAACCAACCCCATTCCCCGAAGGACGTTCCTCCGCCTGGCCGCCACCGGTCTGGCAGTCCTGACCCTGCCCTCGCTCCTCCTGGCGGACGCGGAGGAGGACCGGGCCAAAGCGCTGATTCAGTCGATCTACGATGAGTGGAACGCCGCGCTGAAGAAGCGCGATCTGCCGGCGTTCGAGAGGAACCACACGTCGGACTACATTTATATCGACCGTAAGGGCACGAAGCGCCCCCTGAAGCACCTTATTGCCGAGATTCGGGGCCTGCTGCCAAAGCTGGATGCGCGCGAAGCGGAGACGAAGATCGAGTCCATCAAGGTGAAGGGCGAGACCGCCACCGTAGAGATGGAGGAGAAGGCGTTTCTGTTCTTGAAGCGCGAGGACGGTACCTCTGCCCGCGTGGAGGTCCAGACCTACGGGCGCGACTTCTGGGTCCGGCGCAATGGAAAGTGGCTGCTGAAGCAGTCCCGGACGCTGGAAGAGAAGATGCTGATGGACGGCCGGGAATTCAGCCTCTGATCCCGTCTCCGGACGAAGTTCATGGAACCTGCTGCGCGAGGGTAGACTAATCTATAGCGAGTATCTACCCCGCGGCTCCTTCGCGGAGCCGGCAAGGAGCGGCAGGAACATGAAGTTCTTCATCGACTCGGCGAATCTGGACGAGATCAGGAAGGTGGCCGAACAGGGGTTGGTGGACGGCGTCACCACCAACCCCTCGCTGCTGGCGAAGGAGGGCCGCTCGTTCAAGCAGACCATCCAGGAGATCTGCTCGATCGTGGACGGCCCGGTCTCCGCGGAGGTGGTGAGCGCCACATCGGCCGATGAGATGCTGAAGGAGGCGCACATCGTCTCCTCGTGGCATCCGAACGTTGTGGTGAAGGTCCCCTTCGGCCCGGAGGGGATGAAGGTCGTGCGGCAGCTCAAGGCGGAGGGTATCCGTACCAACGTCACCCTCCTCTTCACCCTGACCCAGGCGCTGATCGCGGCGAAGGCGGGCGCGACCTACCTCTCCAACTTCGTGGGCCGTGTGGACGACCTGAGCGGTGAGGGCATGGTCGCCGTGCGCGATACCGTGAACATGGTCCACGAATACGAGTTCGCGTCCGAGGTGCTGGTGGCATCGGTACGCTCGCCCATGCACGTCGTTGAGGCGGTGCGGGCCGGGGCGCAGGTAGCGACCATTCCGTTCAAGGTCCTGAACCAGATGTACCACCATCCGCTGACCGACAGCGGCCTCGCCAGTTTCACTGAGGACTGGAAGAAGTCCGGCCTCAACTTCGATTAAGACAGGTTCCTTCCGCCCGTCGCGTTCCTGCGGCGGGCGGCCCTATGTTCACCCTATGCCCGCAGCCAACACCCTCTGGAACATCACCTTCGGCGACTACGCCTTCTCCCTCGACCGCAAGACGCTGCTCTACCGCCTCGAAGATGCCAAAGCCGGCGTCGTGTGGGCGGACGGCCTGCCGCTGGGATGGATGGAGTTGGAAGAGCGCGAAACCGGCGCCCGCACCCGCGTCCCCTTCGGCGAGATGCGCCTGCTTTCGCTCTCGGAGAAGGCGAGCGCGGCGGGCAAGCGTATCCTGCTGGGCCTGGACTGGAACGGCGTCCCCGTGGATGTGTACGTCACCTGCGCCGAGCGGGAGATACAGCTTACCGTGGAGGCGAGCCGCGACACCCGGACGCACCGCGTTCAGGACATCTGCCTCTACCCCGGCCTCATTGCCGCCCCCTACGGCACTGGCTCTTACCTCCTCATACCTTGCGATGAAGGGGCGATCATCGCAGCCAATGATGCCGACTTCCCAAGTGGTTTGACGGTGTGGGATGACCTCAACATGCCCTTCGTAGGTGCGGTGCGGGAAGCGGATGCTGGTCGTTCTGCGTTGGCTTTCCTTACGGATTCCGCTTACACCTCGCTTGGTATCAACGTCCAGGGCGAACACGCATCGTTTCAACCGGTTTACCAACGCGATCCGGAGCGGCGCAGACTGGATGTTCGTCTCGTGGTGCTGCCACAGGGCGACCACGTTGCCATTGCGAGGGCCTATCGTGACAAAGCCATTGGAGAACGCAATCATGTAACGTTGCGCAGGAAAGCCCGCGAGCGGCCTGTGGTCGATGCACTTCTGGGAAGCGCCTATGTCAGCTTTTGGTCCCAGCCTGACGGCCAGTCGTTCGTAGAAATGGCAGAGGTCGCTCGTGCGATGAAAACGTTAGGGGTGGAGAAAGCCACATGCATCCTTGACATTCGGGTCACACAAAATACAGACGGTAGTCTGACGCTAGTCCCCCACCAGGCAAATGAGAACGAAGCGGATTTAAGGCAAGCAGTCGAAGCTATTCAGGCGGATGGCTATTCCGCCCTGCTGTCCTTAGACCAGATTCATGCCAACCAGGCCGAGCAAGTGATTGACCTGGCAAATCGCTGCCGTGCGAATGGCATTCACTGGAAGTATGCAGCAAACCAGGGGTTAGGTGATCCGAGCAACGGGCTGACAAGATGGGATGATATGGATGCCCGCATGATGGGGCTTCGCCAGATTGCGGAAGCGGGTTTGATCGTTGGGAGCGACGGAGGCGCAGACTGGTCTGCGCTTGGGTGCGATTTCTGGCGATGGCACATGGCCGACCCCCTGGGCCACGCCGATGACTACTTCAACGGATGGACGACCTTTGCTCCCTTGACAGCTACGGTCTATCGCGATTCCGTGGTAATGCCTGGTCTTCCCTTACAACCGAGTCTCCTCCGGTGGTTCCCTCGTCTCCTCCGGTCGTTGCTTATGCTCGCTCCCCCGTCCTACAACATGGACCGTGAATTTGTCATCGAGCATGCTGCATTTATCCGACGGACCTATTCTTTGCTCGCTCCCCTGCACGCGCTCACGTTCTCGGCTTTTCTGACGGCGCACCGCTTCCTGACCCCGGACTACCTGGTGGAAGAAGCAGTGTACTCGGACAAGACGCGCGTCGTTATCAACCAGGGATGGTCATCAGACTACGAGGACGACGACGTGCACCTGCCGCCGGGCGGGTTTTACGTCTCGAACGCGCGGATGACGGCGCACGACGCCCTGCGGGTGGGCGAAGAGCGCTTTCCCGAGCGGGCGTGGCGCATCCGGCAAAGCAGTGACGGTCTGCCCCTGGCGGAATCAACCGACGTGCGGGAGCAGGTCTTCCCGCCGGTATAATCGAGACACGGAGCGGCGTGGCCGGGCGTAACCCGGGGCCGCGCCGAGCGTTATGGTTTCAGGGGGCACACGAGCGACGTGGCGATCTTCCGGTACGAGGCCGCGGACACGACGGGACGCATTCTGCGCGGGGCGATGGACGCCCCCTCGGCGCAGGAGGTCCACCTTCGCCTGAGCGAGCGTGGCTACCGGCAGGTCAACGTAATGGCGGGCGAGGCGGCAGCGCAGACCGCCCAGGCCGCGGCGCCGCAGACGCCCCTCACCGCGAAAGGCTTCACCCTCTCCTCGGTGAAGCCCGAAGACCTCGGGGTGTTCTTCCGGCAGCTCGCCTCCCTGGCGCACGCGGGGTTCACACCATCCGCGGCGATGGCGGACCTGGGGCCGCGCACAAAGAACCGAAAGCTCGGTGACGCGGCCCTGAGCATCGCCGCCGAAACGGCGCGGGGCGCCTCGCTTGCCGCCGGGATGGCACGCTTCCCCGGCCTCTTCCCCGAGTACGTCGTGGGCCTGGTGGCCGCCGGGGAGCAGGGCGGCTTCCTCCCCTTCGCCTTCGAGGAGGCCGCGCTGGGCGCGGAGCAGGACGCGGCGCTCCGTGGCAACCTGTGGGTCATCCGCCTGCTCAACTGGCAGTCGTTATGGACGGTCCTGATCGCGCAGCCGCTCCTGATGGCTCTCCCCAACATCTTCTCAAGCGGCGACATAGCGGGCGGCTTCCTGAGCCTCGGGAAGCAGTTCCTCCTCCTCTGGCTGCCCCTGGGACTCCTGGCCCACGCCCTGTCGCTCGGGTTTGGCTGGCTCTGGCGGCAGCCCTTTGCCACCCGCTTCCGGGACCGGTTCGCCCTGAGCGTCCCCGCCATGGCACGGCTGGCGAAGATGCGCGGCATTGCGGCGTTCACGCGCGTGCTGCGCCGCCTCCTGCTCTCCGGCGTGTCCGCAGAGCCGGCGTTCGTCGGCGCGGCGCGGGCGGTGCCTAACTCTGTCCTCCGGGACCGGCTGCTGGCGGCGTCGGCCATCGTCCGACGCGGCGGCGGACTGGACGAGGCGATTCAGGCGGCGGGTCTGCTGGGGCACGACCCGGTGCAGATGCTGGTGACCGGCCAGAAGACCGGTCAGTTCGCGGAGATGCTGGACCGCGTAACGGCGTACTATCAGGAGGAGGCGGGCCGCGCCATCGACGCCGCGAAGGAGAGTCTGAAGCGCGTCACCATGCTGATCCTTATCGTGGTGGGCGGGTACGTCCTGTGCGCCGCGACATACTACATCTACAAGGCCGTTTTCCAGTTCGCCGGGACGTTTGAGACCCCGTAACACTATGCCGACCTTTTCCTACGATGCCAAAGACAGCGCGGGCCAGAGCGTTTCCGGACTGATCGAGGCCGCGGAGCCAAGCGGGGCGGCAGCGTCCCTGCGCGAGCAGGGGCTGTTCCCCACCCGCATTGAGGCGATGCGGGGCGGCAGCGCCGCCTCCGTCACCGCTGACACCCGGGCGCCGCGCCTCGGGACCCAGAGCCGTATCGACGTGGCGCCGTTCCTGGTGTCGGTGCCGCTGAATGAACTGGCTGTGATGTACCGCCAGCTCGCGACCCTGCTGAACGCCGGCGTCCCGATGGTGCAGGCGCTGACGACGCTGGCGAACCAGACGCGCCACGGACGCCTGAAGAGCATCCTCACCGAGGCGGCGAACACGGTGGCGGGCGGGTCGCCGCTCTCCTCGGTGATGGAGCGCTACCCGAGCGTCTTCACCACGCTCCAGATTGAGTTGATACGCGCGGGCGAGTACGGGGGCCTGCTGGAGCAGATGTGCCACCGGCTCGCGAATTACCTGGAGCGCGAACTGGAAACGCGGCGCAAACTGAAGCGCGAAACGCTGTACCCAAAGATCGTGCTGTTCGTGGCCGCCCTGGTCATCCTCATCCTGGCGTTCGTCCAGAGCGGCATGGGGCAGTCCGGCGTAGCAGCGGTGGTCGCGCGGGTGCGCTTCGCCGCGATCGTGGGCGCGCTCATGTTCGGCGCCTGGTGGGCCGCGCGCTACCTCAACCAGTTCCCCGGCATCGGCGCCGCGTGGGACCGCATCAAGATGCTGATTCCCGCCGTGGGTGGCGTGGTGCGCCGCTATGCCACAGCCCGGTTCTGCCGCGCCCTCGGGGCGCTCTACGCGGGCGGCGTCAACGTTGTGCGTGCGGTGGAGATCGCCTCCCGGGCCTGCGGCAACCGCGCCATCGGGCAGCGCCTCCTGGACGCCACGCCCGCGCTGGCTGCCGGCGAGGGGCTTTCCGGGGTACTGGCGCGCTCGGGCCTGCTGGAGCCGATCGCGGTGCAGATGGCCCGCACCGGCGAGCAGACCGGCAGCCTGGACAACATGATGGAGAAGGTCGCCGACTACCTGGAGTCGGAAGCCGATACCAAGGCGCACCAGCTCGCCGTGATCGCGGGCGTCGTGATGCTGCTCCTGGCTGCCCTGGTCGTGGGCTTCATCGTCATCTCCTTCTACGTGGGCCAGTTTACGTCGGTGATGCGCGAGTCTGGCGCGTAGGGGCGCTGACCCGAGCGCGCGGGGTACAATCTTCAGTATGCCGCCGTCTTCCTCGCGCACCCATTACGACCTGCTGGGTGTCCCCCGGAATGCTCCCGTCGCGGAGATCAAAAAGCGCTACCGGGAGCTCGCTCGCCAGCACCACCCGGACGTGAACCCCGGCAACGCTGACGCCGCGCGCCGCTTCGCGGAGATTACTGCCGCCTATAAGACTCTTTCCGACGCCGACGCCCGCGCGGTGTACGACGCCGATTTGATGCTTGCGGAGCGGCGCGCCCAGGCCGCCGCGGCGCGCGCGGCCAGCGCCGGCAAGC
>CALEKU010000026.1 GCA_937902745.1 uncultured Armatimonadota bacterium
CTGAAGCTGGACCGCACCGCCTACGGCCTGACCTGGAACCGCGTCGTCGAGGGCGTTTCCTCGGTCAGCAACGAGGTAGATATCGCCATCCACCTGGAGCTGGTGAAGAAGTAGGGGAGGGGGAGCCCTCACCCCCCGCCCCTCTACCGCCGCGGGAGAGGGGTGCCTGGTATGGCAGCAGTATCCGCTCCCCGCCAAGCCTGACCTGATACGGGAGCAGGCACCCCTCTACCGTCCGCGGGAGAGGGGCGGGGGTGAGGGCTCTCTGATGCAGGCACTGGCGGCGAAAACGTCGAAACGATAGGGCGATGGACCTCACACACTTCGATACCCTGACATTCGACTGTTACGGAACGCTCATCGACTGGGAAAACGGCATCCTGGCGGCGCTGCGGCCGGTGCTGGCGGCGCACGGGGTCGAATCGGTAACCGACGAGCAGTTGCTGGCAGCCCATGCGCAGCACGAAACCACCCTGGAGGCGGGGCCGTACCGCCCCTACCGAGAGGTACTGAAGGGCGTGCTGGACGGCATCGGGTCCACGTTCGGGTTTTCGCCCACGGAGGCCGAGCGGGACGCGTTTGCCGCGTCCGTCGGCGCCTGGCCGCCGTTCCCGGACACTGTGGACGCGCTGAAGCGGCTGAAGACCCGCTTCCGCCTGATCGTCCTCTCCAATATCGATGACGACCTGTTCGCGCGCACGGCGGAGCGCCTGGTGGTGCCGTTCGATGGCGTCATCACGGCGCAGCAGGTCGGCTCCTACAAGCCCGCCCATGCCCACTTCCTGCGGGCAGAGGCGCAGTTTAGCCTGGACCGGAGCCGCTGGCTGCATGTGGCGCAGAGCCGCTACCACGACATCGCGCCCGCGAACGCGCTGGGAATCGTCTCCTGCTGGGTGGACCGCCGCCACCGCGCCACCCTGGCCAGGGAGGAGGCGCGGCCCGACCTGACGGTACCGAATCTGGCGGCGCTCGCCGAGGCCGCGGAGCGGGCGGCGTGATTGCGTTATAATGCCCGTGTGACCTTTATCGACCTCTCCTCCGACACCGCCACCAGGCCCGGCGACGCCATGCGCCGGGCGATGGCCGAGGCGCCTGTGGGCGACGATCAGCGCGGCGAAGACCCCACCGTCAACGCGCTGCAGGAACACGCCGCGGAGTTGCTGGGCAAGGAGGCGGGCCTCTTCCTGCCCTCGGCGACCATGGCGAACCAGATCGCCCTGCGCGTCCACACGCAGCCCGGCGACGAGGTGCTCTGCCATGAACTCGCTCACATCCGGCTCTACGAGGGCGGCGGCCCCGCCGTGCTCTCCGGGTGCCTGCTCTACCCGCTGACGGGAGAGCGCGGCGTTTTCACCCCCGAGCAGGTGCGCGCCGCCGTGCGTCCGAACGACCCGCATTTCGCCCGCACCCGCCTGGTCTGCGTGGAGAACACCCACAACGCCGCCGGGGGCTGCGTCTGGAAGCCTGAGGAGGTGCGGGCGGTGACCGACGCCGCGCGGACGCTGGGTCTCGCGCTCCACCTGGACGGCTCGCGCGTGCTGAACGCCGCCGTGGCGCAGGGTGTGCCCGCCGCCGACCTCGCCGCGCCGTTCGACACGGTGACTCTGTGCCTCTCCAAGGGGCTGGGCGCGCCTGTGGGGGCGCTGCTGGCCGGGGATGCGGAGACGGTGCGTGCGGCGCGGCGGTGGAAGCACGTCTTCGGTGGCGCGATGCGCCAGGCGGGTATCGTTGCCGCCGCCGGGCTATACGCCCTGCGGCACCACATCGACGACCTGGAGCGAGACCATGCCCACGCGAAACTCCTCGCCGAGGGTCTGGCCTCCCTCCCTGGCGTCACCCTCTGCCCGCCGCCCGAAACGAACATCGTGTTCTTTGACGTTGCGGGCACGGGCCGGAGCGGCGACGAGGCGCGCGAGCGGCTGCTGGCCGCGGGCGTACGCGCCTCCGGCTTCCCTGGCAGCACCCGCCTGCGCTTCGTAACGCACCGGGATATCTCCCGCGACGACATCCTGCGCGCTATCGAAGCGGCACGGGAGGCGCTGGGGTAGCTGCTCCGGTTCTACCGGAGCGCTACCCGCACCACCGCCGCCGCCTTTTCGTCCCACACCAGAGACACCCCGCCTGGTTCGTTCCCCTCGGTCTCGACCAGGACCAGGGTATTCTCCCCGGCGTTCAGCCACGGCTCGGGCAGATAGTAGTCGCGCTGCGGGCCGATCTGCCAGTAGCGCCCCAGGTTGCGGCCGTTCAGCCAGAGGATGCCCTTGCCCATCCCGTCGAGCCGCGCCAGGAGCGGCGTGGCGCTATCGGGAACGGCCTCCAGCGTGAACGTCGCGCGGTGCCAGCGGACGGGGCCAGAGCCCGGGTCTGGCCCCCCTCCCCGGTCCTCGTTCCTCGGACCACCCCTCCCCCCACGCCCGCAG
>CALEKU010000027.1 GCA_937902745.1 uncultured Armatimonadota bacterium
TGGCGATCTGGCGCGCCCGGGGCGAGCGGAACGGCGAGGCCCGCACGCTGCACAATCTGGCGCACCTCGCGCAGTCCCAGGGGCGCTTCGCCGAGGCGCGCGCCTTCTACGAGCAGGGCCTCGCGATCCACCGAGAGGTCTCGGACCGGTTCGGCATGGGAAACACGTTGCGCGGAATCGCGGAGGTGGCGATCGCGCAGGGGGACTTGGCTGCCGCCGGGGCGCACGTCCGCGAAAGCCTCGCCCTCGCGCGGGAACTGGCGGCGCGCCCGAGTCTCGTGGAGGTGGTGCGGACGCTGGCAGACCTGGCGCGGGCGGCGGGCGCGCTGGAGGCGGCGGCGCAGGCCGCGGGCGCTCTGGAGCGGGCTCGAGAGGAGATGCACTACCCCCTGCCGCCCGTGGACCGGGAAACGTATGCGCGCGAGCAGGCTTTCCTCCGTGATTCCCTCGGAGAGGCCGTTTTCGAGGCGGCGAAGTCCATGGGCGGGGGCCTGTCGCTGGAGCAGGCCGTCGTCCTGCTGGAGCGGGCGCTGGAGGAGCGCTCGCTGTGACCGGGCCTTCACCCCGACGCAAAGCGACGTTATTTTTCAGGCGGTGTGACCGCGGGAACGCTCCTGGCGAGGACGGATGGGGCTGATGTGCGGGCGTTCCTCGCGTGACGGGGCGCGGCTTGCGGGGGCGCTCCTGTGGTGCCTCTGCTTCCAGTTCTTCGTCGCCGAGCGGATCGCCGCGAACGCCTGGTCCGTGCCCTACGACTGGTCACGGAACTTCATCAGTGACCTGGGGGCGGTCGACTTCGCCGAGCGGGTGGGGGACCCCGCGCGCTACGTCTGCTCGCCCCTGCACGGCCTCATGAACGCCTCGTTCGTGGTGCAGGGGCTTCTCATCGCCGCCGGGGCGGCGCTTTTGCGCGGCGTCTTCCCGTCCGGGCGCCTGGGCGCGGCGGGGCTGTGGCTGATCGGAATCTCCGGGCCGGGCCTGATCGCGGTCGGCCTCGCGCCGGAGGACGCCAACGCCCGGGTCCACTTCGCCGGGGCGGCGGTCCACCTCGTCTGCGGCGGTCTGGGAATGGCGCTCATCGGCGTCGCACTGTTGCGCCGCCGCCCGGGCACGCTCCCGCGCTTCGCGGCGGGCATTCTCACCGCCGCGGCAGGAATGGTCGGGCTGACCGGGACGGCGCTGCTGGCGACCGGCAACCTCTTGGGGCGCGGCGCCGGCGGCATGGAGCGCATCGGCGGGTACCCGCTCCCCCTGTGGCTCACCGCGGCTGGGTTGCTGCTACTGGTCAGCACGCAACGTAGACCCGATCGGTAACTGTAGAGCGAGGGTGTACGGTTACTCGCTACGGAGGACGGGGAGCCTGAATGGGTGTTGACAAGCGGCCCCTCGCAAACGCCCGACAAGATATCAACGTGGCTAACTTAGATTGCAATGGGAATAAATCATTACTTGCGAATCTTGAAATTTCAGCCAAAGCCATAGTACAATTCCCGAACCGGAAGCCAGTCTGACACGCCGATAAAGGAGAGTTACTATGGGTTGGACTTCTTGCCTTGAAGACCATCAAAAGCGTTTGGACGAGGCAGATACGAAAGAATCTTCATCCCAGAAGCGTCAGGTGAAGATTTTGCGTGGTGCGTATCAAGATAATGCTGCAAATCAGAATAAAGCACCTGTCTGTAAAGCGGAAATGCCTGGTGGACAGGTTGGAAGGCGCATAGTTACGCTGCCGTCTGTAGGGGGTGCGCCTTATGATATGCCGGTACGGTCAAAATGCACAAATGATCGTAATGGCAATGTGGATTTTCAGCAGCCGTTAAGTGTTTTCTATATTACCAATCAGGCTGGCCTATCCATTCCCTATGTACTGTGTAAAGTGTGTAGGTGTAAAATCCGAC
>CALEKU010000028.1 GCA_937902745.1 uncultured Armatimonadota bacterium
CCGGGAACTCCCCCACCGGGGACGCCGCCTCCCGAGGGCGGCAGCGGCAGGTAGTCGCAGATAGCGGAAACACCAGAAGCGCCGGGCGCAAATTGCGCCCGGCGCTTCTGAATTGGGCGATGCTCCACCGGACGGTGGAGGCTGTCTACGGTTACCGGGAGATCTGCCCCTTGCGTGCGCGCAGCGCCTCCACGGCACGGCGGACGCCGGGGCCGGTGCGCGAAACGTTCGCCCGCGCGGGCAGCGAGAGCGAGCGCGTACGGGTGTCCGCGTCCAGGTCCAGACGCAGTTCGATCACCTCGCCCGCGGCGAAGCCCACGTCCGGCGCCGAGCGCCCGAACTGGAACTCCATGCGGACATCGTCGTCGCTGCCGTCGTCGCGGATCGCCATACGGTCACCGTAGAGGTCCAGGAAGTACCCCTCGGCGTTGCCGTCACGGTTGAAGGCAGGTCCTTCGAAGATAAAGTAGTCGGTGTCCCCCGTGGCCGGATTGTCCAGAGAAACGAAGACCGTCGCGTTGCCGTCGCGGGACACGCCCAGCAGGGTGAAGATGTCGATGCCTCGCAGCCGCTGGAAGCCGTTGTAGGTGCCGGTCAGGAAGGCGGGCGGCGGGTTAGATACAAAGCGGTTGGTGAAGGTGGCGTTGAAGTCGAAGCCGTTGCCGCTGCCTATCAGCTCGGTGCGCCCCTCGATGCGATTGTTCCCGCGCAGGCGGCCTCGGGTGCGTACGCCGTCGAACTGCTGCTCGAAGAAGCCGCCGTTGTCGATAAAGACCTGCCCGAAGTCCAGCAGGGGGGAGTCGGACGCATACAGGGTCCAGAACGTCACCAGTCCGAAGTCATCCACGGTGAACGAGGCGGCTACATCCCCGCCTCGGCCGTCAACGTTGTCACGGAAATAGCGGTAGGTGCCCTCGAAGATATCGTCGAAGCCGTCCCCATTATCACCGCCGCCACCGCAACCTGCTACCAGCGCGCCCAATCCGACGCCGGTCGCGCCCATCAGGAAGCCGCGGCGCGTCAGGTGCGGGAATCGTCGTTCGTCGAGCATGTCGTGTCGCTCCTCGTTATGGTCCGATCCGGGTGCGGATCAGGGGCATCGTTGTCTCCCCCTAGGAAACGCCCGGTTCGTCGTCGTTCGTGACAGTCGTCACCTCGATGGACTGTTCCCGCACACGCCCGCTCCCGTAGAGACGGACGGGGAACACGTCGGCGGCGTCGCGCCCCACGGCGATCGGTACCATCGCCGCGGGCGTCCGCTCCCGGCCAGGATCGACCGCGTGCCACCGCCCCCCGAGCCAGACTTCTGCCCAGCAGTGGAAATCTTCCTTATCGTACCCAAAATAGTAGCCCGAGACGTACCGCGCCGGAATCCGGAGCGCCCGGCAGAACGCGATGAGCAGGTGCACCCGGTCCCGGTCCCCGCCGATCCGCCGCAGTGCCGTTTCGCCCGCCGACGCCGCCGCGGCGCGCGGGTGCCCCTCCAGGGGCAGTCGTTGTGTGTGCTCACGAATCCAGCGCGCGACCGCCAGCACCTGCTCCCCTCCGGGGGGCAGCGCGCCGAAGTCGCTCAGCGCCATGCGCCGCAGCATATCGGACTCACAGTAGCGCGACGGTAGGGTGAAATGGAGCAGGTCCGGGGACAGGTCGCATAGCGGGGCGGCCGGGAGATCGGCGGTGACGCCTCGCGGCGCCTCTGCGTCCACTGTCGCCTGGAAGTAGTAGGAGAAGAGCCCGCGCGGCGCGACAAACCGGCGCAGGGGGTTGCCGAGCAGGTCGTTGTCCAGTTGGGCGAAGCGGATGGGCGTGGTCCGCAGCGACTCCGCGGTGACCCGGTGGTAGTCGCTGGTCAGGCGCGGCTCCACCATCAGCGTCAGGAACACCTCCTCGTCGAGTTCGACATCCGCTGAGGCGGACAGCGCGAGCGTCATCACGTCGGGGACACCTCCTCCACCCGATCCGACAGCAGAACCGTGTTCGTGCCATGCTTCAGGACGTTCGGGCCGCCAAAGTACCTGCCGGACGTCGGCGTGATATCGTGGTAGTCCCTGCCGGATGCGATCGAGACGTAGCGGGCGTGGACCCACTGGTTGTACGTCGGGTCGATGGCATACCAGGCGGACTCGCCGGTAGCGGGGTCGGTCAGCAACGCCTCGGCCCAGGCGTGCATCACGCCCTCGCCCGGCACACAGCCCGAGACATAGCGAGCGGGGATACCCAGGTGCCGGCACAGGGCGCACAGGACATGTGTATAGTCCTGGCAGACGCCCTTCCCGCCCGCCCAGGCCTCCGCCGCCGTGGTGCCGATGATGGTGGCGCCGGACTGGAACGTCATCCGGTCGTGCACCCGGTCCGCCAGCCGCGCGACCAGTGCGAACGGGTCGTCCCGCCCCACCTCCCGCCCCACCTCGCGTGCCACCTCGTCCGCCACCCGGCGCAGAGCGTCGTCGGGTGCGGTCATGGGGGTCGGAGCCACGTAGGCGGCCGTCCCTCCCTCCAGGCGCGGCAGGTGCGTATCCGCGGGGATCGGTGTCGGCAGCGGTGCATTGTCCGGCCCCAGGGCGCTGGCCGTGGCGACCGTAACCGAGACCGCGATGGTCAGGTGCTGGTCCACCCGCTCCAGGTGGATCTCCACCACCGAATTGCCGAAGTCATCGGTGTAGCGTGGATCGGCGTGCGGCAGCGGCGCGACCGTGACGCTGTGGGCAAGCAGGCGCTGACACCCCCGCATCGCGGGCGGAATCAGGCGCAGGTAGGTCACGATGTCGCGCGGGGGCCTCTCGTAGCGGTAGTCGGACAGGTGCAACGCCCGCATCTCGCAGCGGCGCACCCGGGTAGCGCCTGCGGGCAGGCGGCAGTCCCGCTCCGGCATCCCGCTGTCGTTCTGCTGCGTACCGACCGCGGGGGCGGCAGGGGCGACTCCTGGCATCGTGGGGACAGTATAGCACAGGCGCGAAGGCGGGAACCACCCGCCTCCGCGCCGAAAGCGCCGATTCCGAGGGTCAGGCCACTTCCAGGATGCGGACGCCACGCCCCTCCAGGGTGACGGAGTCGGTAAATGTCTCCCCGGTCAGCAGGTCGGTATAGGTGTGCGGTTCCAGCGCCACCGTCACCTCGGACGTATTGTGGTTGAGCAGGTAGAGCTGTGATCGCCCCGGCTCACTTCCGGGCACGACGCGCTCCGTCACCTCCACCCCGTCCGGGGGCGGCGCCCCGCCCGCCAGCGGCGACCCGATCTTCTCCTCTGCGCACAGCGCCGCGAGGAGTCGCCGCAGGCCCGCGTCGTCCGGCCGGGTCGCCAGGTAGTAGGCATGCCCTTGCCCATACGCGTTCCGGGTCAGCGCCGGCTCGCCCGCATAGAAATCATCTGCGTAGGTCGCGATCGTCTCCGCCGTGCTGCCGTCGGTCCGTACGCGGTCGCAGAGCAGGCCCGCGGGAAGCGTCTCCCCCTCTGCCAGACCGCCGAACGCCGTGGTGAGGGTCAGCCCGTTCGTCTTGCCCGGCGGCAGCGCGTCGGTCTCCTCCACCCAGAGGCCCAGCGCCTCACGCCACGGCCCCGGCGCGCCGCCCGGGTGCACCCGGTCGTTCTCGTCCGACAGCCCGCTGAAGAACGTCGTCAGGAGCGTTGCACCGTCCGCCACGTGCCGGGCGATGCGCTCCCCCGTCTCCGCGCGGAGCATCGTCAGCACCGGCGCGAGGATCAGGTCATATCCGGACAGGTCCGCCTCCGGCGACAGGACATCCACCTGAATCCCCAGCGCGTAGAGCGCGGCGAAGAACGCCCGGCACTCCTTGACGTAGTCCAGGTCCTTGCTCGGCCCGCTGGAGTAGCGCAGCCCCCACCAGTTCTCCCAGTCGAACAGCAGCGCCGTCCGCGCCGCCACGCGCCCGCCCAGCGTCCGCTTCCCCAGCCGCTTCAGGTCCGCGCCCAGTGCCGCCACCTCGCGGAACACCCGGGCGTCCGAGCGCCCGTGGTGCTCCACGATCGCCCCGTGCAACTTCTCGATGCCCGCGCGGCCGCGCCGCCACTGGAAGTACATCACCGAGTCCGCGCCCTGCGCCACCGCCTGGAACGACTGCAGGCGCAGCAGTCCCGGCGGCTTCAGCCAGTTGTAGGGCTGCCAGTTCTGCTGCGACGGCGACTGCTCCATGAGCAGGAACGGCTGCCCGCCCTTCAGGCCGCGCATGAGCGCGTGGTTGAACGAAACATTCGCTGGCGGGTCGTCCGGGCGCGGGTAGTTGTCCCAGGAGACGACATCCAACTCCTTCGCCCACTCGTGGTAGTTCAGCGGGAAGAAGGTACCCATCAGGTTCGTCGTAATCGGCACATTCGGGGTCACCTCGCGCAGAACGGCTGCCTCTGCCCGGAAGCAGTTCAGGAGGCCCTCGCTCTGGAACCGGTGATAGTCGATGCGCAGCGCCTGGATCGCGTGCTCGCCGTTGCGATACGGCGGCTCGACCTGCGACCAGTCTGTGAAGTTGTGGCCCCAGAACGCCGTGTACCACCGCTCGTTCAGCTCCTCCAGCGAGCCGTAGCGCGCCTTCAGCCAGTCGCGGAAGGCGGCGGCGCACAGGTCACAGTAGCAGTAGGTGCCGTACTCGTTGCTCACATGCCAGAGCAGGAGCGCCGGGTGGTCCTTGAAGCGCTCGGCGATCTTGCGCGCCAGGTTCGTGGAAAGACGCCGGAAGTTCGGGGAGTTCGGGCAGAACGTGTGCCGGTTCCCATGACGCCGCTTGACGCCGCTCTCGTCGGCCGTGAGAACGTCCGGATACTTCTGGTCCACCCAGGCGGGCACGGAGGCGGTCGCCGTCGCCATGCAGGCGTAGATACCGTTCTCGGCCAGCCGGTCCATCACGGCGTCGAGCCACTCGAAGGTGAACGTGTCCTCGTCCGGCTGCAGGTTCACCCACCCGAACACGGGCAGGGTCGCCACGTTGACGTTCGCCTCCTTCATCAGGCGCACGTCCTCGATCCGAATCTCTTCCGGCCACTGCTCCGGGTTATAGTCGCCGCCGTGCAGGATGCCCGGCAGACGGGCGATCACCGCGTCCGGCGTCACAGGGTTGCTTGTCTCGCTCATGCTGGTAAATTCGCTACCGGCACGGGGAATTCATGCGCCCCCGCGGGCGAGTGGTTGCCGTCGGATGACGGCCGCCCGATGGCCACCGTGGGCCGTTTCCGCCGTGGACTGAAGTCCCGGCTTCGTTGATTCAAGCCCGCCTCCGCGGGCTCCT
>CALEKU010000029.1 GCA_937902745.1 uncultured Armatimonadota bacterium
TGATTCAAGCCCGCCTCCGCGAGCGAAGCTCTGCTTCGTCGGTGCGGGCTCCGGTAGACGATGCTGTTACGGATTGCCCGTAGCCGCCCTTCGCCCTCTGGAGCCCGCGGAGGCGGGCTTGAATCACAGAAGCCGGGACTTCAGTCCACGGCGACCATCCGACGGCTTCGACGCCACGGCGGTAACGGTCCACGGCAACAAGTTGTCCGCCCTATCCCTTAACAGCCCCCGTTGTCAGGCCGGCGACGAACTCCTTCTGCAGGGCGAAGAACAGCACCACGACCGGCAGGATGGCAAGGAGAGTGCCGGCCATCAGCATCCCGTAATCGTTGTTGTACAGACCGATCATCTGGTTCAGCGCGATGGGCAGCGTGAACCGCTCGCTGCTGTGCAGCAGAATCTGCGGCCACAGGAACGAGTTCCAGGTGCCCATGAACGTCATCAGGCAGAACGCCCCGATCATGGGACGGGACACTGGCATGACGATGCTCCAGTAGATACCAAACTCCGAGCAGCCATCAATGCGCGCCGCGTGGAGCAGTTCGTCCGGCACCTGCTGGATGCTCTGCCGAAACAGGAACATGCCGAACACGCTGACCGCGCCGGGCAGCAGCAGCCCCAGGTACGTATCCACCAGCCCCATCTTATAGAGCAGTTCATAGGTCGGCGCGAGGGTGACCTGACCGGGAATCAGCATGGTCGCGATCATCAGGACCAGGATCGCCTTCTTGCCCTTGAAGTTATACTTCGCCAGCGCGAAGCCCCCGAGCGACGAGAAGAAGAGCTGCGTCATCACCGCCGCACACGCGATAAACACACTGTTGGTCAGGTAGCGCAGAAACGGGACCTTTTCGAACAGCTGGGCGAAGTTCGCGGTGGTCGGCTGCGGCGAGAAGAAGAGGTACGAGAACATGTCGTCGTTGCGCTTGGTGGTGGCCGCAATCAGCCAGAGCACCGGAATCAGCGCGACGACCGTGGTCAGGCTCAGCGCGAGGTAGGTCGCGATCCGGCCGGTCAACCCTAAGACGCGAATTCCCATGGTCGTGTCAGTCTCCCGCCGCCTTGAAGCCACCGCTCATCCGCATCTGCAGCAGGCTGATGGCCAGAATGCCGAGCGCCAGTGTCCAGCCCACCGCCGCCGCAAACCCCAGGTCGCCCGAGTTGAACCCGTTCTGGTACAGGTACATGACAATGGTGAGGCCGCGATTGTCCGGCCCGCCACCGCCGAGCAGCAGGAACGGCAGTTCGAAGAGCTGGAATGAGCCGATGGTCGCGGTGATAAGCACGAATACCGTGACCGGCTTGATGCCGGGCAGCGTGACGTGCTGGAACTGCTGCAGGGCGTTCGCCCCGTCCACGTGGGCCGCCTCGTAAAGCTCCTTGTCCACCCCCTGGAGCGCCGCCAGGAAGTAGATCATGTTGAATCCGACGTAGAGCCACAGACTGGTGATGACCAGAGCCGGCATCACGAGGTCGGGGTTGTTCAGCCACTTCGTGTCCGCCGGGATGCGCCCGTTTGTCACCCACTCCAGGAATCGGTTCAGCAGACCGTACTGCGGCATGAAGATGCGCGCGAAGAGGACACCCACGAACACCTGTCCCATGAGGTTCGGGGAGAAGATGGCCCAGCGGAAGATGTTCTTGCCGGCGACCCACTTCTGCGTCAGCAGGATCGCCAGGCCAAGCGCCAGCGGGAGCTGCAGAAAGATCGACCAGAAGGCGTAGACGGCGGTGTTGGCGACCGCCCGGTGGAAGTCCGGGTCGCGGAGCAGATAGGCGTAGTTCCCCAGCCCCACCGGCGCGATATCCTTGGGACCGCTGGTGGCGTAGAGCGAAAGCGTGATGCTCTTGAAGATCGGGTAGATGCCAAAGACGCAGAACAGGATCAGGAACGGGGAGAGAAAGAGGTAGGGCGCGGCCTTCTGCTGCCATCGCTGCCAGCTCCCTCCCCCACCCGCTGCGGCGCTCGCGGCCGGGCGGGTCTTTTCAAGTGACGTCGTTGTGCTCATCGTGCGGCCACGGCCTCCTTCGGCGCATCGGCGGACTTGAACTCGGGGGTGCGCGCCATCACGCGCCGCACCTCGTCAGCCTTCTCCGTGAGCGTCCGGCGTACGAACGCCTCAAAGTCCCTTTCCCCCTGCTGGTTGTAGCGCGCCACGCAGGCGACCACGGCCTGCCCGAGCTTCTGCTTGGCCAGCTCGATGAACGGCGAGCCGTACTGCGGCGGCGTCTGTGGCGCGAGTTCGGCGTAGGCCGTCCCCACAGGGATGTTACTGTAGAACGGCACCGGCTTCTTGAACGCGGGCAGGTCCCAGGCGGCCTTGACCGGGGGGATGATGTAGGTGCCGCTGAACCGCTCGGCAAGGTCCTGGTTGTTGGTGTACAGATGCTTGGCGAACTCCCAGGCGAGGTCCTGGTTCTTGCACGCCTTGGTAATGCCGATCATGGTGCCGCCCCAGGTGCTGGTGCGCCGTCCGCCCGGCGTCACCGCGGGCATCGGCATCAGGGCCATCTTGCCCTTGACCTTGCCCACCTCGTTCTCGAACGTCTTCGAGCGCCAGTCGGGGCAGAACATGGTCAGGATGAAGCCATCCTCCAGCGCGCGGTTGGTCTCCTGCCCCCAACCAAGCGCGTTGCCGATGCGCCCTTTGCCCGCGACCAGCGGGACGTAGAAGAGCATGGTCTGGACGGCGACCTCATTGTCGAAGATGCAGTTGCCGTCGGCGTCGAAGTAGCCCCCGTCGCGCTGGAAGAGCAGAATCTCCAGCCGCCCGGCGTCGGCGTCCGGCAGCTCCAGCATATAGCGTTTGCCGGGAATGGAGACCTTCCGCGCGGCGGCCACAAACTTGTCCCAGGTGTCCAGCTCCGCCGCATTGATGCCGTACTTTTCGTAGAGGTCACGGCGATACGCGAGCATGACGGGGTGGACATCGTGCGGCAGGCCGAAGATACGCCCGCGCGTGGTGTAGGGGGCGAAGCGAGCGGCGACCATCTTCTCGTCCCACCCCTCGGCGCGGATGCGGTCGGTGAGGTCCGTGAAACCGATATTCTCCAGCGAACCGCGGAAGAAGGTCCCCGCGGTGCTGATCTCGGTCTCCACCAGATCGGGCACGTCCAGGTCGGCCCAGAACGCAGCACGCAGACGGCGCGCCACCGCCTCGCCACTGACGAGTTGGATGTCCACCTTGACGCCAGGGTGGGCCTTCTCGAACGCCGGGATGGCCTGCAGGTACGCCTCGTAGTGCGGTTTGGCGAACGTCCAGAAGGTGAGGGTCGCCGTTTTCTTGGGGATAGGCTGCGCCAGAAGGAGCGCGCCGGAGATGAGGGTCAGGAGGAATAGGGCGAACGCTGCCCCGCCGTAGGGAAATCGCTGCATCGTTGCGAATAGCCTTTCCGCTCCATTATACGGCGGGCGGCAGCTCCTCCGAAGGCAACCGCCCGCCTTTACTGAAATATTTCACTACTTCACTTGAACCCACCCGCGCGGGCGGGAGGGCGTGAACGCCTGGGAAACGCTGCCCGCCGCGGTATCCGCGATGTTGAAGTCGTCGCGCACCAGCGCGTCGGACTGGTACCACACCACAAAGGAGTTGCCGTTCTGCGGGGAGATGGTCACGCCGCCGTTGCCCCCGGTCCCGCCCGCGATCAGGACGCCGCGCATCTCGTTGTTGCCGGTCACCTTGATGCCGCCGAGTGCGGCGTAGACCAGACCCGACGGACCGGAGGAGCTGGTGTTTATCTGGATCGCCAGCGGGTCCTTCTTCAGGCTCACCAGCGCCGCGGCCTTGTAGAGGCCAGACATACCGCCGTTCGCGTTGTTCTCGTAGGGGCTGAACTGCGTCTGTAGGCTGTACAGGCTGGAGGTGCTGCCCTCCACAAACTGCCCTTCGACGATCAGCTTGACGCCCCGGTTGTAGAGCAGGGCGCTGTTGGTGACGTTGCCGCGGACATAGATAATCTGCGGCTTGCTGGGGTCAGCGTTCGGCTGCAGATAGAGCTGCTGCCCGCCCTCGATGGTCAGGTTCCCGTCGATGTAGGCCGGCGCGGTGATGCGCCGTTCGCCCCACCCCGGGTTCGCCTGGCGCGGAGACACGGTGCTGGCCTTGACGTCGCCGTTGTAGGTGGTGCCGGTCTTCGCGTCAGCCAGCCATGCGTTCTTCCAGATCGTCACCTGATCCTCGTCCGGAAAGGCGTACGGCTCGTCCAGCCCCATGATGTCGTTGGCAGGGGCCGTCGGGTAGCCGTCGTCGCTGGCCGACTTCGATGCGGTCTTGTAGTTAATCTTTCCGTTCGGGTTCCCGAGGCCGGTCGGCCCTTTGGTCAGGGCGTACGCCGGGTTGGGACTGGCGGGGACCATGATCTGCCCGTCGATCTCCAGGACGTTCGGGTTGTTCATGTTGGTCTTGGGCTGCCCGACCGTGTCCCATAGGACGCCCTGATTCGCCAGGATGCCCGCCCGGTGGCGGTTGGCGACCGTTTCACTGATCCGGAAGCCACCGTTGGTGTTGATCTTGATGGTCTCTGCCGCCATGATGGCCGCGCGGGCGGGGTCGAACGCCGCTGTTCCACCGCCGGTCGTGGCGATCGCAGTCTCCTCGGTGGCCGTAAAGGTCGTCCGAACCACGCTCTCCGTCCCGCTACGCGCGGTGCCCACCCCTTCCAGGGTGAAGTTCCAGGTGGTGCGCAGGCCGGTCTTCTTGCCGCTCGTCATGATGTCCGACTGGCTGGAGGTGACGCTTACCACCCGCGCCGTGTAGCTGCCCATGTCGGGCAGGGTGCCCACGGCGCTGCGCGTCTGGGTGGTGCTCAGAGAGGCCGGATAGGTGCCGCTTGCCCGCATCTGAGTACGGATGCGGTCATACAGGTCATGGATGCCTGCTTCGGCAAGCGCGGTGGCCTGGACCTTGGAGGCGCCGCGCATGGCGAGCCGGCTGCTGACGTTGGTGAGGGCGACCGCGGCGGTCACGACAAGCATGGTGCTGAGCAGGAACAGCACAATGACCATCAGCGAGATGCCGGACTCGCATCGGCGGCGGTGCGCCGCCCGCGGCTGCCTTGAAACAGTAGAGTAAGCGTTCATGTTAGGGAAAATGTCTCGTCTCAGTCGGTCACGGGAGCGCGAGGGCGTTGCGCAGGCGGACGGTGCTCTGAACCTCCATGACCTCGCCCGGCATGCCGTCGGGCTTCTTGACCTGGAGCGTAATCAGCACCTGCCCGGCGGCGTTCCCGCCCTGCTGTATCTCCACGGTCGGGTCCACCGAGTACTGGGCGTTCACCACGGCGCCGTCGGCGGGGGCGGTGGTGAACGTGAGCGTGTTCCCGCTGTAGGACGCCTTCTCCGTGGCGCACAGGTCCACGCCGCCCACGAACGCCGCCCGGACCGCGCCGCTGCCCTGGCCCCACGCGGCGACCGGCAGGGTAAAGGCAGTGCGGGTACCGTTCCCCGTCAGGGTCGGCTGCGCGACATAGACAAACCGCGCCGACTGGATGTTCTGCGCCAGCAGTTTGCCACTCTCCGCGGTGCGGGTCGAGCCGCCGGGGTTCGGCACCACCGTCCGGCGCAGTTCGTAAGGTCCCTGCCCCGCGCTCTTTGTCGCGGCGACCTTGTAGATAACGTAGTCGTAGGCGTTGGGCCGGATGTCCCCCGACGCCGTGGTCGCGGGCAGCCGCAGGATCAGCGTATCGGTCGTGTTCGACGTGTACTTAACGCCGTTCGCGGTGTACGACACCATCACCAGGTCCGCCCCGATTGAGTCCGTGAGCAGTTGGTCCATCTGCATGCGGACGCTCTGCTGGGCGTCTACCCGGCGCATGACCGTGCGGGCGTGGCGGGTGGAGAGCAGTAAGAACTGGCTGAGCATGCCCAGAATCATGAACATGATGCTCAGCCCGATCATCAGCTCAACGAGGCCAATCCCCGTGGCACCGCCGCGGGGATACGTGGAGGAGTATTTCCGTTCCATGGTGGTCCTGTTCTAAAAGGGGGGCATCTGGGCGACGAGCGTCGTCAGGCGTACTTCCGAGGTGGGACTCTGCGCTGCGCTGCCGCTGCCGCGCACCGCGCTCTTCCATCGGACCACGACATCGATCTGGCGCAGGGTCCCGCTCGTGGTGGCCGTAATGGCGTAGGTGCCCGTCATAGTAACCGCGGAGGCGCGCAGGGGAAGCGCGGCGGTGGCATCGTCGGGGATGGGGAAGGCCTTTTCCGCGGTCAGGGGCCGGTTGCTGTGGTCGAGCGCGCGGAGTTGCTCCATCTGCTGGCGGGCTACGTTATAGGCCACCGCCTGGATCTGCGCCTGCTGCCCTACCTGCTGCGACATGGTCAGTAGGGAAAGGATGGGAACGAACCCCGCGACCGATAGTAAGAGGGCGATCATAACTTCAATCAGGCTGTAGCCCCGTTTGTCGCCATTTCCACCCACCCGTCTCGCACGCATTCTTGTCTGTCGCATTCTGTCTATCAGCGGTCCTTGCTATGGCTCATGCGGTTTCCGCTGGCACCGTCTCCATCGAAGCAACCTGAGAAACACGAGAGTCTTTATTTCTTTGACTCAAGAATTTGGCAAGAAGCCTGCCATTTAGTGAAATATTTCATAAAGCCGGTAATAAGAAGGAAGTCACTGCGGCAAGTCGGGGGAGCAGGTCACCGCGGGCGGACCGGCGAAACTGGGGGCATGAGTTCCCCGGAGTTTACGTTCGTCACGCCCCCGCGCCTTGTGGTCGGCTGGGGGGCAGCCACCGATACCCGACTGGCGCAGGAGGCAGCGCGCCTGGGCCGCCGGCCGCTCGTGGTCGCGGCGGACTCGGCGCGCCGCAGCGGCGCACTGGACGCGATGCTGGGCGTCCTGCGCGCGGGCGGTCTGGAGCCCGCGGTCCACACGGGCGTACCGCCGGAGCCGACGGTCGACGATCTTCAGCAGGCGATGGACGCCGCTCGCGACGCCGACAGCGTGATTGCGGTGGGCGGCGGCTCTGCGCTGGACATTGGCAAGGGTGCGGCGGCGCTGGCGGGCACCGGCGTCACCGCCCGCGACTACTTCCACGGCAAACATCCGGTCCCCGAGCGGGGCGCGCGGCCGATCCTGGCGATCCCCACCACCGCGGGCACCGGCAGCGAGGCGACCTGGGTGACCGTGCTGGTAGAGAAGGAGACGGAGCGCAAGGCGAGCATTCGGGGCGGCTCCATGATGCCCGCGACGGCGCTGCTGGACGCGCAACTCACCGTCTCCTGTCCGGCGAACGTCACCGCGGCATCCGGCATGGATGCGTTTGTTCAGGCGGTGGAGGCGTACACATCCAGCGGGGCGAATCCGCTGACCGATGCCCTGGCGCTGGAGGCGGCGCGGCTCACGGGGCTGAACGTGGAAACGGCCGTGCGCGAACCGAATGACCGCGCGGCGCGCGAGGCCATGCTGCTCGGCTCCTATATGGCGGGCGTCGCCCTGAACACCAGCCGCCTCGGACTGGTGCACGGGCTGGCGCACCCCATCGGCGCGCTGACGGGCGCGCCCCACGGCCTGCTCTGCGGCCTGCTCCTGCCGCCCGTGCTGCGCTTCAATCAGCACGCCGCCCTGACCAAGTACGTCCTCCTGGCGGAGGCGCTCGGCCTCGCGGAGCCGGGCACCCACGCCCGGCAGGCCGTGGAGGTGGTGAACAAATTCATTGCGTTCACCGAGGGGCTGCTGCTGCGCGTCGGCATTCCCACCCGCCTGTCCCTGGTGGGGCTGGGCGAGGCGCACCTGGACCGTGTGGCTGCCGAATCCATGACCAGCGGCAGCACGAAGGCCAATCCCCGCCCGGTGACTGTGGAGGACGCCCGCGCGGTCGCCGCCTCGTGCCTGTGACGGTGCGGCGGGTACAATAACGGTACAGATGGCAGCAGCACCAGAGCAGCAGCGCTACGACCTGCTGGTAATCGGCGGGGGTATCAACGGCCTCGGCGTGGCAGCAGACGCGGCGGCGCGGGGCCTCTCCGTGCTGATCGTTGAGAAGCAGGATTGGGGCGGCGGCACCACGTCGGCCTCGTCGCGCCTGATCCACGGCGGGCTGCGCTACCTCCAGTATGGAGAAGTGGACCTGGTGCGCGAGTCGCTGCGGGAGCGCGGCATCCTCGCCCGCCAGCGTCCGCACCTCATCCACCCTATCTCCCTGCTCATCCCCACGTACCGCGACGCCCCGCTGCCCAAGTGGATGGTCGGCACGGGCCTGCTGATGTACGACCTGCTGGCCCGCGACCCCCTGTTCCCCCACCCCTCCCTGCTAAGCCTCGCCCGGACGACCCAGCGAGAGCCGGCGCTGAACCGCGACGGCCTGACCGGCGGCTACACGTACCCGGACGCCCAGATGGAGTTCCCCGAGCGCATCTGCGTGGAGTTGGCGCAGGAGACGGTGGCCGCGGGCGGCACGGCCCTGAACCATACCCGCGTGGTCAAACTCCGCGAGGAGGGCGGCGCCCGCGTGGTCGGGGCGACCCTGCGCGACGAGTTGACGGGGCGGGAGTGGGAGGTGGAGGCGGCGCAGACCGTCAACGCAGGCGGGCCGTGGGTAGACGTGGTGAACCAGTCGCTGAAGCGCCCGCTCCCGAAGATGATCGGCGGGACGTGGGGCACGCACCTGGTCCTGCCGCTGCGGGACGGCGGCCCGCGCGGCCCGCTCTACGCCACCGCGCGCCGGGACGGACGCCCGTTCTTCCTGCTGCCGTGGGACGACCGTCTGCTGGTGGGTACCACCGACGTCAAGTTCGAGGGGGCATCGCCGGACGAACTGAGCGTGCAGGAGTGGGAGCTGGACTATCTGCTGGAGGAGACCAACCACCTCTTCCCACACGCGGGCTACACCCGGGCGGATATCGAAGTGACCACCGTTGGCATCCGGCCCCTGCCCGCCAGTGACCGTGCCGCAGGGGCGATCACCCGGCGGCACTTCCTGGTGGACCACGGGCAGAAGCACGGAGTTTCCGGCCTCGCCAGCATCGTCGGCGGCAAGCTGACCACCTACCGCTCCCTCGCCGAGGAGGTTGTAGACTGGACCCTGCGCACCCTCGGCAAACCGCCCATCCCCTGCTCCACCGGCGTAATCGGCGCGGTCACCCCCGTTTCCGAGCAGGTCCAGCAGGCCCAGGCCACGCTCCAGCGGCTCGGCCTGCCCACGGGCCATGCCGAACGCCTCGTCCGCCTGTACGGCCCGGTCGCCGCGGACGTCCTGAAGCGCGTCGAGCGCGACCCCACGCTCGGCCGCCCGCTCGGCCCGCACACCCCGCACCTGGAGGCGCAGGTCGTCCACGCGGCGTATGTCGAGTTCGCCCGTACGGTGCAGGACATCGTCCACCGCCGCCTCATGCTCTTCCCGCCCACCGAGGAAGCCGTCGCCGGCGTCCGCCGCGTCGTCGCCGAGCGCGGCCTCAACGTGACGGACTAGAGGCTTCCGCCTTCGCGGCGGCCTGCTCCAGCGCGGAGAGCACCGCCTCTGCCAACTGCGCCTGCTGCTCGGCGTGGCCAATCGTCGCCTTGTGGTCCCCGACCTGGAAGCCGTACCAACCGAACTGGGAGTGATTACCGCCCATGATCTCGACCCACCGGGTCTGGGGCGGCAGGTTCACGGCGTAGCGGCGAACTTCGCCCGGGCTCGCCAGGCCGTCGTTGGTGGCGTAGACCTTCGTGACCGGCGCGGTCAGGGGGGCAAGGCTATACTCGCGCGGGTGCGAGGTCCCGATCAGGACGAGTCCGGCAACAAGGTCAGCGTGGTCGCGGGCGAACCGGGCCGAGAGCGCGCCCCCGAGCGAGTGTCCTGCGACCACCCACTTCGACGGAGCGCCCGTCCCCTGCTGCCGCGCATCGGAGAGTACCGCCCGCGCCCGCTCCACCACGGCCGCCCGATGCCCCTCGGTCAGCGCCACGCGGAACGGAATCAGGACGATCTCCACGGGGTAGCCCCGGTCGGCCACTGCCTGCGCGAGAGGAGCGTAGGCCGCGGGGTCCACAACGCTCCCGGGGAGAAAGAGCAGCCCGGTGTCACGCACGGTCCCCGTAGCGGGCTCGAAGCGCCAGTGCGTCGCGTGGCGGGTGACGCGCACCCGTGGGGTACTCTCCAGGGCCGCGGGAGCCGGCCCCGAGGCGCGGGAGGCGATAGCCTGGTAGCCCACGAACAGCACCGCCACGGTGGCCCCCGTGATCGCCCATGCCCGCCGAAGTTTGCGCAGGAGAGCACTCCTGCTGCGCGTCGCCGCCCCCGGCGGCTTTCTGCTTACTATCGAGTTCGCCATCGTCCCCCCTCTGGTATCCTGACCCGCCCGGGTATAAAGAGTTGCCGCGCCCCTGCGAATAAGGTGAGCGAGGGCGTGGGAGAGCCGTGTCATGCAGAACGCACCCGTGTACACCGGAACGATGGGTTGGAGCTATGAGGACTGGCGCGGGCCGTTCTACGAGCGTGGCCTTGCCGCCGCGAAGATGCTGGAGCAGTACGCTCGCGTCCTCCCGACGATCGAACTGGACAGCACCTTCTATGGCTTCCCCCGGCGCGAAACGCTGGCCGGGTGGCAGGCGCAGACGCCGCCCGACTTCCGCTTCTCGGCGAAGGTGCCCCGCGCGGTGACGCACGAGCGGCGCCTGATTGGCGCGGCGGAAATGGGGCGAGACTTCGCCCGCCTCCTGACCGAGGGACTGGACGATCAGTTATGCGCGCTTCTGCTCCAGTTACCGCCTGACCTTTCCGCCGAGGAGCGGCCCGCGCTGGAGGAGTTTATCGAGGGAGTGACAGCCCCGCGGGCGGGACTGCCCGCAAACACGCCCTGGGTGGTGGAGTTCCGCAACGCGACCTGGCAGGAAACGGATATCGCCGCGTGGCTGGCGGAGCGGGGCGTGGTGACGGCGACCACCGAGCGCCTCGACCTCGGGGGGCCGCTGCGATACGTACGCCTGCTGGGCACGGAGAACAGCGTGGCGCGCTTTGACGCCGTACAGATCGACCGCGCAGCGGACCTCGACGCCTGGGCCGCGCGCATCGACACCGCGCGCCAGGAGGCGCCGGACCCGATATTCGTATACGTCCGCAACTTCTTCGAAGGGCACGCCCCGGCAACCATCGCCAAGCTGCGCGACCGCCTGGGCCTGCCCAACGCCACCCCGCCCGGTCAGCAGCAGATGTCGCTGTTTTGAAGTCCGGCGATGGTCCGGAACATGCAAGCCGAAAAGATAGAAACAGACGGCAAGGAGAACACAGAAAGTGCCAACGAAGGAAGGGCAGGATCAACCGGGTCGCCCGAAAATCTACCACATTCTGCACCACGAAAACCTGCCCTCCGTCATCGCTCAGAACTGCCTCTGGTCGGACGCGCAGATGATACAACGAGGATTGCTCCCAACAAATATCGGCATGAGTTCCATCAAGGAGCGGCGTCTGACGTCTTGCGAGGTAGCGTGCCACCCAGGTACGAAGGTAGGCGAGTACGTCCCCTTCTACTTCTGCCCGCGTTCTGTCATGCTCTACCTCCTGCATCAGGGCAACCACCCTGAACTGACCTATCGGGGCGGGCAGCAGCCCATCGTCCACCTGGAAGCAGATCTGTTTGAGACGGTAGAGTGGGCCGAGAATGTCACTCGCCGCTGGGCGTTCACCACCTGCAACGCATCCGCCGGGTACGCCACGTTTTACGCTGCTCACGAAGATTTGAACCGTATCAACTGGACGGCGATTCAGACCAACCAGTGGAGGGACCCCGTGATGAAGGAAGGAAAACAGGCTGAGTTTCTGCTGTACGAGTGGTTTCCCTGGTCTCTGGTGCGCCGGATAGGCGTCTATAGTGAGGCGATAGCAACGCTAGTGAAGACCCGTCTCACGAAAGCGGGCGCACTTCATGTTCCGACTGTCGAGGTTTTACCACAGTGGTACTATTAGGTTAGCGTGGCCGTGAGAACGCATCACCCCCTGATTCACTATTCACCAATGATTGAGTTGACACGAGGCGACATACTCCGCGCAGACGCGGAGGCTCTAGTGAATACCGTGAATTGCGTCGGCGTCATGGGGCGCGGCGTCGCGCTTCAGTTTCGCAACGCCTACCCGGAGAACTTCAAGGTCTACAAGGCGGCGTGCGACCGCAAGGAACTGCACCCGGGCAGGGTGTTGACGTTTGATCGCGCCAGTTTCGAGAACCCGCGCTTCCTTATCAACTTCCCGACCAAAGTTCATTGGAAGGGAAAGAGCCGGATGGAGTACATCGACAGCGGTCTGGAAGCGCTGGTCGAGGAAGTCAGACGGCGGGAGATTCGCTCCATCGCTCTGCCTCCGCTCGGATGCGGCCTCGGCGGGTTGGATTGGGACGAGGTGCGACCGCGCATCGAAGCGGCATTTGCGGAATTGCCGTCCGTGCGCGTACTCCTCTACGAGCCAGCGGGCGCACCCGCGCCGGAGACGATGACGCACGCGGCTGCCCCGCCGAAGATGACGCTCGGAAACGCCGCCCCTCTTGCGCTGGTTCAGCGCTACCTTGCCGCACTGATGGACACGTCGGTCACCCTGCTGGAGATTCAGAAACTCCTTTATTTCCTGCAGGAGAGCGGTGAGCCGCTGAACCTCAAGTACGCCAAGGGGCACTACGGCCCGTACTCCGAGACAGTTCGCCATGTGCTGAAAGGCATCGAAGGACACTACCTGCTCGGGTACGGGGACGCAGCAGACGTGCCGACGCGAGAGATCAAACTCGTGGAAGACTACGGAGAGAAGGCCGAGAAGTTCCTACAGGATCACCAGGAGACGCTGCCGCGCCTGAAGCGTGTTTCGGACCTGATCTGCGGTTTCGAGACGGCCTATGGAATGGAACTGCTCGCAACAGTCCACTGGGTCGTAACCAAAGAGGGGGCGCGGAATCTTGACGATGTTATTAATAGAGTTTACAAATGGAGTGACCGGAAGCGGATGTTCCCAGAGGTTCATTTACAGATTGCCTATGAAGTACTGAAAGAAAAGGGCTGGTTCCCCCGGGAGGATTACAATACGGATGGCAATAACTTCGTCTCCCAGACGTCGTTCGACAGCACCTACCGCCCGGCGGGAAAATAGCGCCCACCAGGCGCGGCGCGAAACGGTACAATCGGGACATGGACGCCCTGATTTTGTTCTCGCACGGGTCGCTGCTGTGTGGCTCGGGCGAGGCGCTGGAGGCGCACGCCGAGCGGCTGCGGCAACGGGGAGATTTTTCCCGGGTCGAGGTCGGCTATCTGAACTACACCGAGCCGTCGTTCGCCGAGGCGGTGGCGCGGGTGGCGGCGGCGGGCGCAACGCGTGTCACGGTCGCGCCGTACTTCCTGGTGACGGGCTACTTCGTGACGACGAGCCTGCCACGCGAGATCGAGAAGGCGCAGGCGGCGCACCCGCAGCTAACCTTCACCGTGGCCGAGGCGCTGGGTCAGGACGAGGCGCTGGCGAACGCTCTGCTGGAGTCGGCCGCAGGCGCCCGCGGCCCGGAGGCGTGGCGTGACGGCCTGAAGCGGGCGGCGCTGCGGTGCCGGCCGGACCCGCGGTGCCCCCTGTATGGCACCGAGAACTGCCCGAAGGTGCCGGTCGCCCCCGCCCGGGAAGAGGACGAAGGGGTGGTGGCTGCCCGTGCCTGATGCGCTGCTGGTGATGGTCCACGGTTCGCCGACGGCGGGCGCGAACGATGCGATGTTCGCGGTGGTGGACGCGCTGAAGGCGCGGCCCGAGGTGGCGGCGCGCTTCCCGGTGGTGGAGGTGGGGTTCATGGAGTGCAACGACCCGCCGATCCCGGAGGCGATTGACCGCTGCGTGGCCCAGGGCGCGACGCGCGTGGTCGCGGTGCCCTACTTCCTGCACACAGGGACGCATGTGTGCGATGACCTGCCTACCCTCTTAGAGGAGGCGCAAACGCGCCACCCCGGCGTAGCGTTCGCACTGGGCGACTACATCGGGCTCTCTCCACGGCTCACGGACCTGCTGGCCGCGCGAGCCGCGGCGGCGGCAGCGTCCCCTTAATTTTTTTCTAAAAGTAAGGAGCGCGGAGTTTACGCCCGGTCGGTCCGGGGTATGTGTACTACGTTTTCCCCATGTCTACCCCCGTCCGCCGAGCGCGACTCCCGGCCACCGCTACCGACGCCGCCCTGATCGATTCGCTGTTCTCGGCGGATACGCTGGGGTTCGCTGTGTTCGACGCCGACCTGCGCTACCAGCGGGTGAATGAGCGTCTGGCGAAGATCAACGGCATCCCCGCCGACGACCACATCGGCAGAACCATCCCTCAGGTCCTTCCCCGGCCCAGTCCCCTGGTATCGGAAGCGCTACGGCAGGTGCTCGATACTGGCCAGAGCCTGCGCGACATGGAGGTGCAGGGCGAAACGCCCGCCGCGCCCGGCGAAAAGCGCTCCTGGAACATCACGCTCCTCCCGGTGCGCGACCCGAAGACGCAGCGCGACCCGAAGACGCAGGGGGTCATCGGGGTCGCGGTGACGGTGATGGAGACTACCGAGCGCAAGCGTGAGCAGGCACGCTGGGAGCGCAGCGAGCGCGACTTTGTCGCTCTCGTGGAGAACCTGCCTGACATCATCGCGCGCTTCGACCGCAGCCTGCGCTGCACCTATGTCAGCCCCGCCGTGGAGCCCGTCATGGGCCTGCCCCCCGCCTTCTTCACGGGAAAAACGCACGCCGAAATGGGCCTCCCTCCTGAGTTCTGCGCACGAGCCGAAGAGAGCCTGCTCCGGGTCTTCCGAACCGGGCGACGCGACCAGGTAGAGCTCTCCCTGGAAGTGCCGACGCGGGGCGAAACCCGCGTTTATGAGGGCATTGCGATCCCCCTGTACGGCCCGGACGGCACCACGGTCGAGACGGTGATGACCACCCTGCGCGACATTACGGAGGCGCACGACCGCGACCGCAACCAGCGCTTCCTGGTGGAACTGGCAGAGCGCACCCGCTTTCTTCAGGACCCGGAGGCGGTGATCTGGGAGGTGGTCCGCGGGTGCGGAGAGTTTCTGCGCCTTTCGCGTTGCCTGTTCGCGGACGTGGACGAGGCAGCGGAGGTGGTCACGGTCCACCGCGACTGGCGCCGCGACGCCGACACACCAAGCCTTAAGGGTGCCTGGCCGCTGGGGGATGTGGCGGGCGCCGGGGCCGCATTGCGGGCGGGCCGGACCGTGGTCCGCGCCGATGCGACTTCCGGGACGCAGGACGCCGCGCCCTGGGTCGTGGAGGGGGATCGTTCCTCCGATGTCCTTGCCTCGGTCACCGTCCCCCTCCTGCGGGGCGGGCGCTGGGTGGGCGCCTTCGCCGCGCACGCATCCCGCGCCTCCCGCCGCTGGAAGGCGGCCGAGGTTGCCCTGATGGAGACCGTGGCGGAGCACGCCTGGCTGACGGTGGAGAATGTACGCCTGCACCGGGACACGCAGGAGGCGGTGCTGCGCCAGCGGCGCTTCCTGCGCGAGATCCTGTCATCGGTCACCGAGGGGCGCCTGCGTCTGTGCGACTCCGAGGAGGAGATGCCCCCGGCGCTCCCAGCGCAGGGGCAGACGCTGGACCTGACACCAGAGACTCTGCGCTCGTTCCGGCTGGCGATTCAGGAGGCCGCGCAGCGCGCGGGTATGGAGCGCGAGCGTATCCTCGACCTGCTGACGGCCTCCGGTGAGGCCGCCACCAATGCGATTAAGCACGCGGGCGGCGGCACTGGCACGGTCTGCGCCGACTTGGATCGGGGAATCCTCCAGCTCTGGATACAGGATCGGGGCGCGGGCATCAACGAGGAGGATCTGCACCGGGCAACCCTGGAGCCAGGCTTCTCGTCGGCGGGAACGCTGGGCCACGGCTTCTTCCTGATGCTGCGCCTGTGTGACCGGCTCTTTCTGCGCACCGGCGCCGAGGGAACCACCGTGGTCCTGGAGCAGGAGCGTACTCCCCCCATCCCCAGCTGGTTCGCGCGCGTGTAACGGCGGCGTGCGCCCGCAGGTGCCGCTGTCGCGCAGGTACACCACGCCGCAACGCCGAAAGTACAGCGCATGAAGGTCACCCACACGGCGGCGGTTCGCTGGGATGTCCCCATGCGCGCACCGTACCGGTCCGCGCAGCGGATCACGACGACCGCGCGCAACGTCCTCGTAACGGTCACGCTGGAAGACGGCTCCCGTGGCTACGGGGAGTCCGCCCCCGCCACCTACGTCACCGGGGAGACCCAGGAGAGCGTGGTGTCGGCGCTGGAAGCCTTCCTCGGTGTTGCCCCGCGCGACGCGGAGGCGATGCTGGCCGCCGCCCGGCAGCAGCTTGCGCACACCCCCGGCGGCCTCGGCGCACTGGAGACGGCTCTGCTGGATGCTCTGGCCCGCAGCGAGGGTGTCCCCCTGTACCGGCGCCTGAACCCGGACGCACGCCCGGACCGCGCGGACCGATCGACCGACCTTTCCCTGCCGCTCCTGCCGCCCGAGGAGGCCAGCGTGCGCGCGTCGGAGGCGGCGGCGCAGGGGTTTACCGCGCTGAAGATCAAGGTGGGCGGCGCGGAGGGGGTAGAGGTTGACGAAGCGCGGGTGCGCGCGGTCGCCGAAGCGGCCCCGCGCGCCCGTCTCCGCCTGGACGGTAACCAGGGGTTCACGCAGGACGCCGCGGTGCAGTTTGCCGGGCGCCTGGCCGACCTGGCCGACCGGATCGAGATGTTGGAGCAGCCCACGCCGGCAGGCGATGACGCCGCACTGCGCTACGTCGCCGCCCGCGTCCCCTACCCTGTGTACGCCGACGAGTCCTGCCACGGCCCGGAGGATGCCCGCCGCCTGATCGAGGGGCGGATCTGCGGAGGTATCGTCCTGAAGCTGGCGAAAACGGGCCTGCGCCGCACCCTGGACACCGCGCGGGCCGCGCACGACGTGGGCGGGCGGTGCCTGTTCGGCTGTATGATGGAGACGCGCGTGGCCATCGGGGCAGCGCTCCACGCCGCGCTGGCCCTGGGCGACGAGATCGTGCCCCTGCTGGACCTGGACGGACACCTCCTTGTGCGCGACGACGCCCTGCTGGACGGTGGCGTCGCGCAGCAGGGGGAGTTCCTCGCCGCCGACGCGACCGCGCCCGGCCTTGGCCTGACCGTGACCGCCAGCGCATAGACCTGTATAGTCCGCCGGCAGCGCGCCGGTCCCCGCGCAACGTCCGAAGATCAGGAGATCACTCTGTCGATGCTGGAGATCCGCGACCTCGTCAAGGTTTACCCCGGTTACCCCCCCGTCACGGCGCTGCACGGTGTCAGTCTGGACATCCCGCAGGGGATGTTCGGCCTGCTCGGACCGAACGGCGCGGGCAAGTCCACCCTGATGCGCGTCCTCGCGGGCGTGCTGGAGGCGACCTCGGGCAGCGTCACGCTGGACGGCGTAGACGTGCTGGCAAAGCCTGAAAAGCTCTGGCCTGTGCTGGGCTACCTGCCGCAGGAGTTTGGCTTTTACGGCCACCTGACCGGCGCGCAGATGCTCGATTTCCTGCTCACGATGAAGGGCGTGGAGGCCCGGGGACGCGACCGCAAGAACCTGGTGGGCGAGCTGCTGGAGCGGGTGAATCTGGCCCAGGCGGCGCGCCGGCGCGTGCGCGAATACTCCGGCGGCATGAAGCAGCGGCTCGGCATCGCGCAGGCGATCGCGGGCGACCCGAAACTCATCATCGTGGACGAGCCAACCGCGGGCCTGGACCCGGAGGAGCGCCACCGCTTCTACCGCATCCTGGCGGAGCTGGCGGAGGACCGCACGGTAATCCTTTCGACGCATATCGTGGAGGATGTGGCGGTGCTGTGCCGCCGCCTGGCGATGATTCGGGGCGGGCAGGTGGTGGCGCGCACGACGCCCGCGGCAGCCCGCGCGGCGCTGGACGGGCGCATCTTCGAAGGGCCAGCGACGATGGAGCAGCTCAAGTGGCTGCGCGACTACTTCTGCGTCACCCAGGCGGTGCTGATGGAGGGTATCAACCGGGTGCGGGTGTACCAGCCGGACGGGACGCCCCCCGCGCTCCCGGGCTTCGCGGCGGTGGCGCCGACGCTGGAGGATGCGTACCTGGCGGTGATGCGCGGGAACGCCACTCTGGCCGAGCCGCCGCTTGCGGCTGCGGCGCCGGTGGCGCCGCCCGTGGTGACGGGGGCTACGGCCCCGGTTGCAACGGCGGACGTGCCCCCTGTCGTGACCGAAGAGGCGCCGACGCCTGAGCCCGCAGCAGCAACTCCGGAGCCGGCAGCGTCCAACGGGCACGCGGCGGAGGTAGAGGCCGTGCCCATGCCGCTAGAGGCCATGGAGCGGGAGCCCGCCGCTGCCGTCGTCGAGCTGATACCCGCTATGACCGTCGAGCCGCCGGCTTTGCCGTCCACCCCGGAGCCGGAGGCGCCGCCGCCACCGGTGCAGCTACCGCCCATCCCGATACCCACCCCGCCGCCTCTGCCGGGTGAGGAGAACGGGCCGGAGGGCGACGGGCGATGACGGCGCTGCTGCGGCGCCTGCGGGTGCTGATCGCCCTGGAGGCCGGGTTTTCGCTGGCGCGACCGCTGTTCTGGTTCTGGGTCGGGCTGATGGCGCTGATGGCCCTGGCCAACGTCGACGGCAGCCTGGGGCTGATTGCCAGCGGCGACAGCGCCACCGGTGGCAAGAAGGCGTTTGTCACCTCTGAGTTTGCGTTTGCGAGCCTGCTCGGGTTCCTCCTGATGGTCGTCTGCCCGTTCTTCTACGCCATCCCCGCCGGCCTGTCCGTGGCGCGGGACGACGAGGAGCGGGTCGGTGAGATCCTCAACGCCACTGCGCTGCGACCGGGGCAGTACATCTGGGGCAAGTTTGCCGGGGTGCTGCTCGTCGGCGTGGCGGCGCTCGTTCTCTATGGGGCCGCGACCATCGTGTTTAACCACGTGATCCCGCGCGAGACGGCGCAGTCGGTGCGCGGGCCGTTCGTGTTCGCCAACTATGCGCGGCCTCTGCTCTGGTTCGGTCTGCCCTACCTGATCGCGCTGGGCGGAAGCGCCTTTGCCGTCGGGGCGATCACGCGTCAGACCATCCTGACGTTCCTGATGCCGTTCGCCTCAATCATCGCCTCGTCGCTGCTCGCCTCCTGGTCCAACGCGCGCGACCTGTCGGTCGACACGCGCATCCTCCTGTCGAGCCTGGAGCCGAGCGGCTTCCTGTGGCTGAGCCGGACGTACACCCAGGTGGACCGGGGCGTAGACTTCTACAACACGCAGCCGATCGGCTACGACAGCGTGTTTCTCGGAAGCCGCCTGCTGCTGGCGGCATTTGGCCTGGGGTGCGTCCTGCTGGCGCACCTGCACCGCCGCGCCAGCGTCCGCAAACCCACGCGCGCCTCAGCGACGCGGCGGGCCGGGGCACCGGCGGTGGTACAGCAGCAGCAGCAGCAGACCTGGGCACTGACGCCCGCCGCCGCACCGATGGCGCCCGTCATCGCGCCGCCGCGTCCCACCGCACCGCTGTCGGCACTGGAGATGCGCTCCCGGGCGCCCGGAATCTGGCGCGGGGCGCTCACCGTGGCGCGGGCCGAGGCGGGTGAACTGCTGCGCAAGCCGGGGCTGTACCTCTTCCTCCTGTTCCTCGTCCTGTTCTCCGTCGCCAACCAGAGCGACAAGTCGATGATGTTCGGGACCAAGGTGCTGCAAACACCGGGCCTGCTGGCGCAGTGGGGAATGGCCCCGCTCGCGGTCATGGTAACCCTGCTGACCCTGGTCTACGGGGTGGACACGCTGGAGCGGGACCGCGCAACACGCTTCGCGGCGGTGGGCCATGCGCTTCCGGTGCGCTCCCTGTCGCTCCTGCTCGGTAAGTGGCTGGGCCTCCAGATTGTGGTCCTGTCGGTGGTGCTGACACAGTTCACGGTGGCGTTCTTCACGGTTGCCAGCCAGGATGCGGCCGTGCCCATGACGCTTACGCCGTTCGCCCTGCTCTGGGGCGCTTTGCTGCTCCCGGCGTTCGCCATGTGGACCCTGTTCCTGTTCGCCGTCTACACCGTCACGGGCCATAACCGCTACGCCACCTACGCTGTCGCCCTGACGGTGCTGATGTACCTCCTGACCGAGCCGAGGCTGCTGACCTACTTCAGCAACCCCTTCCTGATGGGTTCGGTGCGGTGGAGCGATCTGAGCCTCCTGGAGGCCGACCGGCCGGTGCTTGTCGTTTCCCGCGTCTTCCTGCTTGGCCTCGCCGCGCTCTACGCTGCCATCGCCGCGCGCCAGTACCGGCGACGCGAGCGGGATGTCGCCCGCACGGTTGGCCGGCTGCGTGTGGGCACGCAGATGCGGCTTGCGCTCGGGCTGATTCCGTTCCTGGTAATCCCCCTCGCCTTCGGGTGGTGGACCCGCCGTATGGTGGCGACGGGCGTCGAAGGACCGGGCGTCGAGGAGCGGATGAAGGACTACTGGCGCAAGAACGTCGCCACCTATAAGGACGCCCCGGTGCCGGGGGTGCAGGCGGTAGACATGGCGCTGGATCTGCACCCGGAAACGCTCTCGTACTCCGGTAAGGGGACGATGACGCTGGTCAACCACCTGGACGAGCCACTGCCTCGCATCCCGATTACGCCCGGGTTCTTCTGGAAGAATGTGACCTGGACTGTGGAAGGAGAGGAGTGGGAGCCGGAGAACCGGTCGGGCCTTGCGGTGTTCCACATGGACCCGCCGCTCGCGCCGGGCCAGACGGTGACCATCGGGTTCGCGTACGAGGCTCCGGACTCTGGAGTAACCCGCAACGGCGGGGGTGGCATGGAGTTCTTCCTGCCGTCCGGCGTGGTCCTGACGAGCTTCACGGAGTCGTTCGCACCCTATGTCGGCTATATCGAGAGCGTAGGCGTGGACGAGGACAACCGCTCGGACCCGCCGGACCACCCGGTCGGCTACCACGAGCGGCGTCTGGGCGCCCTGTTCGGTTCCCCCACCCCGATGGATCTGCGCCTCGCCATCACCGCCCCGGAGAACTGGACGATCAACAGCGCCGGGACCAAGGTGTCCGACCGGGTGCGTAACGGACGACGCACGACGGTATGGGAGGCGAAGCGCGGTCCCCGCACTCCCCTGCGCGACTTCAACGTGGTGGGCGGCCCGAACCTCAAAGAGAAGCGGGGCAAGCTGGGCACGGTGGTCTATTACCACCCCGCCCACGCCTATAACGTGGACGAGATGCTGGAGGCGCTGGAGAAGGCGCGCACCCACTACTCCGACTGGTTCGCCCCGTACCCCTGGCCGGAGCTGCGCCTGACGGAGTTCCCGTCAATGGCGGACTACGCTCAGAGCTTCCCGGCCAATATCACCTTCAGCGAGAGCATGGGCTTTCTGACCGTCCCCAGCCCGAGCGAGGGCAACGACGCCTTCGCGGTGGCCGCGCACGAGGCGGCGCACCAGTGGTGGGGGCACCTGGTGGTGCCCGGCGACGGCCCCGGGGGCAACGTCCTGTCGGAGGGTCTGGCCCACTTCGCGACGATGCTCCTGATAGACACGGTCAAGGGGGATAGTCAGCGGCAACGGTTTCTGAAGACGATCGAGAGGCAGTACCTGGAGGCGCGCAGCGCGGACAGCGAACTGCCGCTTTCGCGCCTGACCGGCGGCAAGCACGGCGACGGGAGCGTCACCTACGACCGGGGCGGCTTTGTGTTCGCGATGCTGGCCGACAACGTAATGGGCCGAGAGAACATGCTACGGGGTCTGCGGGAGTTCGTCGCGCGCTACCGCGACAGCGACGACCACCCGCTCCTGCCGGACCTGACGGCGACCCTGCGCCCACATGCGCCGGATAAGCGAGCCTTTGACGCCTTCGTGGCCCAGTGGATCGACGGCACGGCCCTGCCTGCGTTCCGCATCTCTGACGTGAAGCGCGCTGAGGTGAAGACGGGTAAGGGCAAGAGCGCAAAGGCAGTCACGGAGGTGACCTTCCGCGTCACAAACGAGGGGACGGGTGCGGACCTCCCGGTGGTGGTGGCTCTGAAGAGCCGCGTGGGCGGCATCCTCAGCACCCGCCGTGTGGTGGTCCCTGCGGGCGATAAGGGCGTGACCTGCACCATCCGCACGGAGCACGAGCCCGCGAGCATCGTGGTCGATCCGGGGGTGCGGGTGCTGCAGGCGGGGCGCGACCACGCGGTCTTCCCCCGCTCCGGGCAGAGTTGGGAGCCGTAGGCATCCATGCTATAATGCCGGTCAAGATGCCCCGCCGTCGCCGCCCAACCGCCGCCGCTGCTGCTCGACTGTCCCCGGCATCTGCTGTCGTCCTCGCGGCCGCGGCGCTCACACTCCTCCCCCTGTGCGCCGCCGCGCAGATGCCGCCCCCGTCTGCGGCGGACGCGAAAGCCCTCACTGGCGCCGCGCCGGACGCCGCCGTGGAGTCCCTGCCGGGCGGCTATGTCGTGGTCGCTCCCGAGCGTCACGCCGCCCCCTATCCGGTGGAAGAGCGTCGGTACGGCCTGCGCTTCTCGCGCGTGGTCGCCGTGTACGAGCCGGAGGGCGGCAGCGGGAGGCTGGTGCGGCGTGTCACGCTGCACCACGAGCCGGACCAGCGCACACAGGCAGTGACCACGGCCCGCCTGGTCGCGCGTCTGCTTCGGCTGCACCGGGAGCGCTTCGGCCGAGACGCCGCGTTCCCGCGCGCCGCACCCGCGGCGGCAGTGTACCTGAGTCCGGATACGCCGAAGGCCGCGGCCCTGCTCGGCGGCGAAACGCGGGGGCATGAGGTCTACGTGTTCGGTGCAGGAACGCCTCGCACCCCTCTGGAGTGGACGCGTACGGTGGTCCATGAATGGGGGCACGCCACGCTCCCGGCTGCGCGCGGCTACTCTGAGCCGGAGTCCGACGCGTCCGGCTATTTGGGCGAGCGGCTGTACTTCAAGTGGCTGTATGAGGAGGCCGTTTCCGCCGAAACCACGGACTATCAGGACGGCACCAGCCTACCCGACCTGGAGTTGTACCACCGGCGCCAGATCGCCCCGCTTATTGCCCGGTTCGATGCCGCCGGTCCGAACGCGCCCGCCTGGGGACGCACCGACACCACGGGGATGGACCTGTACATCGGCGCGGCTCTCGCCTTCGATCAGGCATTTGGCTCGCGCCTGCTCGGCCGGGCGCTCTACGCCATTCAGGATGTCACCCCGCGCGACCTGCTGCGCGCGATGTCGGATGTGGTGGCGCGGGCGGCGAGTGGCTCACTCCCCGTGCGCCTGCCCGCGTGGGTGCCGCTGGCGCAGAGCCGCTACCGGGTCGCCGCGGCGGACGCGGCCTCCGGCAGCATCGCGGTATCGGACCTGGCGACGGTGCGCCTGGACAAGAAGGGCACCACGCTGCGCGTTGCACGCTCGGGCTGGCGCCGCGTCACCCCGAAGCAGGGCAGCGTGACGCGCATCTACCTGCGCCGGGACACGCCCGCAGGCGAAGCCGCCGCAGAGGAAGGCGCCGCGAAGTGACTATAGCGGCCCCCTGCAAGGTAAACCTCACCCTGGACGTGTTCCCGCCGCGCCCGGACGGCTTTCACGACCTGGAGAGCGTTGTCGCCACGTTCTCGCCCGCTGATGTGCTGACCATCGAGGCCGTGCCCGCGCTGCCGGATGGGGAGAGCGGTGTCCGCCTGTCCTGCAGCGACCCGGCCCTGCCGACCGGCGACGGCAACCTTGCCTACCGGGCCGCGACTTCGTTTCTGGCCGCCTTCCCCGCTGCTGCGCCGGCAGCGCTCCGGATCGCGCTGGAGAAGCACCTACCGTTCGAGGCGGGGCTGGGCGGCGGGAGCAGTGACGCGGCGGCTGTGCTGCGCGGCTTGCGCGCCCTGACGGACGTGCCGTCTTCGGACGCGGAACTACTCGTCGTGGCGGCCTCGCTCGGCTCCGATGTGTCCCTCTTCCTGTACGACGGGCCGGTGCGGATGTGGGGACGCGGCGAACGGGTCGAGCCGCTGGACGCCCCCCTTCCCCCGCTCTACGGGGTGCTGGTCAAGCCCGCGGTGGGCGTCCCCACCGGGCCCGCCTACCGCCTGCTCGACGCCCTGCCGGACCGGAAGCCGGGGCGGGCGACGGAACGCCTGCTCGACGTTCTGCGCTCGGATGCCCCGACGCCGGAAGCCATCGGGGCGGCGCTTGGCAACGACTTCGAGGCCGCCGTCCTCCCCGCCTTCCCCGAGGTCGCGGAGGCGCACGTCGCCGTCGCCGAGGCGGGCGCCGTGCGCGCCCTGCTCTGCGGCAGCGGCTCCTGCATCTTCGGGCTCGCCCGCGACGGCGACCACGCCCGCGAGTTGACCGACGCCCTCACCGGGCGCTTTCCCTGGGTCCACCTCGCCAAACCCTTTGTGAGGTCGGCCGCATGAGCACTACCACTGCCCTGTCCTGCTGCGTCTGTGGAATGACCGACGCCCTGCCCTGGCGCACCGGGCGCGACCTGCTGCTCGGGGGCGAGAAGACCTTCCGGGCCGTGCGCTGCGCCCGGTGCGGCACCCGGCGCCTGGACCCGCGCCCACCCGAGAGCGAGATGGCACGCTACTACGCCCCCGCCACCTACGCTCGCGCGGAGGATGAAAACAGCGAGGTCGGCAAGCGCCTGGACGCCTATACCGCCCGCCTCGCGGACAAGGCCGGCTCGTTCGCGCCCGCCGCTACCGGTCCCGAAACACGCCGCGCGCTCGATGTCGGCTGCGGCGACGGACGGTTCCTGGCGGCGCTGGCGACGCGCGGGTGGCAGGTGGCGGGCACGGAAACGGACCCCGTGGCCGCCGCGCTTGCCCGGGGGCGCGTCGCCGGCGGGGCAATCCACGACGGCACACTCGACACACTGCCCGAGCCGGACGCGTCCTTCGACCTGATCTCGCTCGTCCACGTCCTCGAACACGTCCCGGACCCGCGCGCGACGCTGGCGGACTGCCTGCGCCTGCTGCGCCCGGGCGGTCTGCTGCTCCTGGCACTGCCGAATGCGGGAAGCCTGGAGGCGCGCGTCTTCGGCTCCGCGTGGTACCACCTGGACCTGCCGCGCCACCTGTGGGGCTTCACCCCGCGGACGCTCACGCGCCTGGTTGAGGAGGTCGGCTTTTCCGTGTGCGACCTGGCGTACACGCCGCTGCTGTTCGCGCCGCAGAGCGTGGTGAACGCGGTGCGCGGGGCCAAAGCGGCGGGAGCCCCCCCTCGCGGGAGTGGCCCCCCTCCCCGGCCCTCGTCCCTCGGGCCACCCCTCCCCCCACGCCCGCAGGGCGGCTCAGTCGCGGCTGCGCCGCTGGGGG